>CANPHE010000003.1 GCA_947573795.1 uncultured Alistipes sp. | reverse complement strand
CCGCATTCGACTGCAAAAGTAACATAACTTTTCGTTTTTCAAGTTATGCGACCCGCCGATAAAAATAAAAGACGAAACGTGAACCTGACTTAGAGGATAAGCCCGCGCTAAAAAGCGCACTTGCGTTACTAATGTTGCGTAGGTCGTGGCAACCCGTCTGACTTCATAACACAAGAGGCCCACGCCCGTCATGGCGTAGAGTTCGAATGTACTCACCAATCGGGGACGTGGTTAACGACCCGACGGGGACTTTCCTCTTATTGCCGCAGACCAATAAATTGCCACATTTACGCAACGGCAACGCGATTCACGTCTCTTATGACGGATCGCTTGTCCCAAAAGTAGTACAAAAAATCGAAACCGCAACAATTTCTGTGCGATTTTTTGTGTCGAAGGTTTTTTACGCCTAAATAGAGCACGGCGACGGTTTTTCGGAATATGGTTGAAGGGGTACTCGGCGGTGTTTGGTGGGGCGCGGCCTGCTTGGCTCCTCGGAGCCGCAATTTGCAGAAAAAATCATCTTCGGCGGCTGGGCCGGTCGCACCAAAGGTGCGAGCCGCCGAAGATGCAACGCCTGTGGCATTGAATTTGTCGCGAATATTGATTTGTGAGTTGCGACCTACGCGATCATTGCATTTATCGGGTGGATAATCATCTTTAGCAGCTAATGGGGCGAGTCGTAGCCTGCGGGGCGAGTATAGCGAGCCTTCGTCAGGGGAGCCTACGGCTCGCGCGGTCTTGCAGACCGCATTTATTCGTAGAAGATGCAATACCCAAGGCGTTGAGTTTGTAGACGAATTGTTTTGTGGGCCACGGCCCGGACGATCCCGAAAATCGTATTTCCCCCCCCCGGATCACAGAAACCCCTTTATCCCGTTAGAAAGGATATCCTACGCCGAAGTTGAGCGCCGTGTTCTTCCACCGGAAGTTGTGGATCCACCGTTCGCCCACCGGGTTGTTGGGATTGTGCAGCTGAATACCCCAGTCGAGACGCAGTACGAAAAACTTGATATCGAAGCGCAGGCCCAGACCGGTATTGAATCCTAACTGTTTATAAAACCGGTCGAAGTAGAAAACCGCATTGTCCGAGTAGTTGTCGCTTTCGCGGATATACCAGATATTTCCCAGGTCGAAGAAGGTCGCGCCATGCACGATGCCCCATATCGGGAAGCGCAGTTCGAGGTTGGCCTCCAGTTTGACATCGCCCGTCTGAATCGGGAAAGCGTCGTGGGGATCGGCGACCGTACCCTGCCCCAGCGTGCGGGGCGTCCAGCCGCGCATGCCGTTGCTGCCGCCGCAATAGAACTGGCGGTCGAACGGCACGGCCGACGAATTGCCGTAGGCCATCGCCACGCCGCCGTAGAGGCGCCCGACGAGTGCCGTGACCTCGCCCAGCATGATCTTGCGGCTGACACTGAGGTCCGTACGGAAATATTGCGAATAGGGGATGCCGAAAATCTTGCGTGGATCGCCTTTTTTCGGATCGCCCCAGAAAAGATGTTCCACACCGTCGATCAAATTGCCCGCCGTTTCGAGGTTGAAACGGATGTTGGTCGCATTGCCCCCCAGATTCTTACGCTGGTTATTATAGGTATAGCCGAAGGAGAGGCCGCCGACGAACTGCGTCTTGAAACTCTCCTGCAAATAGCGGTTTTGCACCATGGCGGTACTCCCGTCGTCGTTGCCGTCGTCGATGCTGATGAACGATTCGTCGAGACGCGATACGTCGATCACGTTGATATCGATCGGCCGCAGCGAGAAGGAGGAATAGCGGCTGTTGGTCCACATGTAGGTAAGCCCGGCGCTGGAGAGGGTCCGGTTGTAGAACGGCCGGTCCTGGAAGTTGATCGCGAGCTCGACCTTGGTCTTGGGTTGGTTGACCGACCGATAGCGCGACTTGCGCCAGGGAAGCCAGAACCGCGGGAAGGTCAGCCCCGCCGTCACGCCGAACTCCGTGGCGCGCTTGCGCTTGGCGTCGGGCGCCTTCATGAATTCGTAACCCACCGCGAAGGAGATGTCGAGCGCCTCGGCTCCTCGGAAAATATTGCGGTTCTGATAACCGACGGTGGCTTTCAACCCGTAGAAACTCGACGTCGTGGAACCTTCCAGCTCGGCCTTGAAACCCTGTTTGAGCGTCGGGGTGCAGAGGATGTTGCAATCGAGGTATCCCTCTTTCGTATAGAGCGTCCGGGTCGAGTCGGCCGATTCTCCGATATAGGATACGTAGTCGGTGACATCGACCGCCCGGGGACTCTCCACGAAAGTCAGGCGCGAACTCTTGAAATATCCCATCGCCATCAGGTCGGAATAGGTGCGGTTGACCTGCGCCGAGTTGTAGAGGTAGTTGGGATAGAGCGGAATCGCCTGCCGCAGGATGGACGGTCGCACGTTGGGACGCCCCTCGTAGATGATGTTCAACCCCTGGTAGTACATCGTGTCGAGTCGCGAAACGAACGTCGAGTCGGTCCGCGCGACGGTGGGGTCGTAGTTCGGAAAGACGTTGATGCGGTCGATGCGGTAGACCATGTTGTTGTCCATGACGGCCCGTCCGCGCTCGTCGTAACCCGTGAGGAACTGTTTGACGATCACGCGCACGTCGACCCGGTGGTCGCCGCCCAGCGTGTCGGCCGCATACTCGATGTTGTTGACCGTGAAATCGTAGTAGCCGCGCTCCTTGAGGTAGGCGGTGATCCGGGCGCGTTCGGCGTCGAGCACCGTGATGTCGAAAATCTCGCCGCGGTGCAGCAGCGTATGGACCGTATCGGGCAGCACGATCTGTTCGAGGAATTCGTCGCGGAATTCGTAGGAGATCGAATCGATCCGATAAGGTTCGCCCTGGTGCGTGCGGTAGGTAACTTTGGCGCGCTTGCGGCGCGAGGTGGTGTCGACCCGGAACGTCGCCTCCGACGCGTAGAAACCCCGCGTGTCCATGTAGACCTTCAGGTTTTCCCGACTCCGCTCGGTCAGCTCCATGTCGAGCAGTACGGGAGCCTCGCCGATGCGCCGTTTCCAGTTGTTCCACGCATTCTCCTTGGCCGGGTCGGCCATTTCGTAGAGCCAGACGTAGAAATTGGTGCCCAGCAGCCGTTTGTTGGGGGTCTGCCGGATGTATTTTTCCAACTCCTCGGCTGTGATGCGCTCCTTGCGGGGCACCGTCTTGTCGGCCTCGATCTTCACCTTCTGCAAGAGATACTGCCCCTCGGGAATATGCCGCGTGACGCTGCACGCCGAGCTCAGCAAGCCCAGCGCTGCGACGAGGAGTATGCGGCAGCGTCCCGACACGACGGTATCAGTTGTTGAAGAAACCTTTCTCGCGGAGCAATGCCAAATACGATGCCGAGATCGCCAGGTTGTCTTTGCGTACGTAGCGGCGCTCGGTGAATATCCGCGCGAGATTCGGGAGTCCGTTCTCCTCCAGGAGCCGTTTGGTGAGGGGCGACTCTTCGCGCTCGGCCCACAGTTCGTCGATCTCGGCAGCGGTGTAATCCCGGTATTTCTCGTAGTGGACGACCGCTTCGAGCGGCAGGCGGTCGGTGAGTTCGGGCGTTTCGGCGGGATAACCCAGGACGATCGTCGTCAGCGGAATCACCCCCTTGGGCAGCTCCAGGATGCGGGCGATGTCGCCGGCCGTGTAGATCGTCGTGCCGAGGTAGCAGATACCCAGTCCGTGGGCCTCGGCGGCGATGCAAAGGTTTTGCGCCGCCAGCAGGGCGTCGGTCGCCGCATTGAGGAACCAGGCGAAGTTATCGTAGGCCGGGTCGGCCTCGCGCTGCTCGCACCACATCGTGAAGCGGTGGACGTCGGCGCAGACGGTCACCACGCAGGGGGCTTCGCTGACCATCGGTTGGTTGAAGTGGCAGGGCGCGAGCTGACGGCGCAGCTCCTCGTCGCGGGTCACGACGAGCGAATAGAGTTGCATGTTGCCGCAGGTCGAAGCTCTCGCGGCTGCTTCCAGACACTCGTGCAGCACCTCCTCGGGGATGGGCGTAGAGCGGTATTTACGAATCGAACGATGCTTCAGAAGCACGTTTTTCATGGATTTTCCGTTTATGAACTGTTATACGATACCGATACGGCGATCGCCCGCAGGGTTCTGCCGCATATTTTCGACAAAAATACGAAAACTTTTAGAAGTTTTACTATTTTTGTCAGGACATAACGACACCCCATTCGACCATGCCGACCGCATTTGCGAAATACGAAGGTGCAGGAAACGATTTCATCCTGATCGACAACCGAAACGGAATCTTCGTGCCCGATGGCGGAACGATCGCCCGTCTGTGCGACCGTCACTTCGGCATCGGCGCCGACGGGCTGATGACGCTCGGCCCGGCGGAGGGCTGCGACTGCGCGATGCGTTACTTCAACGCCGACGGTTCCGAAGGCGAGATGTGCGGCAACGGAGCCCGTTGCTTCGCCCTCTTCGCCCATCATCTGGGCATCGCGAAGGATCGCATACGCTTCGTGGCGGTCGACGGTCCCCATACGGCGCGTCTATGTCACGCCGACGCTGCGAAGGGCGTGATCGAGCTGGAAATGACCGCCGTAGAAGCGATCGAGGAGCTGGACGAGGGCGTATCGCTCGACACGGGCGTTCCCCACTACGTCGAGTTCGTGCCGTGCGTCGAACGGGTGGACCTCTTGGGGCGCGGACGGATGCTGCGTTACGATACGCGGCGTTTCCCGCGGGGTACGAACGTCGATTTCGTCGAGATCGAGGGGCCTGGGCGGCTTCGCATGCGCACGTACGAGCGGGGCGTAGAGAACGAGACGCTGGCATGCGGCACGGGTGCCGTCGCGGCGGCGATCGCTGCGAACTATTGCCACCGGCACGATACCTCGGCCTATGAGGTTGCGGTGCCGGGAGGTCTGTTGCAGGTGCGGTTCTCGCACGAACCCGGAACCCGAAACTACACGGATATTCGCTTGACAGGCCCGGCACGTCGGGTTTTCACCGGAGCGTTCGAATCCGAAAATTTCTGATTATCACCATTTATTCCCATTGCCATGAAAACATCCCGGGATACCCGCGAACGCGAAGCGGACGAGCTTCGCAAAGCCAGGCGCCTGGAACCCATGCGTAAGAGCGGCAAGGAGCGTCGCACGCTTTACGACCGTTACGACGAAGAGGACGAGGATTTCGACCCCTATCCCCGGCGCGAATCGGCTTTCGACTATTTCGAGGAAGAGGAGCGATAATGCGGTACGGTTCCTGAAACGGCACTGAAATTATGACGGAAAAATTCATTATGGCGGGGTCCACGGCCCTGCATATCTGCGATTCGCAGCAAGGCGAACGGTGCGTCGTGCTGTTGCACGGCTATCTGGAATCGATGCTGGTCTGGGAGGAGTTCGTACCTCTCTTATATAAGGAAGTCCGAGTCGTGACGCTCGATCTGCCGGGACACGGGATTTCGGTCGTCACGGGCGAGACCCATACGATGGAATTCCTCGCCGATGCGGTGGCCGAAGCGCTTCGTGCTCTGGGCATCGCACGTTGCACGCTCGTCGGCCACTCGATGGGCGGCTATGTCGCGCTGGCCTTCTGCGAGCGGCATCCCGAGATGCTCGACGGGGTGGTGCTGCTCAGTTCGACGCCCAATGCCGATACGGAGGAGAAAGCCGCCAACCGTCGCCGCGAGATCGCCCTCGTGCAGGCGGGAAAGAAGGATCTGCTGGCGCGCGTGGCTCCCGAAGCGGGTTTCGCCCCCGAAAACCGACGCCGGATGCGGGAGGCGATCGACGACCTCACCGAGCAGGTTTTCGTCACCGAGGACGACGGCATCGTCGCGCTTCTGAACGGTATGATCGTCCGCAAGGACCGCAACGACCTGCTGCGCGCGAGCAGCGTTCCGCAGCTCTTCATTCTCGGGCGCAAAGACGGATATATTCCGGTCGAGACGGCCGAGGCGATGGTCGCCGCGCATCCGCAGGCCCGTGTCGTATGGCTCGCCGAGAGCGGCCATATGGGATTCCTCGAGGAACCCGAAACGACGGCTGCGGCGATTCTCGATTTCGTGGCGGAGACGCAGCCGAAATAACGGTGCGAAAGGGATATTCGACGGTATGTCAGTATTTTATCGATCGCACGCAGATGCTTTGCGGGATACGGTGAGGTCCGAATGAGCGAAAAAAATCGCATAAAAAACGATTTTTTTGCTTGAAATCGTGGGAAAACAAAAAATAATATCTATATTTGCAGTCCCGAAACGAGAGTTTTAGGGAAAACCGAAAAAGACCGAAGGAAAGATGCCGGAGTGGTCGATCGGGCCGCACTCGAAATGCGGTGTACGGGCAACTGTACCGGGGGTTCGAATCCCTCTCTTTCCGCTCGGAGGAGTATTGCGACGACAGAACTTAGGTTCTGTCGTTTTTTTGTGACAGCCGTTTGTCGAGTTAAATATTTGTTTCCCTCGACAAACGGTTGCCCCAAACCTCGCTCTGCTCGGCGCAATTCCCCTTCTCTCAAGAAAGGGATTGTTTATAAGGGGTTGCGGGGCGAATTTATTTTTATTTTCAGCGGCCGCCCCGCGAGTGCTTCGCACTTCGAATCCCTCTCTTTCCGCTCAGAGGAATATTGCGACGACAGAACTTAGGTTCTGTCGTTTTTTTATGCCGCCAGGGTATCCGGAGCTCGGAGGGGAACCGGATGCCGGCGATGGAGGGTCGCAGGTCGATGTTCGCGACACCCGGTCGGGTCGGTTTCGCGGGGCTTTACATCGTTCGGGACGGCTTTCGGTCTCGGTTCGCCCCGAGGTTTTTCGGAAGCGGAAAAACGAGATTGCGGGTGCTGGTCGAAGCTCGGTTGTTAAAAAGAGCGTATCTTGATTTGCAGAATCGAGAAAAATTGCTTACTTTTGAGGCGAAATTCGGAAAGATGCAGGAGTGGTTGAACTGGCCCGCCTGGAAAGCGAGTAAACCCCTAAAGGGTTTCAGGGGTTCGAATCCCCTTCTTTCCGCGTAGTGACGCAATGCGACGGCAGGACTTCGGGTCCTGTCGTTTTTTATTCTCGGTCGAAAGCAGATGCATGCGGAATGCGTCTGTCGCTGTTCCGGGAGATATATTTCCAAGAAGCGGTACAATCGTTCCGGACGAAAATTCGAAACGACCGCTCCGGCTGCCGAAAATGAATCTCAGACAAACCAACGTACGACAACTTCAAACTCCATAGCCGAGGCCGTACCCGTGCGGAACGAGCAATAGCCGGCCCCGCTGCTGCGCATGCGTTGCGAGGTGAACTCCGGAGAGTCGTTCAAAAATATACCCCGAAGGTCTCATAGAGCCTTCGGGGTATATTTTCAAACGCATTTTTATTCCGGCCGGCGCTTCGCGGCCTTAGGGCGCGTTTACGGAAGGATTTCGAGTGCGATCCGTTGAACCCTGTTTGCTACCGTTTCTTGTCGATCTTCATCGCATAACCGCCTCCGGGCGCCAGTTCGATCTTCACACGGCGGTCGGCCGGGATATCGATCCGCTCCTTGCGGTAGTCCGAAGCCAGGTTGTCGGCATTGGCTCCGTCGCGGTAAATCTCGGCCGTGAAATCGCCTTCGCCGAGCATCGAGAGGTCCAGTTCGAGCGTCCGGGCATCCCAGTTGGTCATTGCACCCACATACCACGTGTCGCCCTTGCGGCGGGCCATGGCGATGTATTCGCCCATCCGGCCGCACAGTGCCTCGGTCTCGTCCCATACGGTCGGAACCTCGGCGATGAAGGCCGTGCATTCGGGTTCGCGACGGTATGCCGAAGGCGAATCGCAAAGCATCGACAGCGGCGATTCGAAGACGACATAGGCCGCTAACTGGTGGGCTCGCGTACCCTGGCTCATCGGCTCGCGGTTGACGGGGCGATAGGTATGCTTCGAACCGTTGCGCATGGCGCCTTGCGTGTAGTCGACCGGACCGGCGAGCATACGCAGGTAGGGCATCGTCACGTCGTAGGTCATTTGGTCGATCTTGATATCGCCCCACTTCATATTTTCGAGACCGTGGACGCCCTCGAAATTAATGACGTTGGGGTAGGTGCGCTGAAGTCCTGTGGGCTTGTAGCTGCCGTGGAAGTCGAGCAGCAGACCGTGCCGGGCGGCCGCTTCGGCTGCGGCATAGTGGAAGTCGACCATCGCCTGGTCGTCGCGGTCCATGAAATCGACTTTGAAGCCCTTGATCCCCATTTCGGCGTAGTGCTTGCAGACACCCTCGATATCGCGGGCGAAGGCGTAGTAGCCGGCCCAGAGAATCAGTCCGACGTTTTTGCTTGCGGCATAGGCCGTCAGCTCCTTCAGATCGATCTCGGGAACGACCTGGAAAAGATCGGCCTGGAGGTTCACGGCCCAACCCTCGTCGAGAATCACGTATTCGATGCCGTGTTCCGACGCGAAGTCGATATAAGCCTTGTAGGTGGCGTTATTGACGCCCGTTTTGAAATCCACGTCCTTCAAACCCCAGTGGTTCCACCACTCCCAGGCCACTTTGCCGGGACGGATCCACGAAACGTCCTCCACGCGCGAGGGCGCTGCGAGTTTGTAGACCATATCGTTATCGGCCAGCTGGCAGTCCTGTTCGGCGACGATCACCGCACGCCACGGGAACGACGTGTGACCCGCACACTGCGCGATGAAGGGTTTGCGCGTGCGCACGACGCCCTGCAAACGGTTGTGACCGCCCTGCTCGATCTGGTCGGGATAGGGTGCGAAGTTACCGACGAGGACGTTCTCCTGCGCGGGGTTGTGCACGTACATACCCGGGTAGTGCTCCACGTCGGCCTCGGCGATGCAGACCTTGCGCCCGGCGACCTCGACCGCTACGGGCGTGAAGGCGAGCCGCTCGGGGTTCATTTCGCGCAAGGGGGCATATGTATAGGTATTCTCGAACGAGTTGAAGTACTGATCGCCCGATCGGTGGTCGGTGGGCTTGACATACGGTACGTAAGCCTTGCAGTCGCCCGGGAACTCGAAGCGTGCGATCTCGTTCTCGACGGTGAAATCCGCCGGGCACTCCGTGACGAACCGATAGGCTATACCCTCGTCGTAGGCCCGGAACACGACGGCGTAATTGCCGCGGAAGGAGATCGTGAGTTCGTTGTAGCGGTCGGCGATCGTCTTGCGCTTGTAGAACGGAGCTTCGATCGTCGCATCGACCTTGCGGGTACGGGCGTTGCGCACGCGGCAGTCGGCACCGAACGTACGGCCGTCGGTGAGTTTCAGTGCGATCTGCGAAGGACTGAGAAGCTCGGTACCCTCCTGCGAAACGGAGTAGGTGAGTCGTTCGCCCGCATCGACGGTGACACTCAGCCGCCCGTCGGGCGAGGAGAGCGTGTACGGTCGGGCAGCCTGCGACGCTCCGGCGCAGAGCAGCAGTGTGGAAAGGATCAGCAGTTTTTTCATATTCATAGAAGAATAGGGGTTAATTGGATTTCGAAGCATAAAGATAACCGAAAATCCGTGGATTGCAAAATTCCGCACCGATTTTCCGGTTTTTTTCGGCTCCGGAGCGGAAACGGGGAAAAGATTTTCCGTACTTTTTCGAATACTTTTCGATTTTTCCTATTTTTGCGGATCGGCAGGTCAACAGGTTATCGGGATATGGAAAACAAAACATACAGAACGCCTTCCGTCTGGGTGGCGGTCATACCCCTCGCGGTGCTCACGTCGCTGCTTTATGCGGTGATCCGCTGCTTCGGCGGCGATGCGATCGACGGCGGCAGTCAGATCGCGCTGCTCTCGGCGGCTTCGGTCTGCGCGATGCTCGCCATGGGCATCTACCGCTGTCCGTGGTCGGCGCTCGAAGATGCCGTGATCGACAACATCCGTGCTTCGGCCTCGGCGATCGTCATTCTGCTGTTGATCGGAGCCATTGCGGGCACCTGGATGGTCTCGGGCATCGTTCCGACGATGATCTGCTACGGGTTGCGTATCCTCCATCCGTCGTTCTTCCTGGCCGCGTCGTGCGCCATCTGCGCCGGGGTGTCGCTCATGACCGGAAGTTCGTGGACGACGATCGCCACCATCGGCGTGGCGCTCATGGGCATCGGCCGGGCGATGGGATTCCCCGAAGGGTGGATCGCCGGAGCGATCATCTCGGGGGCTTATTTCGGCGATAAACTCTCGCTGCTTTCCGATACGACGGTACTGGCCTCGACGACCGTCGGGGTACCCGTATTCCGCCACATCCGCTACATGCTCTACACGACCCTCCCGTCGTTCGCCGTAGCGATGCTCGTCTTCGCCGTAGCGGGGCTGACGCTTCCCCACGGCGACGGCGCCCATGCCGAACATTACGCCGAGACCCTCGCGGCGACCTTCCGCATCACTCCTTGGCTGCTCGCGGTACCCCTGGTGACGGGCATCCTGATCGCCCGGCGTCTCCCGGCCATCATCACGCTCTTCGTCGCGGCGGCGCTGGCCTGCGGGGCCATGCTGCTCGCCCAGCCCGAGATCGTCGCCCGCGTGGCCGACGCCCGCCAGCTCGATTTTCTCGCCGGATTCAAAGGCGTCATGATCAGCTGCTTCGGCGATACGGCCGTCCCGACGGGCGATGCGAGCCTCGACGAACTGGTCTCGACGCACGGCATGGCGGGCATGCTCCGCACCGTGTGGCTGATTATCTGCGCCATGTGTTTCGGCGGCGTGATGACCGGCAGCGGCATGCTGCGCGCGCTGACGACGATTTTCCTGCGCATCGTGCGCCGCGCCTTCTCGGCCGTGGCGTCGACCGTCGGCGCCGGCATCTTCTTCAACCTCTGCACGGCCGACCAGTATATCTCGATCATCCTCTCGGGACGGCTCTTTCGCGATCTCTACGCCGAACGGGGACTGCGGCCCGAACTGCTGAGCCGCTCGGTCGAGGATTCGGCTACGGTCTGCTCGGTCCTGATCCCCTGGAACTCGTGCGGCATGACCCAGGCCACGGTGCTGGGGGTCTCGACCTTCGTCTACATGCCTTACTGCATTTTCAATATCGTATCGCCCCTGATGTCGATCCTCGTAGCAGCGCTCATCGACCGCCGGGCGACCAGAAACTCCGAATGACATGCGAACCCAACTCGTGATTTTCGACCTCGACGGCACGCTGCTCGACACGATCGGCGACCTGGCCGTCGCCTGCAACGCCGTGCTGGCCCTGCGGGGCCTTCCGCAACACTCCTACGAGGAGTATCGCTCGTTCGTCGGCAACGGCATCATGCGCCTCGTCGAGCGCGCTCTGCCCGAGCAGCTGCGCACGCCCGAGAACGTCGCCCTCGTGCGGGCCGATTTCGTCGAATACTATACGGCGCATATCGACGCCTACACCCGTCCCTACGACGGCATTCCGGAGGCCGTGGCCGAAATCGCCCGGCGCGGAATCCGCATGGCCGTGGCGTCGAACAAATTCCAGCGCGGCACCGAGAAGCTCATCGGGCGCTTCTTTCCCGACACGGAGTTCGCCGCCGTGCTGGGACAGCGCCCCGGCGTGCCGCTGAAGCCCGATCCGGCCGTCGTCCGGGAGATCCTCGACACGACGGGCGTGGCTCCCGAACGGGTGCTCTACGTGGGCGATTCGGGCATCGACATGCTCACCGCCGCCGCGGCCGGCGTACGCTCCGCAGGGGTTACGTGGGGTTTTCGTCAGCGGGCGGAGCTCGTCGAGGCGGGCGCCGTGCACCTGGTCGATCATCCCCGGGAGCTGCTTCCGCTGCTCGAATAAGGCGCCGCTTTCGGACTACGGAAGAAATCGGTGCGACGATGCGATTTTTTCGCACTACGTATCGGTTTTATCTTTATATTTGCGGCATCGAACTTTTTGAAACGAACCATGAAAAAGTTTTTCGTCCTTCTGTTTTCCGCCGCCTGCGGGGCTTTGATGCTCGGTACCTCCTGTGTCGAACGTCCCCGGGAGGCCGAGCGCCAGCCCGACCGGGAGGCCGATTCGCTCCGCGCAGTGATCGCCGCCAAGGATTCGCTCATGAATGCCGTCTTCGCGGACATCAACGCCATATCGGAGAATCTCGCGCAGATTCGTTCGCGGGAGAATATCATCACCCTCGCGGCTCGGGGCGAAGGTCCGCAGCGGCCGACCGAGGAGATCGCTGACGATATCGCGGCGATCGACCGCCTGCTGAAGGAGAACCGCGCGAAGATCGCTTCGCTCCAACGCACCTCCGCCGCACTGCGCGAGGCCAACCGTCGGATCGAAGGCCTCGATCGCACGATCCGCGATCTGAACGACCGTCTGACCGAGAAGAGCTCCGAGATCGCGCAGCTGCGCACCGAACTCGAAGAACGGACCACCGAGGTGACCCACCTCACGCAGCAGGTCGCCGAGCACGGGGCGAAGATCGAGAACCTCAGCAGCGAGAAAGTCGAGTTGGAAAACCGGCTCAACACGGTTTATTACATCGTCGGCCAGGAGAAGGAGTTGCGCGACGCGCAGATCGTCGACAAGCAGGGATTCCTGGGCCGTACGCTGACGGCCAACGGCAAAGGGCGGCTCGAAAGTTTCACGCAGAGCGATGCCCGGCTGCTGACCGAAGTCGCCGTGGGGCACAAGCGCGCCGTGCTGGTCACGCCGCATCCCGAAGGGTCGTACACGCTGGAAACGGCCTCCGACGGCAAGACCGTCGAGACGCTGCGCATCACCGATCCCGACCGTTTCTGGGAGTCGTCCCGGGTGCTGATCGTCAGTTATAAGTAATCGGCCTTGACGCCCGGTTCGGCCCGGAGCGATTCGGAATTTCCTTTAATAGTAGTTGAGGGCGAGTCGTATTCTACAAGTGGAAGGTAATAAGTTAAGCGTGAAAAGTTTTTGCGGCTCGCCGCCAGCGGAGGCTGCCGGAGCCTTCAGGCGAGCGGCAGTCCGCCGCCGGGGGTGGCGGCGAACTGCGCGATCCTACGGATCGCATTTTGCGCCAACAATTAAATCAATACCGCGCAGCGGCATCGTCGTTGCGCATTTTCGTTCGTAGCGCTTGGCTAAAAGCCGGGATTTATGAAGGTGATAGGTTAAATGTGAACTATTTTTGCGGACGCAGCCTGCGAAGCCCGGCTAAGAGCTGGGTATTAGGGGGAATAGTCGCGAATATTGCTTCTAACGGTCTTCTGTCCCCGGACTTAGGCGGGCCTTCGCCGCCGGAGGCTGCGGCCCGCGCGATCCTGCGGATCGCATTTCGCAGCAAAAAATTAAATCAATGCCGCAAAGCGGCACAAAAATTCCGCATTCTCGTTCGACCGTCGCTCTCGTCAATCGCCCCCGCAGGCTTTCATAGGGTCCGCTGTCGAAAAAAGAGGCACAAAAAACCCTTGATTGGGAAAATGGTACCTCTTTTTTGCGTATCTTTACCCGTGAGAATGTTTCTCCCGAATCCCGGCTTCGGGATCGGAAGAGACGAATATCCATTCAACCCAAAAAGTTAGTTAGTTATGAGAAATCTTTACGGATGGGGATGCGCCTTGATGTGCATACTCTTCGCGTGGTCGTGCAAGTACGACGATGCCGATCTGTGGAACTCGGTGGACGATCTGAACGGTCGGGTCGCTGCGTTGGAAAACGCTTCGCGACAGGCGCAGTCGGACATCGAGGCCCTGCAACTGCTGACGCAGAAAATGTATGCGCAAGTCGGCGTCTCGTCGGTCATTACCAACGAGGACGGCTCCTACACGATCCGCTTCACCGACGGTACGACGGCCACCATCTCCGACGGTACCGACGGCATCACGCCTCCGAGCCTCTCGGTCGTCGAGGAGGACGGAATTTATTACTGGGTGCTCGTCTCGCCCGACGGAACTCAAAGCTACCTCTACGATAAGAATCATCGCCGCATTCAGGCCAACGGCCGCGAAGGCCGCACGCCCCAGGTGCGCATCAATCCCGAGAGCGGCGAATGGGAAATCTCGACCGACGAAGGCAAGACGTGGAATTCCACGGGCGTGAAGGCCCGGGGCGAGGACGGCGACGCCTATTTCTCGGGAGTCGAGATTAAGGACAACTACGTGATCTTCACGCTTCAAAGCGGCCAGGAGCTCCGGTTGCTGCTGGCGGCCGATATCGAGCTGGCTTTCGTCGCCCAGGGCGAGCAGAGCTTCTCCTTCGGCGAGCAGCGCGTGCTGGCCATGAAGATCAGCGGCATCGAGAAGTTCTCCGTATCCAAACCCGACGGCTGGCGCGCACAGCTCACAGGCGAGGGTCTGAGCGTGACGGCTCCCGTCGAGGAGAACCCCTGGGCCGAGGTCTCGGGCACGATTTCCGTCGTCGGATTCGCTCCGTCGGGTCAGGGCGCCGTCGCCGAGATCGCCGTGTCGGCCGGTCTGGCCATGCCCGACACCTTCGAGAATCTGAGTGCCAAGGGAACGGCCAACTGCTACATCGTACGGGCTGCGGGCGGTTATTCGCTCGACGCCACGGTCATGGGCAACGGCGCTGCGGGCGCTACGGTCGAGGGCGTGACCTTCGCCGATTACCGCGAACGCCTGGAACCCGTCTCGGCCAAGGCGATCTGGATGACCGAAAAAGCGCTCGTCCGCTCGCTCTCGATCGAAAACGGACAGTTGAAATTCGTCGTTCCCGAGCCGTTCCGCGCCGGCAATGCCCTCGTGGCCGCCTGCGACGCTGCGGGCGAGGTGATCTGGAGCTGGCATATCTGGCTCGTCGAGGAGGACCTCGACGCTACGACGCAGACCTACGAAAACGGTATCGTACTGATGGACCGCAACCTGGGCGCGCTGTCGGCCGCTCCGGGCGAGTTCACCGCCCTGGGACTCTATTACCAGTGGGGCCGTAAGGACCCGTTCGTCGGTCCCGATCAGATTTACAAATCGTCGGTATCCGTCTCCGATGCCAACCCCTGCCGCCAGACGCTTTACGACGATGCGGGCAACGAACTCAACCCCTATACCGACCTGCGCGCCGTAACGGCTACGGGCGACGGTTCGATCGGTTCGATCGCCTATGCTACGGCGCATCCCGAAACCTTCATCGGCGGCAAGAATGCCTCCGACTGGTACGACGGAGCCGGCACGAAGGCCTCCGATCGCAACAACGCGCTGTGGGGCAACCCCAAAGGTGCTTGGCGCAAGGACGTGACGAGCCTCCGGTGGGAGCAGCGCACCGTGGGTACGGCCGAACGCATGTACTCCGAGACGGTCTACACCCGCAAGGAGAGCATCCCGGGGCTCTTCACCTACACCTATACGAACAAGGAGGACGAAAAGGTCAGCTACGTCTACGCTTCGCCCGCGAAGGCCGAATACGAGCAGGGTATCAAGACCATCTACGACCCCTGTCCGGCGGGTTACCGCATGCCGTCGTCGAGCATGTGGGAGGGCTTCGGCGGCAGCTCGGCGGCCAACGAGCAGAAATTCCCCGATTATTTCCGCACGACGTGGGACGCCACGGCCTGGGGACGTCTGTTCACCCTGCCCGGAGGCGCGAAAGCGTGGTGGCCGGCGGGCGGCGACCTGGCAGCTGCTACCAACAAGTTCGAAAGCTACAACAACGGTAAATACTGGACCAGCGACACGGCACCCAAAGGTTCCGTCCTGAACGAGGAGAACACCTCGGTATCCTCCAACCCGGCCAAACTCTACGACGGTTATTACTATTATTATGCTGTCGGCGATATGTATGACACCAAGGCGGCACAGCCCTACTTCACGGCGTCCGGGTTCACGAACAACGCCTATTACCTCCCGCCGCTCAGCACGGTGGACGGCGAGCAGAAACCGGCGCTGACCACCGGCGTTCAGATCGGCGGTCAAAAGCCGTCGGGCGGCGCATCCCGTGCCTACGGCTGTAACGTACGTTGTATGAAAGAGTAAACGATCATGAAGATATTCCGTAAATTGACGGCGACGCTGCTCGGTGCGGCGGCCGTCCTCGCGCTCGGCGGTTGCACCGAATCGACCGACCACGATCCGATGATCTTCGACAACGACCGCGCGCCGCTGACGGTGACGTTCGGCGGCGACGAAGTGATCTTCTTCGAGTACGACGAGCAGAAAATATTCGACGTCGCAGTCATCGGGGCCGAAACGGTCGAGACCGAGGCTCCCGAAGGCTGGACGGCGACCTATGCCGACGGTCGGCTGACCGTCGCGGCTCCCGCGACGACGGACGGCGCCGAACTGGGTCTCGTCGTCGTACGCGCGAGCAATGCCGCTGCGGGAAGCCGTCAGGCGTCGCAGCGCGTCTGCCTCAACGCGGCGATTCCCGAGGTGAAATTCGCAGACGAAGGTCCGATCGGCTTCGAACCGGGCGAGAAACGCTCGCTGCGCATCGAAAGCAGCTATGTCACCCGCTACGAAACGACCGTTCCCGACGGTTGGAAGGCCTCCTGCGAAGGCGGCAACGTGGAGGTTACGGCTCCGGCATCGGCGGCCGAGGGGGCAATGGCGGGCGAAATCGTCGTGACGGCCTACGGCCGCGACGACCGCCTCAGCGCGACGGCATCGATCGCCGTACGGCTGGAGGTCGACGCCACGCCGCTCGACTCCGAACAGACGGCCAACTGCTACATCGTCAGCACGCCGGGCTATTACAGCTTCGACGCCCGGGTCATGGGCAACGGCGTCTACAAATGCGCGGACGACCAGCAGACGGTCAACCTGCTGCCGGTCGAGGGCATGACCGACGCTTCGATCCGACCCGTCTTCGCGCGCCTGCTGTGGCAGGATTCGCCCGACATGATCGGCGACGTCGCCCTGATCGACGGACGCATCTGCGTCGTGGTCAAGCATATCGACGGAAATGCCGTCGTCGCGGCGACCGATGCCGACGGCGTGATCCTCTGGAGCTGGCACCTGTGGGGTACGGCTCGCCCGAGCGAGCAGCGCTACCCGGCCAACGAATTCGGACGCAGCTACACGATGCTCGACCGCAACCTCGGAGCCTGGGGTTCGCGTCCGGGCGACGCGGGTGTCGGAGGATTGCTCTACGAATGGGGCCGCAAGGATCCCTTCGTCGGCGGCGCCGAGACCTTGCAGGTGGGCTTCGAACCGACGCCCTTCGACGATGCCTGGTCGCACCCGACCTACGACATTCGGGGCGAGCGCGTCCGGTTCGCGTCGGAAGCGGCCACCGAAGCCATCGGCACGATGTCCTACGCCATCCAACACCCGATGACCTACCTCTACGGCGCCAAAACGGCCGACGGCACCTGTGTCCACTGGCACTGGAGCACGACCGCCCATTTCGTCTGGGGCAATCCGCTCGGCTACCTGGGGGAGACCGGCGTGAAGACGATGTACGACCCCTGCCCGCCGGGTTACCGGACGCCGGCAGCCGACGTATGGTACGATTCGGCCACCTTCGACGACGAGAATGTTTTCGTATGGGATGCGGTCAACGGCGGCCGTTCGATCCGCCTCGACGGTCAGGATATTTACTACCCGGCGGCCGGTTACCGCGACTATACCGAGTTCTCGACCTTCGATTACGGCCAGGGGCGCCTGTGGCATGTGGGACGTTACGGCGATTATTGGTCCAACTCTCCGTCCTTCTGGAGAAACAACCAGACGGGAGTGGCCCATATTCTCTACTCCTATTACTGGAGAATCACCATGAGCTATACGGTGACGATGTCCAACGAAGGTTATCGTGCCGGAGGACACTCCATCCGTTGCATGAAGGATTCCGAATAGGAGTGCCGCTTCAATTTTCGCACGAAGTGCCGTCCCCACTGGGGCGGCACTTCTTTTCGTCCGTAGGTATCCGAAGCCGGCCGGGCTGCGGGGCGCCTCGGTCGCTCGTTGATGAAAAATCCCTGCTTTGCGTTAAAAAATCCCATCGGCGTCGGGTAGATCGCAGTAATTTTGCGATACCTGAAACCAAGCAAAAACCTATACGACTTATGAACCTCAAGAAACATCTCCTTATTCTCGCTGTCGCGGGGCTCGTCGCGGGCGCATCGTCCGTCTCGTGCTGCCGGGCACAGCACGCCGCAGCGAAGGATATCTATGCGAACCTTCCGTTCGAGATGGAGCGCGTAGCGCGGCCGCAGATTCCCGACCGGAGCGTATGCATCTCCCAGTTCGGCGGCGTGGGCGACGGCATCGCGCTCAATACCGAGGCCTTCGCTTCGGCCGTCGAGGCGCTCGCGGCGAAGGGCGGCGGCCGCCTGGAGGTACCGGGCGGCGTGTGGTATACGGGCCCGATCGAGCTGAAGGACAACATCGAACTGCACCTCGACGAAAACGCGATCATCGTCTTCAGCAACAATACGGCGGACTATCCGATTCGCCGCGTGACCTTCGAGGGTCTCGACACGTGGCGCTGCCAGTCGCCGCTGTCGGCCACCCGCGCCAAGAACGTGGCGATCACCGGCCGCGGAATCATCGACGGCAACGGCGACGCCTGGCGCGCTATCAAGAAGGGCAAGCTCTCGCCCGACGCATGGAAGAAAAAGGTCCAGAGCGGCGGACTGCTCTCGGACGACGGCAACACGTGGTATCCGTCGGAGAGCTACAAGTTCGGCGCCACGACCGGTTCGGACCAGAACGTCTCGACCTGGGCCACGACGAAGGAGGACTTCGAAAAGATGCACGACTTCCTGCGTCCCGTGCTCATTCAGCTCCACTATTGCGAAAATGTCCTGCTGGAGGGCATCACGGTGCAGAATTCGCCCTGCTGGAACATCCACCCCGCCATGTGTACGAACATCATCGTGGACGGCATCACGGTCCGCTGTCCCGCCTATGCGCAGAACGGCGACGGCATCGACTTCGAGTCGTGCCGCAACATCGTCATGGTCAACTCGACGCTCGACGTGGGTGACGACGGCATCTGCGTGAAGAGCGGCAAGGACGAAATCGGCCGCCGCAGAGGCATTCCCTGCGAGAATATCATCATCGACAACTGCACCGTATTCCACGGCCACGGAGGTTTCGTCGTCGGCAGCGAAATGTCGGGCGGCGTGAAGAACGTCAAGGTTTCGAACTGCCGTTTCACGGGTACCGACGTGGGTCTGCGTTTCAAATCGACGCGCGGCCGCGGAGGCGTCGTGGAGAATATCTACATCGACCGTATCGCGATGGCCGACATCGCGCAGGAGGCCCTGCTGTTCGACCTGTTCTACGGCGGCAAATCCTCCTCGGAGGTCTTCGCCGACGGCGACCAGGGCGAACCTACCGACATGATGCCCAAGCCGGTGGACGAGACGACGCCGCAGTTCCGCAACATCGCCATTCGCGACGTATGGTGCCGCGGAGCGCGTCGTGCGATGCTTTTCAACGGCCTGCCCGAGATGAACGTGGAGAACGTATCGGTGGAGAATACGGCCGTATACGCCGAGACCGGGGCCCAGATCAACGAATCGACGGGCGTGACGCTGCGCAACGTCACCGTGGTGCCCCGAAAAGGCCCTGCGCTGATGATCAACAACGCGAAAAATATCGTCGCGGAGAACTTCGTATGCCCCGCGGAGATGGAGACCGCCCTGACGGTGACGGGTAGCCGCAACGCCGATGTGGTGATCGAGTCGAAGCAGATCGACGCCCGGAACGCACAGCTCTCGAAAGCTGCCGCCGCAGCCGTGACCATCCGGTAAACCCGCGACCGAATCTTCGGATTCCGACCCCGACCGGAGGCCCGATGCCGTCGGCGGAGTCGGAATCCGGCCAATCAACGACAAACCGATTTAGAACCGATATTGACTTTTATGAACCTGTTGAAAAAATTATTCGCCGCAGCCCTGGCACTTGCCCTATCGGCTGCTTGCAGCGACAGCGGTACCGACGGACCGGTCGAGACGACCGCTCTGGCCGTACCCGAACCCGTAGTAACGGTCGACGGATTACGGGCGACCGTGCGTTGGATTTCCGTAGAAAATGCCCACCATTATGGTTGGGAGCTGCTCGAAGCGGGTAACGAGACCCCCTCGACCGGCAATGTTTACAGCGGCAGCTATTCGTTTACGATGCAGGAAAACACCGTATACCGCTTCCGCGTGCAGTCCGTAGCGCTGCCCGGCTCGGGGTATGCGGATTCCGAATGGTCGGCCTACGCCACGGCGTCGAGCAACATGCTCGCCACGCCCGTCGCACAGCTCGATGCGGCATCGCTGACCGACGTGTCGGCTGCGATCGAATGGGCGAAGATCGACGAGGCCCGCGCCTATCGTTACGAATTGTCGACCCGCGAGAGCGTCGTTGCGACCGATGAGACCGCCGCGACGCGCGTCGCACTGACCGGTCTGAGCGAAGGCACGGCCTACCGTTTCCGCATCCAGGCCGTGAGCGCCTCGGAGCTTAAGAACGATTCGCCCTGGTCGGAATACCTCGATTTCACGACCCGCAAGCACGAACTGCTGGCCGCTCCCGCCGTTTCCGTCGGCAGCCTGTCGACCCAGGGCGCTACGGTGACGTGGAGTGCCGTGACAGGTGCCGTGAAATACGCCTACGAGCTTTTCGAGGGTACGGCCGAGGGTACGGCCCTGAAGAGCGGCGAACAGACCGCCACCGAACTGACCTTCTCCGATCTGAAGGAGGGAACCTCCTACTCGTTCCGCGTGAAGGCCGTAGCCGATGCGAATGACCCATATCTGAAAGACTCGGAGTTCTCGGAGCCGGTGAGCTTCCGCACGCGTCTGATGTCCGGTACCGATCTCGGACTTCCGGCCCACGAGCAGGACGGCGTGATCCGTGCCTTCCCCGGAGCCGAAGGCGCCGGTATGTTCACCACCGGAGGCCGCGGCGGCAAGGCCATCCACGTCACCACGCTCAACGACAGCGGTCCGGGTTCCCTGCGCGCCGCCGTCGGCCAGTCGGGCGCCCGTACGATCGTCTTCGACGTAGCCGGCAACATCGAGCTCAAATCGACGCTCAAGATCGCCAACGGCGACGTGACGATCGCCGGACAGACAGCCCCCGGAGACGGTATCTGCATCAAGGGCTACGGCGTGGAGGTCAATGCCGACAACGTGATTATCCGCTACCTGCGATTCCGTCCGGGCGACGAGAACGGCAGCGACGGCACGGATGCGCTCGGCGGCCGTTACATGCAGAATATCATCATCGACCACTGCTCGATGTCGTGGTCGACGGACGAATGCGTCTCGTTCTACGTCAACCGCAACATGACCATGCAGTGGTGCCTGGCCTACGAGTCGCTGCGCAACGGCAACCACGGCAAGGGCTCGCACGGTTACGGCGGCATCTGGGGCGGCGCTCCGGCATCGTTCCACCACAACATCCTGGCGCACCACGATTCGCGCAACCCGCGTCTGGACAGCCCCGAGCAGTACGGCGACGGCCCGACGCCCGGAGCGACCGCCAAGGCCAAGGGCATCAACCGCGGCGATCGTCTGCTGGACTTCCGCAACAACATCGTCTACAACTTCTGCAACTATCCCGGCTACGGAGGCGTCGATATCACGATGAACTACGTGGGCAACCGTTACAAATGGGGCCCCGCATCGGTCAACGGAGCCGGTCCCAACTCCGCCGGAACGGTTCAGCCCGGCAAAACCCGCCAGTATTTCGTCTCCTGCGATACGTATTACGACAATAACGGGGTGAAGGATACGCCCGAAAAATGCGTCACGGGCAACCCGAAGATCTATTGCGACAACAGCAACGTACTCGACACCTCGGTGAAGAACGCAGCGACGGGAGCCGCCGTAACGGCCGACAACAAGAAGGGATTCGTGGCCGGCACGACGTCGGGTGCGGGCGGCAGCTGCCCCTTCGATCCCGTCTGGGCGTCGTCGCCCTACAAGGTCGCCTACAACGGTACGACATGCAGCGTTACGACCCATTCGGCCGACGATGCGTTCGACAAGATGATCCGGTACTGCGGCGCCTGCCTGCGTCAGGACGCCGCCGACAAGCGGGTGCTGGCCGATGTCAAGAACGGCACCGGTACCTCGGGCGAGGGGACTACGACCACCAATGCGGCGGGTTATCTGCGCAGCTGGTACGGCATCATCGACTCGCAGAACGACAAGGAGGGTTATCCCGTGCTGACGGCCACCGACGAGGAGACGGCCCGTGCCGCGACCGATACGGACGGCGACGGTATTCCCGACTACTACGAGGACCTGCTGGGCCTGGATCGCAACGATGCGGCCGATGCCTTGCTCAAGACGCTCGACCCGCAGGGACTCTACACCAACATCGAGATTTATCTCCACTACCTGGTCAAGGATATCACCGCGGCGCAGAACGCTGTCGGCCGGTACGCCAAGATCGAGTAATCCGAAACGGCGATACGTAAGGATGAGAGACTCCGGAAGTCTCTCATCCTTCGTGTCCAAACACGGAGGAAGCCATGAAAAAGCTATTCTGGTGTGCGGCGATGCTCGTCGCGACGCTCGTTGCCGAAGCCGCCGAGCGCCCGATCACCCTGTTTCTGATCGGAGATTCGACCTGCGCGACCAAGGACCTCGGCAAAGGAAATCCCGAGCGCGGCTGGGGACAGATGCTCCAACCGTTTTTCGACGCCGGAGTCGCGGTGGAGAACCATGCCGTCAACGGCCGCTCCACGAAATCGTTCCGCGCCGAAGGACGTTGGGACAAGGTGCTGGAGTCGTTGAGGAGCGGCGATTACGTCTTCATCGAATTCGGCCATAACGACGCCAAGATCAACGATTCGACGCGCTACTCGTCGCCCGCGCGTTATGCCGAGAATCTGCGGGCGTACGTGCGCGAAGCGCGCAGCCGGGGAGCCGTTCCCGTGCTGCTGAACTCCATCGTGCGGCGCGCGTGGACGAACGGCTGCCTGACGGATACGCACGGCGGATACCTCGTCGAAGCCCGCCGCGTGGCGGACGAGGAGCGGGTGATTTTCTTCGACATGGAGGCCGCGACGCGGAGCTGGGTGAGCTCGCTCGGCGAGGAGGCCTCGCGGGACTACTACATGTGGGTGGAACCCGGCGTTTGCCCGCTCCATCCCGACGGCCGCAGGGACGATACGCATCTCAACGTGCGCGGCGCCCGGGCCGTGGCCGGCATGGTGGCGGACCGGATCGCCGAGTCGATTCCGCAGTTGGCCGCGCACCTGGTGCGTTACGACTTCGTGGTGGCCCGGGACGGCTCCGGCGACTTCTTCACCGTGCGGGAGCTGCTCGACGCCCTGCCCGACTTCGCACGGCAGGAGATCCGGGTGCTGATCCGCAACGGCGTCTACGAGGAGAAAATCGTGGTTCCGACGACCAAACAACACCTGCATCTGATCGGCGAAAGCCGCGACGGCGTGGTGCTGACGTGGGGCGACTACGCTTCGAAGCGCACGGCGACGGGCGCCGAAACCGGCACGTCGGGCTCGTCGAGCTTCTATGTCTGCGCCCCCGATTTCACGGCCGAGAATCTGACGTTCGAGAACTCGGCGGGCCGTGTCGGACAGGCCGTAGCGGTGCAATGTCTGGGCGATCGCTGCGTATTCCGCAACTGCCGGTTTCTCGGAAACCAGGATACGTTGTATCTTTACGGCGCGGGCAACCGCGACGGCAAGGAGTACATCCCCAATGCGCGCATCTACCTCTGCGACTGCTACGTCGAGGGTACGACCGATTTCGTGTTCGGCTCGGCGACGGCGCTGTTCGAGCGCTGCCGCCTGCACTCCAAAGCGGACTCCTGGGTCACGGCCGCATCGACCTGCAAGGGACAGCCTTACGGACTGGTCTTCCGCGACTGCGAATTCACGGCCGACGAGGGCGTGACGAAATGCTACCTGGGTCGCCCGTGGCGGAACCATGCACGCACGGTGCTGATCGACTGCCGCCTGGACGGGCATATCCGGCCGGAAGGATGGCACAACTGGAACAAACCCGAAGCCGAGAAAACGACGCTCTATGCCGAATACGCCTCGACGGGCGAGGGGGCGAACGCCGCAGCCCGCGTGAAGTGGGCCAAGCGCCTCTCGGCGAAGCAGATCGCGCGCAACTATTCGGCCGAATCCGTATTGGCCGGCGACGACGGCTGGAACCCCGAAAAACAATGACATAAACAACGAATCCGATATGAAACCGACCCTGAAACTCTTATGCGCCCTCGTGCTGCTCTGCGGAAGCGGTGCGTGCGGGCCGAAAACGCTGCTGGACGGCGAACCGCTCTCGGTGAGAATGGTCCGCAGCGAAATGCGACGCCACCCGTCGCCCGCGACGCTCGACGGAATTCCCGAGGGCAAAATCAAATGGAACTATACGACCGGTCTGGAGCTGCTGGCGATGACGGATGTCGCCGACACCTACGGATGCGGGGATATGTACGACTACGTGGAGCGTTACTACGACTCCATCGTCCGGGCCGACGGTTCGGTCATTACCTATAAGAAGTCGAACTACAACCTCGACCACGTATGCCCGGCGCGTCCGCTGTTCAAGCTCTACGAACGCACGGGCGAGGAGCGCTACAAGGCGGTGCTCGACACCGTTTTCGTGCAGTTGCAGGAACATCCCCGCAACGACGACGGCGGATTCTGGCACAAGAAGGCCTATCCGCACCAGATGTGGCTGGACGGTCTCTACATGGGCGAACCCTTCTATGCCGAATACGTCGTGCGCAACTTCTCCGACAGCGAACGTTTCGAGGATTTCAAGGCCGATATCGTGAACCAGTTCGTGACGGTCGCCGGACATACCTTCGACCCGGCGACAGGCCTTTATCGCCATGCGTGCGACGTCTCGCGCGAAATGTTCTGGTGCGATCCGACCACCGGACAGTCGGCCCACGCCTGGGGCCGGGCGCTGGGATGGTATGCCATGGCCATCGTCGAGACGTTGCAATATCTGGGCGTCGACCAGACCACCCGGCCGATGGTCGCCATTCTGGAGAACATCTACGAAACGTTGCCTCGCTATGCCTCGCCGCAGAGCGGCATGTGGTACCAGGTGCTCGACGCCCCCGGCCGCGAAGGCAACTACGAAGAGGCTACGGGTTCGATCATGTTCGTATACGCCATGATGAAGGGCGTACGCCTGGGTTATCTGCCCGCCGGGATGAAGGAGGAATCACTGCGTCTGTACGAGAAGTTCGTCGACCGCTTCGTGCGCGAGAACGAGGACGGCACCGTCTCGATCACCGACTGTTGCGCCGTAGCCGGATTGGGCGGCAAGACCATGCGCAGCGGCGACTTCGACTACTACATCTCGGAACCGATCATCGAAAACGATTGCAAGGGCGTCGGCCCGTTCGTGTGGGCGTCGCTGGAGTACGAACGGGCGAAAGGCCGTTTTTAGCGGGCCTGGAGGGCACTCCCCGGCCGTTGATAAAAAATCCGCATAAAACGATAAAATTTACCCGTGATGCTTGCGCTCAGTGTGTAATTTTACATTGAGAAAACCACCCGGATTCTTTAATTTTTTAAGGAATCCCGACGCTTGAAAAAGAAAAAACCTTAAATTATTAACCAAAATCTCTCTTATGAAAAACTTCGCTCTGAAGATCGCCCTAACGTTGCTGTTGGGCGTGGGTGCGGCCCTTTCGGCCTCCGCCCAGCAAATCGGAGGTCTCGTCAAAGACTCCGCCGGAGAGCCGATTATCGGTGCGACGGTGGTCGTCGACGGAACGCTGTTGGGAGCCAGTACGAGTGTGGACGGTACTTGGTCGCTCGACATACCCGACGCTGCGAACAAGACCCTCGTGATTTCGTATGTCGGCATGCAGACCGAGCGTGTCGCCATCGGTACCCGAACGTACGTCGAAGTCACCCTCCAGGATTCGGCCACGACCCTCAACGAGGTCGTCGTCGTGGGTTATGCGACCGTCAAGCGGCGCGACGTCGTGGGTTCGGTGGCTTCGGTGAATGCCGAGGCGCTGACCCAGATGCCGGTGGCTTCGGTGTCGGAAGCCATGTCGGGCCGTATGGCCGGTGTGCAGGTCACCGCGACCGAGGGTGACCCGGATGCCGACGTGAAAATCCGCGTCCGCGGTACCGGTTCGATCACGCAGGATTCGTCGCCGCTCTACATCGTCGACGGTTTCCCCGCTGAAAGCATCTCCGATATCCCGGCCTCCGACATTCAGTCCATCGACGTGCTGAAGGATGCCTTCTCGACGGCGATCTACGGTTCGCGCGGTGCCAACGGCGTCGTCATCGTCACCACGAAAAGCGGTGCTACGGGCCGCGTCACCGTCAACTACAACCTCTACGCAGGTTTCAAGGAGATGGCCAACAAGGATGCGCTCGTTCCGCAGAACACCTACGACTTCGTGCGTACGCAGTACGAATACGGTTTGCTGGCCGGCAAGCTGGACAGCTTCTACACCCCCAACTACGGTGTCTGGGAGGATATGGACCTCTATCGCGGCATGCCCGGCAACGACTGGGTGGAACAGGTGTTCGGCCGTACGGGTTCGGTCTTCGATCACAACCTCTCCGTAGCGGGCGGCGGTGATAAGTTCAAATGGACGGCCAGCTACTCGCATCACGACGAGAAGACCATCATGGTCGGCTCGGACTATACGCGTAACAACCTCGCGTTCAAAGGCCAGTTCACGCCCAACAAACGTGTGTCGATCGACGTCAACGTCCGTTATTCGGATGTCGACGTGACCGGTTCCGGTGCCAACGCCGCCGAAGACCGCGGTTCGGCATCGTCGAACTCGCGTCTGAAAAACGCCATCGTATATTCGCCCATTCCGCGTTACGCCGCTATCGTCGACGAGGATAACCCGGACGATTACAGCAACTACGTACACCCGTTGCAGGCCGTCGCCGACAACGATTCGCGTTACAACCGCACCACTTGGACGGCCAACGCCGCGTTCAACTGGGAGATCATCGACAACCTCCGCTTGCGCGTCGAGGCCGGTATCGACGACTACAAGCAGACCCGCGACCGCTTCTACGGCGTATCGTCCTATGCTTCGCGTTACGCTTCGGCCGGTTACCAGGACATGCCGTTGACCGAGTGGCAGGGTATCTACCGCGACAAAATCCGCAATACGAATACGCTTCAGTACGATTTCGCGAAGGTCCTGCCCCAGGATCACAACCTCAATATCCTCGTCGGCCAGGAGTATATGGTTACCCGCAAGAACACGATGACCTCGGTGGTCGAGGGTTTCCCCGATTTCTTCACTTCGGATATGGCCTGGCGTTTCATGGCTTCGGGCGAGCACCCGCTCTCGTCGTCCAACGTTTATGACAACGACGATATCCTGTTCTCGTTCTTCGGCCGCGTGAACTACGACTACAAAGGCAAATACATGCTCTCCGGAACGATGCGTGCCGACGGTTCGTCGAAGTTCTCGAAGGGTAACCGCTGGGGTTATTTCCCCTCGGTGGCGGCATCGTGGCGTCTCTCCGGCGAGGAGTGGATGAAAGATGCCGATTGGGTGGACAACCTGAAGATCCGTTACAGCTTCGGTACGGCCGGTAACAACAACATCCCGTCGGGGCAGACCGCGACCACGTTCGGCGCATCGGCCACGTCGTGGATTTCGCAGGGTACCGTCATCTGGACCAACGGTTCGGCCATGTCGAACCCCGATCTGAAGTGGGAGACCACCTATTCGCACAACGTCGGCGTCGACTTCAGTTTTTGGAACAGCCGTCTGACCGGTAGCGTCGAGGTCTACAAGTCGAACACGAAGGACCTGCTCATCAACTTCCCCGTGACGGGCGGTTATTCGACGCAGTACCGCAACCTCGGCGAGGTCGAGAACCGCGGTCTCGAGGTTACGTTGGGCGCCGCTCTGGTACGCAAGGAGAAGTGGGGCATCAACTTCGACGCCAACATCGCATTCAATAAAAACAAGGTCGTAGACCTCGGCGGTCTGTCGTCGATCACCGCTTCGGCCGGTATGTTCTCGACCGAGATCAACTACGACTACATGGTTACGGTAGGTCGTCCTCTGGGCGATATCTACGGTTATGTGAATCAGGGTATGTATACGATCGACGACTTCGACTACAACGCCTCGACGGGCGCATGGACGCTCAAGGAGGGTATCGCCGATTCGTCGCCCGTCACCGGTTCGCTGGTGCGTCCGGGTTCGCCGCGTCTGGCCAAGCTGAGCGACGACGATCCTACGAAGATCACGGCCAACGATATCGTCCGACTGGGCAATATCCAGCCCACCTTCTCCGGCGGTTTCTCGCTGACGGCCTATGCCCACGGCTTCGACCTGGCCGCCAACTTCACCTACTCCTACGGCAATAAGGTCTACAACGCCAACAAGATCGAATTCTCGACCAACAAGCAGAACCAGGGTCAGAACGTCCTCAATTGGATGTCGCCCGACAAGCGTTGGACGAACGTCGACTGGAACACGGGCGAGCTCATCACCGATCCCGAACAGCTGGCTGCGGTCAATGCCGGCCGTACGATGTGGACGCCCTATTCGAACAAGCGCGTAGCGCAGAGCTGGGCGGTCGAAGATGCCTCGTTCCTGCGTCTGGCTTCGCTCACGATCGGTTACACGCTTCCCGAGAAGCTGACGAACAAGGTCCGTCTGACCCGCGTGCGCGTATACGCGACCGGTACGAACCTCTTCTGCCTGACGCCCTATACGGGTTACGATCCCGAGGTCGACACGCGTCGTTCCACGCCGCTGACTCCCGGAGTCGACTATTCGGCATTCCCGAAGAGCAGCTCGTGGGTGTTCGGTCTCAACCTTTCGTTCTAATCGCCCTAACAACAAGCAGAGAATACTATTATGAAAAAATCGTTATATAGAATTTCGGCTCTTCTCCTCATGGGAGGTCTGGTGACTTCGTGTCTCGACGACGTGTTGGATGTCGAGTCGCAGTCGACGTTCGATGCCTCGGTCGTTTTCGCCAATTACAAATTGGCCGAGTACCAGGTTATCGGCATCGGTGAGATTTTCGCCCACACGAACTCCTACAACGCCCGTCTGAACCATTTCTACGGTTACAATACCGATATCGAGTTGAAGATGGGATCGGCCGCTTCGGGCGCCAAGGTCGAGGAGTACACCATGGCCGAGTACAATACCCAGATCAACAACTCGTCGCTCAATACCGGAAACAACGGTTACAACGAGATCATGATCGGTATCGAGCGTGCCAACCTCGCGATCCAGGGTTTGCAGCAGTACGGCGGCACGGGCTCCAATGCCGATATGGCCAACCTGCTCGGCGAGGCGCTTACCTACCGCGCGCTTTACTACTACGAGCTGATGAAGATGTGGGGCGACGTGCCTCTGCACCGTTCGCCGCTGACTTCGGAGACGCTCTACGATCCCAAGGCCGAGCGCGACGACCTCTACAAGTCGATGCTCTCCGACCTGGAAGAGGCCATCGGTTACCTCTACTGGCCCTACGAATCGACCCCGACGATGAGCGCCGACCGCATGAACAAGGCTTTCGCCAAGGGTCTCTACGCCCGCGTAGCGTTGAATGCCGCCGGATATTCGTGGCGTCCCGACGACGGTCAGACCGGAACCGGAAACGCCGGATCGCTGCGTCTGTCGAACGATCCCGAACTCTCGAAGGCCGTTCTCTATCCGAAAGCGCTCAAGCACCTCGAAGATATCATCGAGAACGGCTCGCTCAGCCTCGAACCTTCGTACGAGAACCTGTGGCATAAGTTCAACGACTTCTCGCACCTGACCGGTTCACGCGAGGTGATGTTCTGCCAGCCGTTCGGCAACGCCCGCGGCCGTTGGAACTATGCCCACGCCTATCCCCACACCGCCAACTCGCCGTTCATCGAGGACAACTCGTCGAAGGGCGGTCAGACCGGTGCCAACCCGACCCTCTGGTGGAAATACGGCCGCAACGACGTTCGCCGCGATCTGTCGCTCGTCTTCATGCGTTGGAGCCAGGATGCCGCCGACGGCAACGGAGGCTGGGAGATGCGCAACGCTTCGAACTGCTTCTTCGGCAAATACCGTTACGAATGGATGATCGACTACAAGGGCGGCACGGGCGACGGCTGCAAACCCATCGTGATGCGTTACGCCGATGTCTACCTGATGGCTGCCGAGATCGCCGCATACCTGTCGGAAGCCGACGGAGGCGGTCTGGCCAAAGCCAAATCCTATCTGGGCGAGGTGCGCCGCCGTGCGTACGCCGGTCACGAGGCCGAAGCCGATGCTTATGTGAACGCGTTGACGCTGGGCTCGGCCGCCGGTAACGACAATGCCGCCGTGAGCGACTACAAGGCTGCGGGGACCATCATGAAGGCCATCATCGACGAACGGGCTCTGGAGTTCGTGGGCGAATTCCTCCGCAAGCAGGACCTGATCCGCTGGGGGCTGCTCAAGATCAAGCTCGACGAGGCTTCGGCCGACATGAAGGCGCTCGCCACGATGACGGGCGATTACGCGGCCTATGCTGCCTATACCGAGCCCAAGGAGGTGAAGAACTCGAAGGGCGACAAGGTGCTGGCTACGTTCGATACCTATTATACCTATTGGCGCGAGAAGGGCCAGGGCATCGAGGTCTACGGTCTCGAAGCCGACCAGATCGGCAAGACGCCCGCCGGATACAACGGCAAGGAGGACGACGGCGGCTGGAACCGGTTCGACTTCCTTTCGCAGGGCGTATTCTACCAGGTTCCCTCCGCTACGTCGACCGAGGCAACCTATCAGGATGAAAAGTCCTATCGCTGGATGTATTTCTACAACAACCCCTACAACGATCCCTATCCGCGTTCGACCTGGCCGCTGTTCGGTCAGAACCTCAGTAACGCACAGGGTTCGCTGGTCAACGACTTCGGTTACGATAATTTATAATCGTCAAGTATTCATAAAGTTATGAAAAAGATATTCAGAAATCTGAAATTCGGTCTCGCCCTCTGCGCAGGTCTGTTCGCAGCATCCTGCTCGGACGTCGACGAGGCCATGGATGAGATTCCGTATACCCGTGTGCTGACGCCGCTCAACTTCGAAGCCGAAGTCGTCGCGTCCGCCGGTACCGACGTCCGTTTCTCGTGGAGCAACGTTTCGAATGCCGAGTCGTATATTCTCGAAGTTTTCGAAGCTGTCGTTACGACCGATACCGACGAAACGGGCAAGGAGATCGAGGTGGTCTCGGCTCCCGATTACGACAATACGCTTCCCGCCTACACGGAAGAACTGACCAACGACGAGATTCCCTACACGATGAAGGACCTCGAAGTCGACAAATCGTTCTATGCCCGTGTCCGCGCCGTGTCGTCCCGCATCGAATCCTCGCACTGGAGCTACCTGACCGACTACGTGACGACGTCGGCCGTGCGCGCTTCGCTGAATCCCTTCGTGATCGAGCGTACCGCTTCGACGGTGACGATCGGATGGGATGCCGCCGAGGATAAGGAGGACCTGACGTCGGTGCGTTACGAGCCCGTTATGGCCGTCGAAGGCGTCACTCCGGTGGTCAGAACGCTTTCCGACAGCGAGAAGAACACCTGCAAGGTGCTCGTGGAGAACCTTCCCGCATGCGCGAACTACAAGTTCACGCTGCTGTTCGGCAAATCGGGTTCGCGCGGCGTCGTTACGGCCTGGACCCGTCCCGATACCGAAGGTACGACCCGCATCGAGAGCTCCGAGGCCTTCGTGAACGCCGTATCCGGCGCTACGGGCGATCTGAAACTGCTGCTCGCCTACAACGACGGGGTGGCTTACGACCTGACTCCTGCCATGCCGCTCAACGCTGCGGAAGGCATCTACGATCCGTATGAATTCGCGCACAACATCGAAATCTACGGCGAGTCGACCGAATCGGGTGCCAAACCGGTCATTCGGGCCGCATTCAAGAATTCGGCCGCTGCATCCGTGCACTTCGAGGATGTCGTGATCGATGGCGGCAACAAGTGCGGCGTATTCTTCGTTACGGGTGCTTCGCTGGGCGATGTGGAGTTCGTCAACTGCGAAATGACCGGCTTTACCAAGGGTGTCTACAACGGTGCTTCCGGCTTCGACGTGGAGAGCCTGACCTACGACGGCGTTTATGCGCACGATATCAATGCCACCGGTTCGGGCGGCGGCGATTTCATCGACATCCGCGGCGGCAACTACGGCAAGATCGCGATCAAGAACTCGACGTTCTATGCCTGCGCCCGTTCGTTCCTCCGTGTTTCGGAGAATCCCGCCACCGAAAGAATCGGCAGCGTAGCCGTTTCGAACTGTACGTTCAACTATGTGACGACGACCGCAACGTCGTCGAACAACTCGGGTATCTTCCATATCCGTTACTCCCCGGCTCAGACTTCGAAGACGCCGACCGAGCTCGGATCGTTCACCCTGACCAGCTGCGTATTCCTCAACATGTACAGCGACAACGAGACCGAGAACGGTTTTTGGGTACGCCTCACTCGCGACAGCAACGAGAACTATGCGCCCACCTGCGCAGGCAACATCTACTACAACGTCGGTCACCTGTATGCCGGTAAGAACAACGAACAGAACACCTTCTTCCCCACCAAATCGGTGAACCTCAACGGTGACGCCTTTACCTCGGCGCTGGCTTTGGCCGACGGAGGCATGATGCTGGCGGAAGACCCCTGCACCAATTCGGCAGCCGGCAAGATGTATCTTACGAACGGCGTCATCGCCGCCAACAAGGCCGGCGACCCCCGCTGGTGGAACGCTTCGGCTCCCGTGATCGTTCGCGCCACCGAGCTGGAAACCGTGACCGAGCCCACCGTGTGGGACTTCACCGACAAGACGAAGTACGATACGGAGACCGTCGAGGCCAACACCATCATCGAGAATATCCGCATCTACGCTCCCGCCGAGATCGTCATGAACGAGGGTATCACCTTCGCTGCGGCCGCGACGGTCAATGCTTCGGGTGTTCCGCAGAACAACGCTTTGCAGTTCCGTGCTGCGGGTGTGGGCGCCGTGGAGGTTACCACGCTCGACGGCGGTGTGAACTCGTCGGTTCAGGTCGTCGTGGGTACGGATCGCTACGTGCTGCTCGCCGACGGCGAGACCCATAAGGTGGTTCTCGGCGACTTGGTCGGCGAAAACGATATCTACGTGCTCGCAGGTTCGGCCGTTACGGTTACGTCGGTGGTTTGGACCGACGATCTCACCCCCGAGAATACGGTCGAGACGCTGGCCGCTCCCAAAGTGACGCTCGATGCGTCGAGCCTCGACCAGGGTACCGAGCAGGCCGTGACGGCTTCGTGGGCCGCTGTCGAGAATGCCGCTTCGTACGAAGTGACCTTCAACGGCAAGAAGTCGGAGGTTACCGAACCCGCGTTCGTCATCGACGCTGCGACGATCGCCGGACTCATGGTCGGCGAGTACGAGATTTCGGTGGTCGCCAAACCGGTTTCGACCTCGACCAAATATGCCGCTTCGCAGGCCGGTACGGCTACGCTCAAGATCAAGAAGGTGATTATCGGCGGCCAGGTGTCGTTGATCTGGAACTTCGACGACGCGGCATTCGATGAGGCTGCGGCTCAGATCGGTACGAGCGATAATAAAGCTGCCGACGCCTACTTCAACGGTCTGCATATCGAGTCCCTGGGCGGAACGATGAAAGTCGAGAACCGCGCCGAAGGACGCTTCCTGCGCACGGGCGGCGGTGGTAAACTGACGTCGCGTCGCGTATCGTTCGTCGTTCCCAAAGATGGCCCGGGCACCCTGAAAGTGATCGGCGGTAACCCGAGCGGCAGCACGACCGACGAGACCGTGTTGACCATCACTGCGAATATCAACGAGACGACGGTTCTTACGGGCGAATTGGTCGGCAAAGGCATCAAGGAGATGACCGTATTCGACGGTCAGGAACTCAAGGCCGGTGATATCGTCTACATCTATACGAGCGGCGGTATCCGTTACAAGCAGTTCGAATACACCTATATCGATCCGAATGCCGGTCCCGTCGAGAAGGAACTCGTATGGGATTTCACCGACGCGGGATTCGACACCATCGCCGACGCGATCAAGAGCGACGGTTCGCTGACCGGCAACCAGCAGTTCGAGTGGAACGGCCTTTCGTTCTGGATGGGCGGCAAGACCAAGTACGGCACGACGACCATCGACGGTACGACGCTGCGTTTCATCCAGTGGGGCGGCAAGGGCAAGTCCGGCGAGCGTTCGTGCTACTTCACGGCTCCCGGACCCGGTACGCTGACCGTCATGGCTTCGAATACGGGCGGTTCGGAAGATAAGAGCCGTATGGTTACCGTAAATGTCAACGGTGTCGAAACGAGCCAGATCGGCGGTACGCCTGCAAGCGCGCCTACGATCGTGACGTTCGATCTCGACAGTGTCGAGGCCGGCACCAAGGTGGAGGTCTATCCCACCGGAAACGGTCTGCGCTTCTTCAGCGTGAAGTATACCTACTTCGAATAAACGAGTCGGGGAGCTGCTGCACGGCTCTCCGAGATGAAAACACCCCCGTCGGAATTCGTTCCGACGGGGGTGTTTTCGTTGAAACCGACCGAACCGCTTCGCAGCCGGAAGGGAGCCGGTCTCTGAACCGGAACGACGGTGACCGAAGCCGTTTTCGTGTGCCGGGCCGGTCAACGGTCGATGCGCAGCGTGTCGATCTCCCGTTGGAGGGCCTCCAGAAAACGGGCGGCGTGTGCCCCGTCCATCTGCGTGTGGTGGAACTGGAACGAGACGCGAAGCGTCGTTCGCAGCAGCCGGCGTTCGTAACGGCCCCAGATCAGAAACGGATTGTTGAAAACCCCGCTGTACATCCCTACGGCGCCGTCGATCCCGTAGCGGGCCAGTGCGGAGGTGCCGATGACCATTCGGTCCGTCGAATCGTGGTTCGTGCAGCTTTCGCGCACTTGGGCCGTCAGTCGCAGGTAGTCGGCATTGAAGGCCTCGAGATCGTCGGAAAAGGGGATATCGCATGAGCTGACCTCGCCCCGACGATCGGCGACGATCGTATTCACGGCCAAGGCGTCGTAGCGCATCAGCTTCCGATTGACGGGCAGCATATAGAACTCCCGGATGCCGCTCGCGGCCCGGCCGATGCAGTAACCCATCAGCATGTTGAATTTCAGATGGTGACGGCGGCTGAGGCGGCGCAGGCGCGATACGTCGAGCGTCTTGAAAAAGGTGACCATCGGCATGGGTGCGTCCATCCACATGCGGAATGCGTAGGCACGCGTGGTCTCTTGGGGATCGATTTCTTGCATGATATTGCGTATTATGCGGCGAAGATAACGCTTCCGCCTCGTTCGGGATAGAACGAACGGGACATTATGCGGCAATTTTCTTGTCCCCGAAACCTTGCGGCAAGGGAGGGGCGGAGTTACAAACGCGGCGGAACGCCGCAGAAGAAACCGAGGTCGGACGATATATAACCGTCCATTATGCGGGATCGGTGAAGAGATCGGAGTAGGGCGTGGCGATCTTCACCAGCGCGGCGGGCGTATGGCCGCTGAAACGTCGGAATTCCCGGATGAAGTGCGATTGGTCGGCATACCCGCTCGCGTGGGCGATGCGGGCCCAGTCGATCCGTGCGGAGCTGTGTTGCAAGTATGCCAGGGCACGCTGGAACCGTACGACCCCGGCGTACTCCTTGGGGTTCATGCCCGCGAGGGCGTAGAACGTGCGTTCGAACTGTTTCCGGCTCAGGCAGGCTGCGGCAGCCAGTTCGGCGACCGGGGTCCGGGGCTCCGTACAGAGCTGCCGCACGGCGGCATCGACCCTTCGCAACTCCAGTTCCGGCGGACATCCCCGGCGCTTGCGGGTCAGGTGGCCGTTGAGCCGTGCCGTCAGCCACTCGTCGAGGAGCGCGATGCAGCGGGTATCTTCTTCGCACTCCGTAATGCGGTCGGCCAAGAGGTTCAGACTCCGGTTTTCGAGGTCATGGCCCGGGATTTCCCGGTTGTAGAGCTCCGACATCGGAAGGCCGAGAAACGCTCCGGCTGCATGGGGGCGGAATACGACGACTACCGTGTCGATGCCGCCGTCGGAGACGAGGTGTGCCGGGAAATTCACCTGACCGCTTACGGTCAGGCGGCTTTGGTCGGCATCGAGTTCGGGGATATGGAAGTGAGTGCCCCGGTGGAAGATGATTTGCGGGCAACCGATCGGAAAGGTGAGCGTGCGGACCGGCTGTTCGCCGCGCAGCACCCAGTAATAACGGACGTAGGGCCGCAGCGGCTCGGCGGGGCGGTAGAATCCGAAGGCGTTGCGGTCCATCGTGCGGCTACCGGTAGCGGTGCGAGATGAGGTTCATGAACTCCTCGCGTGTGCGGTGGTCCGAAAGGAAAATCCCGGTGAAGGCCGAGGTCGTCGTGGCCGACTGCTGTTTCTCGATGCCGCGCATCTGCATGCACATGTGGCTGGCCTCGATCACCACGGCAACGCCCAACGGATTGAGCGCCTCGCGAATGCAGTCGCGGATCTGCACCGTCAGCCGCTCCTGGACCTGCAACCGGCGGGCGAAACACTCCACGACCCGGGCGATTTTCGAGAGGCCCGTGATATATCCGTCGGGGATGTAGGCCACGTGTGCCTTGCCGTAGAAGGGCAGCATGTGGTGCTCGCACATCGAGTAGAGTTCGATATCCTTGACCAGCACCATCTGTTTGTACTCCTCGCGGAACATCGCCGAGCGGATGATCGCCAGCGGGTCTTCGTCGTAACCCTTCGTGAGGAACGCCATCGCCTTGGCCACGCGTTCGGGGGTTTTGACGAGTCCTTCGCGGGCGGGGTCTTCGCCCAGTAGGCGCAGAATCTCGGTGTAGTGATGTTTCAGCGCATCGACGGTCTCGGCATCGAAACGCTCCTGCTTCGTATATAGTTTCTCGTTCATTGTCTTAGAATCGTTGCTGCATGATGCGGTCCATGATCTGGACGGTCCGGGCGGCCGTTTCGCCCGTCGAAGGGCAGCGGCCCTCGCCGCGCAACTCGTCCACGATCGTACGGATGAGCGGCTGCTGGATATGCTCGGGCGGGGCGATTTCGTAACGCTCGACCCCTGCGGCCGTCGTCACCTCGATCGGATCGAACCGGAACGAGGAGAAGCGGACGATGCCCCGGCTGCCCGCGATGACGATCGTATCTTCGCGCTGCTGCTCCGGCGCCACGAAGCTCCACAGGGCCGTTCCGGCCGCTCCCGAGCGGAAATGCAGCGTCGCGGAAACGGTGTCGGCCACGTCGTAGAGCCCTCCGAGGTTGGTCTTGAAGCCTTGGGCATCGTCGATCTCGCCCAACAGGAAGTCCAGAATATCGAGCATGTGGGGCGCCAGGTCGTAGAAGTATCCGTCGCCGCCCTGCTCCAGGCGCAGCCGCCACGGCAGGTGCTCGCGGTCGCGGTCGACCGCGACCGCCGGGCGCAGGAAACGCACTTCGACCGTCTGCGGCGTGCCGATCGTCCCGGCGTCGAGCAGCTCGCGGACCTTGCGGAAGTAGGGCAGGGCCCGACGGTAGAGGGCTACGAAGACCTTCTGCCCGCAGCGCTCCGCGGCGGCGAGAATCTCCTCGGCCTCGGCCGCGTTCATCGCCATCGGCTTCTCGATATAGACGGGTTTGCCCGCGGCGAGCACGCGCAGGGCCAGGTCGCGGTGGGTGTCGTGGGGCGTAGCGACGTAGACGATATCCACCTCGGGATCGGCGATCAGCGCGTCGGCATCGGTGTAGATTTTTCGCACGCCGTGGCGCCGGGCGAAATCCTCCAGACGCTCCCGGTCGCGGCGCATCGCCGCGACGAGCTCCGAGTGCGGCGTTTTATACATGGCCGGGCCGCTTTTGCGCTCGCAAACGGCTCCGCAGCCCAATATTCCCCAGCGGACGGTATCCATAGCTTCGAAAATTTCCGGTGCAAACTTACGCCTTTTCTTTCAAACCGGCAAATCTTATGCTACCAGCTTCCGGGTGATGCCCGAGCGTTGCAGCAGCCATACGACTCCGGCGCTTGCGGCGAAGGCCGAGACGGCCATACAGAGGATGCGTACGAAGTCGGGCAGCGTCTCCGTGTCGAAAAGGTCGTAGGCGATCTCGACCAGGATGAAGTGGCAGAGGTAGATGCCGAACGTGAGTCCCGCCAGTTGCGAAAGCCACTGCCGCGGCGTGAATTCCAGGCGGCGGCAGATCAGGAAGATCGGGAAGGTCATCATAAAGACGTTGATGCCGGCGAAGTACCAGATGATCTCCAGATAGGCGTAGTTGCCCGGGTAGTGGCGCTGCATGGCCAGATAGCCCAGTGCCGTGATGAGGTATCCCGCGACGAACATCGGGATCGAGACGGCCCAGGTCTTGCGCCAGCTCCAGGCGGGCGGGTATTTTTTGAGGTAGTAGGCCAGTACGACGTAGCCGATGAATCCCGAGACGTAGTAGAAGGTGCCGAACTTGTTCCAGTCGCAGATGCCGAAGATGCCCGTGTTGCCGTAATTGCCCGTATAGCCGAGCAGCGGGGCGACCATCTCGACGTAGGGCAGCAGCAGCGAAGCACCCCATATCCAAAGCAGCAGGCGGATTTCGCGACGCTCGGCCCGTTCGAGCCAGCTCCCGAAGATCGGAATGACGAAATAAAGCCCCACGAGCATGTAGAGGTACCACAGCGGCGTGGTGTCGAAATTGAAGTTGAAGACGAAGGTCCACAGTTTGTTTACGGTACCGGCCCACGTGTGGTCGCCCGCGATGGCGGGGTTCTGCGTCGTGGGGTTCACCCCGTTGAGGTAGACGTAGAACAGCAGCGGCAGGGCCAGCGACCAAAAGAGGAGCGGCAGCGCGAGGCGGCCGATACGCCGGCGGTAGAAGGTGCCCAGGTCTGTCTTTACGGGCAGCAGCAGCACGCCCGTCATCATGACGAACAGCGGCACGCAGCAGCGTACGAGGCTGCCCGAGAGCACTCCGGTGAGAAAGGCTCCGGGATCGCTCTCGAAACGTGCTACGAAGGGGTCGCAGCAGTGGGAGAAGACGACCAGGAAGCAGGCGACGACGCGCAGCAGATCGATCCAGCCGACGTGTTTGGGGGAGGGGTTCATGGGAATTAAGAATTCAAAATTAAGAATTATGAATTGAGTTCGCTGAAATAATCATACTTCGGCAGCTGGGCCGGTCGCCCCGGAGGTGCGCGCCGCCCGGCGCAGAGCCGGGTTTTATGATTTCAGGCGTTAATTCTTCATGCCGGGTTCGCGAGTCGTGGTCTGCGGGGGCATAGGCATTTTTCACTTTAGACCTTTCCTCCCGTGCAGGAATTCGACCAGTTTGCGCACGGCGCGGGCGCGGTGCGACACGGCGTTTTTCTCCTCGGTGGTCATTTGTGCGAAAGTCCGGTCGTAACCGTCGGGGATAAAGAGCGGGTCGTAGCCGAATCCCTCGTGGCCGGTTTCGTGCTCGATGATGCGTCCCTCGACGATCCCTTCGAATCGGTACTCCTCGCCGTCGAGCAGCAGGGCGATGACCGTGCGGAAGCGTGCCCGGCGGTTCTCGGCGCCTTCGAGATTCTTGAGCAGCAGGCGGTTGTTGGCGGCGAAGTCGTGCCCGTCGGTGGCGTAGCGGGCCGAATGGACGCCCGGAGCGCCGTTCAGCGCCTCGACCTCCAGCCCCGTGTCGTCGGCGAAGCAGTCGCGGCCCGTGCGTTCGCGCAGGTAGTGCGCCTTCTGCGAGGCGTTGCCTTCGAGGGTGGGTTGCGTCTCGGGAATCTCCTCCTCCACGCCGCAGTCGCGGGGCGTGAGGAGGGTGTAGCCGTCGCCCAATACGGCCTGTACTTCGGCTAATTTGTGGGCATTGTTCGTAGCGAAAAGCAGTTCTGCCATGTCTTACATAATCGTTTGTCCTTATGGCTTTCGGAGCCTAATTTCGACCGGCATGAGCGAAATAACGGCCGAGAAACCAGAATCGTGTAAAGTTGTATGTAGTTCCTTCCTTTTTTATTCAGCCGGAAACCAGTAATAGCTGCAATTCCAAGAGGCCTGGTGGCCGTTGTACTCGATTTTCACGATATCGTAGCCCTCCAGGACGGCTTCGGCCGTATCTTTTCCGTCGGTTATGAGTCGCATCGCTCCGGCCGTGAATGCGTGCGCGGCCGATGAGTCGTAGCGCAACGGGGTACGGATCGTGAAGTCGATGCCGACGTCGTGGGCCGTAGCGTGACCCTCGCCTGCGATCGACAGTTTGACCGTGAAGGTTCGGATCCCGGACTCCGGGACTTGGGTCGCGAAGGTCGTCTCGACCGAGAATCGTCCCGTAAGGGTGCCGAAATTCTCGGAAAGCAGAAGCGTATAGCGATCTGCCGCAGACGTGTCGCGGCCGATAGTTAGAGTGCGCTTCTGTTTATCATAGTTGCTGTTGTAATTGATCGTCCAATGGGCTTCTTCGGCTTGCAGCGGGAGTCCGCCGGTCGCGATCTCCACCTCCATCCAGGAATCGATGATGCGCCAAGTGTTACCGTTGCGGGTAATGCGCTTCGAGTAGAAAAAGGCGTCGTGAAGTTTTTCGCGCTCCTCCTCGGTCGATGCGACGTAATAGCGGGCGAAGGCGAAGACGTCGCGCAGATCGTCGGCTATATCGCAAAGCGGTTCATAACTTTGTCGGAAAAGGTAATAACCCGGACGTGTGGGCTGGAATGTTTCGCCGGGATCGCTTACGACGCATCCCGTGGCGCTCCACAGAAGGACTGTCGATAACAAGAACCGTTTCATAACCGATGTTTTTTAGCGTTGAAGCGGTAGCCGATGCCGCAGATGAATACTCCGTGGGCCCCGAAGCCCAGTTCGGCAAAGCCGAAGAGTCTCCGTCCGGCCGAGACGCCGATGGGGGTGATTTGCACGGCGGGGTTGTCCTCCACGCCTTTGCGGCCGCTCTCCGCGGTGAGGGTGACGCCCAATCCGACGGCCGAGTAGATATGCACCGTCTTGCCGCGCTTCCACTGGAAGCGTACGGTCGGCGTGAAGGAGAAATAATCCGTGTCGTGGCGTTTCAGCCGTGAGCCGTCGATGTTGCTGTAGAGGCTGTAATACTCGCGTGCCCAGGAAAAATGCAATCCGATGTCCCAGCGGCGCGAACAGCGGTAGTAATACTCGAGTCCGTAGATACCTGCGGTGTAGGTCGGTCCCGAGTAATATTTCGACGAGGCGAAACTCTCTCGGTACCAGTAGTAGTCCGTTTCCGGTTCGACGCGCTGGGGGTAGGCGCCGATGGAGAGGCGGATTTCATGGCGCGACAGCGTTCGGGGTGTTTCGTGCACTCCGGGAATTTCCGGAGTATCCCGAAGATCGGTGGCTTCGGGCGTTCCGGCCCGTGCCCAGGCAACGAGTAGGAACGACAACAGTAGGAGTGAGGTTTTTTTCATATTGAGAAGGTTGAGATTTAGCGGATCACGCCGAGCCGTTCCAGGCGATCGTCCAGATCGATCTTTTCGATGATCGTCTTCACGAGCGTATCCATCTCGGAGCCTTCGGAGTAGTCGGCCGGGCAGACGTGGCTCACGCGGTTGTCGTGGATGAGCGAGGCCATGTCGCGCCGTGCACCCTTTTGCTCGGGGTTGTAGACCGCGATCGAGTGGCCTCCGAAGTTTTTCACCAGCCGCATGCAGGGGATGTCGGTCGTGCCGTCGCCGACGTAGATCATGCGGTGGAACGGCACGGGCCGCTCGTTTTCGGGGATGAAGCGGTTGACGAGCTTCGAATCGAAAACCGACTCGACGCCCTTGTTGATCTTGAAGATGAATTGCGTCTTGTTGGTGTAGTTCACCGCTACGGCGGGCCAGTAGGCGATGCCGTCGACGTCGTAGAGGAACGAGCAGGCGTAAATCTTGCGGAATTCGCGGGCGATTTCCGTGCCTTCGATGATCTCCTTCAGTCCCGAGGAGTTGATGTAGTGGAGGATGCGGATGCCGCGCTCGTCGCCGTAGCGGTTGATGCGTGCGAACCACTCCTTCACACCGGGAAACAGCACCACGCGCCGTCCCGACTCCTGGAAGGCTTCGCGCCGCAGCGAGAGGCCTTTCGACTTGGCTTCCTGGATCATGCGGGCCATGTAGGTCAGCACCATGTCGGCATCCTGCTCCTCGGCCAGCGAATTGGCCTCGGACCAGAACTCCTTGTTGCTCTTTCCTACGGCCGGAATGAAGTCGTATTCCTGCATGTTGCCGGGGGCCAGCGTGCCGTCGAAATCGTAGATCAGGGCGATCGTGAAACGGTAATCCATCTCTTCGGGGGTTTTAATTATCAAAGATAAGGTTTTTTCGGGAGATAACGGTTTTTCGGAGAATATTTTCTATCTTTGTACGGATCACTATTCCCGAAAGTTGATGAGAGAAGCCTATAAACTGTTGCTGACGATCGGTTTGCTGACGGTCGTATCGACGCTTTCGGCCCAGCCGTCGGACGTTTCGCGACACGATCACCCCACGACGCAACAGACTTTGAGCGACATCGGAACTGCGGCGGAATATCATCGCGATACGCTCGCCGGTCCGGCGTGTCAGCCCGCCCGTCCCGGATTGATCCGTCGTATCATCGATTATTACAGCCGCTCGAATATCGACCGCACCTTCGAACGCAAGATCGACTGGAGCATCGCTCCGGGACCGAACTATTCGTCGGACGTCGGTCTGGGATTGGGATTCCTGTTGGCCGGACTCTACCGGCTCGACCGTACGGATTCGCTGACGGCGCCTTCCAACATCTCTATCTACGGAAATTTCACGACCAAGAAATTCGTGCTGCTGCGTTTCTCGGGGGATAATATCTTCAATCGCAACAAACAGCGGCTCAGCTATTCGGGGGCCTTCGTCTATTTCCCGGGAGCTTTCTACGGCGTGGGGTACGACGCCGGGAAGCAGGGATATGCCCAAAGTCTGACCACCACGATGGGAATCTTTCGGATTTCGTATTGTACGTCGGTTGTGGGCCGTCTTTATGTCGGAGTCAGCGGAGGTCTCGATTACACCGGGGCGAAATATTGCGCTTCGGGGATGGACGAGCAGATGGAGTCGATCCGGCAGCAGGTCGCCGAAGGCGGTGCGGTGCCGGGCGGCAGTATCGGCGAGTTGTACGACCTCTGGCAGCAGGGGCGTTACGATCCGACGCTGCAAGACCCCTTCTCGAACTATATCGCCTCGACGGGCGACAATCCCGATGCGTTCAATACCAACGTGGGGCTTTTCGCCCAGTTCGATTCGCGCGACGTGACCTTCAACGCTTCGAAAGGCGTCTTCCTCAAAGGCGAGGTCAAGTGGTATCCGCGGCTGTTGGGCAATACGGGCCGCAGCTTCGGACGCATCACCCTGACGTTCGACTGGTACCGCAAGCTGTGGCGGGGCGCCGTATTGGCGTACGACCTCTATGCCGATGCCACGCTCGGAAACCCTTCGTGGCACATGTACACCAAGATGGGCGGCATGGAGCGCATGCGCGGCTACTACGAAGGCCGTTACCGCGATCGGCGTCTCGTGGAGACGCAGGTCGAGTTGCGGCAGAAGATTTACCGCCGTCACGGTATCGTGGGATGGATCGGCGGCGGACAGGTGTGGGGTACGCATCGGTTCCGCTGGAACAACACGCTTTGCAGCTTCGGATGCGGATATCGCTTCGAATTCAAGAACCGGATGAATATTCGGCTCGACTACGGTTGGGGTGCCTACGGCAACAACGATTTACCGTGGGACCGCAAACGCTCCTCGGCATTTCTTTTCACCGCTTCGGAGGCGTTCTGAGTCTTGTCTTCGGCCCGAGGTCGGAAAGATTTTTGAACCATTTTCAGCAGTTTAGCGGTTCGTCATCGGAGGATTGCCCGAGCTTTCGGCGAGCGGCAGTCCGCCGCCGGGGAACGGCGAACTGTGCAGTCTTTCAGCCCGCGTTTTTCCCGAAACGTTATAAACCTCCGTATACTACGACGTATCCGTCCTGGCGCAGCAGCGTCAGACGGACCGGTGCTGTCCCCGCGACGGAGCCTTCGATCGTTCCGGCGGCGAAATCGACGCTGCGGATGCGGATGTCGTGCAGCAAATCGGTGCCCGGTGTCCCGGCGTATTTGTAAAGCGCCTCTTTGGCGCACCATACGACGGCGGGCAGCAGCGGATCGTCCGACAGGGCACGTTCCTCGTTCGAAAGATAGCGCGGTGCGGCGCGCCGGAAATCACGGGTTTCGGATTCGATGTCCACGGTGCAACGCCGGTCGGAAATGCCTACGGCGATCCGTCCTTCGCAATGCGCCACGGCGATATATACCCCCGGGCAGTCGACCTGCGGTGCGCCGAGGACGTCGTAGCCGATTTGCACCTCGGGGCCCAGTTCGCGCCGTACGATCGCCCGCCAGCCGAGATACTCCCGGCGACGGCGTGCGGAGCCGAATGCCGCGGCTGCGGCCCGCTCGGCCTCGGTGACGAACGCCGAGGAGGGGAGGTCGCTCGGGAGCGGTTCCAGGATCAGTTTGCGGAGCATCGGGGCCGGTTTTGGGACGGGCGAATTCCTTTATAAGATATCCACCCGGATTTTGTCGATGCGGTGGGCCTCCAGGGCTTGAACCGTGAAGCGAATTCCGTGGGCCGTGAACTGGTCGTTCTTGCGCGGGAAGTCGCGTTTGAGTTCGAGCATCAGCCCGGCGAGCGTCTCGGCTTCGCCCCGCACGTCGGAGAAGGTCTCCTCGTCGAGCGAGAGGATGCGTTCGAAGTCGCCGATATGGGTCTTGCCTTCGAAAAGGTAGCTGCCCCCTTCGAGGCGCGTGTAGAAACATTCGTCGTTGTCGCTCTCGTCCGAGATTTCGCCCACGATCTCCTCGATGATATCCTCCAGCGAGACCAGGCCGAGCGTCGAGCCGTATTCGTCGACGACGATCGCCATGTGGATCTGCTGCGCCTGGAAGTCGGCCAGCAGGTCGTTGATCTTCTTGTGCTCGGGGACGAAATAGGGTTTGCGGATGAGCTGCTGCCAGCCGAATTCGTTGCCGTGGTTGATGTAGGGCAGCAGGTCCTTGACGTAGAGCGTGCCGCGGATATTGTCCACATCCTCGTCGTAGACGGGGATGCGCGAGAATCCCGCTTCGATGATCGTCCGCTTCACGGTCTCGTAGTCGGCCGTGAGTTCGAGGGCCGTGATGTCCACGCGGGGTTTCATGATCTCCTGGACCTCGGTGTTCACGAAGTTGACGATTCCCGAGAGCATGCCGTGCTCCTCGGGCGATGCGGTTTGGGTCATGTCCACGGCGTCGGCCAGCTCGTCGAGCGAAATTTCGCTCCGGTGCGAAGCCTTTTCGCTGATGCGGCTGCTCATGCGTACGAGGACGTAGGAGAGCGGGTAGAACAACCACCGCAGCACCGTCAGCGGCCGGGCCACCAGCGAGGCGAAGCGCATGGGGGCCGTTTGTGCCAGCACTTTGGGCAATACCTCGCCGAAAAGCAGTAACAGGAACGTCACGAGTACGGTCTTGAACAGGAACTCGAAACGCTGGAACGTAAACAGCGCATCGACGATCCGGGCCGTGAGAATCGTGATGCAAACGTTCACTAAGTTGTTCACCACCAGGATCGTCGCCAGCAGCAGGTCGACGTCCGTCAACAGCCGCAATACGGTCGAAGCCGAGGGGGTATTGCGTTCGCGCAGCGTCCGCACGTCGTTGTGCGAGAGCGAGAAAAACGACGTCTCGGCGCCCGAGACGAGCGCCGAAAGGCACAGCAGCACCAGTGTCACCGCGCAAAGCGCGGCGATGGCGGGCGTGAAATGGCCGATCGTGATCCAGGGTAGTGTGTTTTCCAAGTCGTCAGCGGATTATCTAATCGAATAACGAGCCGTTGCGGTCCGTCTTGGGCGGTTGCGCCTCGGTCGATTCATCGCGCAGGACCTCTTTGCGGCCTCCGGGAAGCTGCACGATGAACTTCGAGTTGCGCGACTGGTAGGCCGGCTTGGCCAGGAGCAGTTCGATGTTGTTGTAGCGCGTCGATTTGCCGCCCAGCACGACCTGCTCGACAGGGCGGGGGGTCGGGCGCGCGGGTGCTGCGGGCTTGATGGGCTCCAGCACGGGGGCGGGCTGCTCACGGAGGGGCTCCGCCGCGATGCGGGTCGGAACGATCGGTTTTCGGATTTCCTCGGCCGGGTCGCCTTCGAATCCCGTGGCGACGACGACCAGTTCGATCGAGTTGCCCAGCTGCGGTTTCTCGCTCGTACCCCAGATGATGTTGGCGTTGTGGATCGTGCCGTCCTCGCCCTGTACGCTGGCGTGGGCCTGGATATACTCCAGAATATGCACCACCTCCTCGTACATGAGCTCCTCGGCGTTCGAGACCGAAATGTTGAGCAGGATATTTTTGGCTCCCGAAATCAGGTTGTGGTCGAGCAGCGGCGAGCGCAGCGATGCTTCGGCGACCGCTTCGGCGCGGTTGTCGCCTTCGGCCGTGGCTACGGCCATGTGGGCGCGGCCGCTGTCGCGCATCACCTTCGAAACATCGGCGAAGTCGACGTTTACCAGGTCGCTTTCGACGGTGATGATCTCGGCGATGCCCTTCGCTGCCGAGGCCAGAATGTCGTCGGCCTTGCCGAAAGCCTGCTTGAGCGAGAGCCGTCCGTAGATTTCCAGGATATTTTCGTTGTTGATAATCAGCAGCGAATCGACGTTCTGACGCAGCTCCTCGATGCCGCGGAACGCCTGTTCGTAGCGGATTTTGCCCTCGACGGCCAGCGGCGAAGTGACGATCGCCACGGTCAGCAGTCCCATCTCCTTGGCCAGCTTCGCGATCACGGGCGAAGCGCCCGTACCCGTGCCGCCGCCCATTCCGGCCGTGATGAAGATCATGCGCGTGCCGGCCTGTTCGAGCACCTGCCGGATTTCGGGCAGCGTCTCCACGGCGGCGCGACGTCCGTTTTCGGGGTCGTTTCCGGCGCCGAGGCCTTCGCTGCCGAGGCGGATTTTCCGCTCGACGGGGCTTTTGTCCAGCGCTTGCTGGTCGGTGTTGCAGACCATGAACGACACGCCCCGGATTCCGAGGTTCCACATGTGGTTCACGGCATTGCCGCCCGCACCGCCGACGCCGATCACCGAGATGATCGACCCGTCCGTGCGCGGGGCCTTGATTTCCGATATCAATTCATCTGTCATAGCTTCGTTTCTTTGCGTGGGACCGGGCGCAGGGCGGTCCGGTGAATAGCACCGCTTCCTACCTCTCTCGCGCCCTCCCTGTCCGGATCAGATCTCCTCGTCCGCACCGTCGGGCGAGAAACTCTTGTTGATTTTGTCGATCGTGGATTGGATGATGCTGCCCCAGCCGCGTTTGCGCCGTGTCGGTTCCGCAGCGGGCGTTTCGGGGGCCTGCGTGCGTGCTTCGGTCGAAGGAGCGGGGGTCTCGGTTTCGGGCTGCTCCGCGGGAATTTCCGGTTGCGGGGCGGGCTGCTGGGGGTAGCGGGGCGGTACGTGGCGGAATTCCGGCACGGGTTGCGGCTGCGGCGGCGTGAAGGTGCGTCGCGGTTCCGCCGCGGGACGTGCGGTCCGCGGTTCGGCGAAGGCGGGTTGCGGAGCCGTGCGGACCTCCGCAGGCCGTTCTGCCGCGGGCCGCTCCATCACGGCGCAGTAACCCTGTTCGGCCCCTTTGAGCAGGATGCCCGTCACGGCGGCATAGGCCGGGTCGGCTACCGACTCCTTCGATTCCTCGGCGATGCCCGTTTCGGGCGATGCGATACGAACCTCCATGCCCGTTACGCGGCGGAACAGTTCGTCGATATCCTTCAGCTTGGCCGAACCGCCGGTCAGCACGATGCCGTAAGCCAGTTTCCCGGCATATCCCGAGTCGCGAATCTCCTGGAGCACGAACTCGGCGATATCCGTGGCGCGCGCTTCGATCACCGTGGCGAGGTTGCGCAGCAGGATATCCTTCGCTTCGCGCGCCGTACGGCCGTTCACGCGGATGAGTTTGTCTTCGGGGGCGAGTTCGGCCACGGCCGAACCGTATTTGCATTTGAGGCTTTCGACGTGCTTTTCGGGGACGCTCATCGTCCGGATATCGCGGTTGATAGCCGAGGCGCCCATCGGAATCGAGGCGATATAGCGCACGACGTTGCGGTAGTAGACCGTTACGTCCGTCACGCCGCCGCCGAGGTCCACCACGACGGCGCCCTCCTCCTTCTCGTCGGGCAGCAGCACCGATTCGGCCGTCGCCAGGGCGTCGGGAAAGACGCCCAGCATCCGGATGCCGATGCGTTTGAAGGCCATGTCGAGCCGCTGGATGGGCGTCTTGAGGCAGAGGATGAAATTGAAGGTCGAGGAAAGTTTCTTGCCGAACGATCCCACGGGGTTGCGCACCTCCTGGTTGTCGTCCACCACGTAGTTCTGGGGGATGCGCTCCATGATCGTTTCGTCGTCGGGAGCCTGGACGTTGCGCATGCGGTCGAACAGCGCATCGACGTCGCGCTGCGCCACACCGTTCTGCGGGTCGTAGACGAAAACGTGGTCGGTATGCCGGGCGCAGCGGACGAATTCGCCCGAAATGCCTGCGTAAGCCTCCGAAATGCGGATGCCGAGTGCGTTCTCGGTCTCCGCCACCGCGTCGCGGATGGCGTTGCCCACCAGTTCGATGTTTTCGATTCTGCCGGCTGCGACTCCCTCGACCGGCTTCGAGATTACGGAGATCACCTCCATCGGGCCGTCGGGCTTTTTCGCTCCTACGGCGACGACGACGGACGACGATCCCAAATCGACGGCTACGGTATAATTCTTTCTTTCCACGTTCGTATAATTGCCTGGTTATTTCCTGCAAACCACCTGTCCGTCGAAACGGATGTCGATCGACCGGTAGACGTCCCATCCGAGACGCGAAAGGCCGCCGCGGTAGAACCGCAGCAGCTTGTCGAATTTCTCATCGAAGCGCTCCAACCGGCCGAAGCGGACGACGAAGCGGCCGCTGCGGGGGATGAGGTCCACCTCCAAAGCGCCGCTGGGGGTCGTTCGGGCGGTGATCTGCACCACTTCCGACCTCCAGAAATCGTCTTTTTCGACGTACTCCACAAAGGTAAGGAGTTTCATGAAATCTTCGTAGCTTTTCTCCAACTTTTTTTGTTGCCGCACGACTTGCTCCTGTTGCCGGGCGATATGTTCGATCCGGCCGTCGATCTGCCGCAGTTTGTAGCGGTAGTCGCGGCGCAGACGCTTGCGCTCCTCCTGCAACTGTTTGCGTCGCAGCTTGTAGAGCGTGTCGGGCTCTTTCCAAAAAAGGATGCCGTGACGCTTCGTCTGCCGGGAGATCATGCGGCGCCCCTCGGCATATTCGCGGTCGGTTTTCCGCTCCTGTTCGTAGAGCGGGTATTTTTCGCGTTCGAGCTTCTCGATGCGCACGTCGAGTTTGCGCTTTTCGGTTTCGATATGCGCGAGGACCGGGCCCGTATGTCCGGCCGGGAAGGGCGGACGGTAGGAGCCCGTCACCACCGGGACGTAGAGCGACGAGGCCGCGGGTGCCGCGAAGACGTAGCCTTCGGCCGTGACGTAGTGGTTCAGGCCGTCGGTCAGCAGCCGCACGACGGGCTTGCGCTGGCGGATGACGATGCGCAGTTCGCCCGAATGGACGACGTATGCGACCGCTTTGTCTACGAATCCGTTGCGGGCGATCACCTGCTCGATACCCGACAGATCCACCGCATCAACTGCCGTGCCGATCGTGGGAATTCCGCTCGCCGAAATCCATTCGCGCACGCGGGTGCCCGTCACCAGGTGGCCGTGCGACGAGCTGTCCGCCACCTCGATCGTGAGCCGTTCGACGCGCCGGTCCGCCCGCCGTCCGCGGGCCTTCGAGGCGGCGTAGAGGACGTAGCAGGCGGCAGCCCCCCACAGGAGGCCGTTGAGCGCATATCGGAGTGAAGGTTTCAAGACCGGATCGGGGTTTATGGGTTTCAGCGGTTCGATTCCTGTTTACGGCGCAGCTTCTCGGCGATCGCCTCGCAGCAGGCGTCGATGTTCCCGGCGCCGAAGCTGATAACCACGTCGGTATCCATCGCCGCGACGGTCTCGGCCAGCGCCTCGCGCGGCACGATGCGGCACGGCACGGTGATCCGCTCGGCGATGATCTCCGACTCGATGCCGGGGATGGGCTCCTCGCGGGCGGGGTAGATCGGCAGCAGCACCGCCTCGTCGGCCTGAGAAAGCGCTTCGGCGAATTCGCGGTAGAGGTCGCGCGTGCGGGTGTAGAGGTGGGGCTGGAAGAGGGCCGTGACGCGTCGCCCGGGGAACATGCCCTTCACGGAGGCGAGCGTGGCGGCCAGTTCGCGCGGATGGTGGGCGTAGTCGTCCATATAGACCTGCTGCGGGGTGTTGAGGTAGAAATCGAAACGCCGCTTGACGCCCGAGAAGGAGGCCAGCGCCTCGCGCAGCCGGTCGCGATCGAGCGCTGTGCCCTCGGCGCGTGCCGCGCACCACACCGAGGCGACGGCCGCGACGGCGTTTTCGATATTGACCCACCCGGGGACGCCCAACGTGCAGTCGGCGATCGTCCCGTCGGGCGTCACGATGCCGAAGCGGTAGCGGCCGCCCTCCGTCAGGCGGATGTCGCAGGCGTAGAAGTCGCACGGGGTGTCGTAGGCATAGCGGTAGACCGTGATCCGAGGATTGTCGATGCGGATATCCACCCCCTGTTTGATGATGAGGGAGCCTCCCTCGCGGATCTGCCCCACGAATTGCGAGAAGGCCTCCTTCACCGCTTCGTGGGTGCCGTAGATGTCCAGGTGGTCGGCATCGGCCGAGGTGACCACCGCCACGTCGGGGTAGAGGCGCAGGAACGAGCGGTCGAATTCGTCGGCTTCGACCGCCAGCCGCTTGCCGTCGCCCAGCACCAGGTTGCCGCCGAAATTCTTCGAGAGCCCTCCCAGGAAGGCCGAACCGCCGCCCGTAAGGCCTCGGTTGAGCCATGCCACGAGGGTCGAGGTGGTCGTTTTGCCGTGGGTGCCCGCCACGGCCATGACGTATTTTCCCGCGGCGAGGTGTCCCAACATCTGCGAACGCTTCTCGACGCGGAATCCGCGATCGACGAAGTAGCGGTATTCGCTGTGGTCGTGCGGCACGGCGGGAGTGTAGACCACCATCGTGCGCTCGGGATCGAGGAATGCCGCGGGGATCAGCCGCACATCGTCCTCGTAATGGATCGCGGCGCCTTCGGCCGCGAGGGCGTCGGTGAGCGACGATTCGGTGCGGTCGTATCCGGCGACGGATTTGCCTTCGTGCAGGAAATAACGGGCCAAGGCGCTCATGCCGATGCCGCCGATGCCCAGGAAGTAGATATTTTGAAACTCCATGTCGTTTAGCGAATTATCTTCATGATTTCGTCCACGATATCCTCCGCGGCCCGGGGGCGGGCCAGCGCTTCGAGGTTGCGGCTCATGGCGGCGAGCGCTTCGGGGTCGGCGAGCAGCTCCAAGGCCCGCGGCATCGCCTCGGTGCGGCATGCGGCATCGCGTACGATCGCCGCGGCGCCGTGGCGCTCCAACGCCAGGGCGTTCTGGGTCTGGTGATCCTCCGCGACGTTGGGCGAGGGGACGAACAGCACCGGTTTGGCTACGAGGCACAGTTCCGAAACGGTTCCCGCGCCGCTGCGCGAGATCACCAGGTCGGCGGCCGCATAGGCCAGGTCCATGCGCTCGATGAAGGCCCCCTGCCAGATGCCCGGCGTGGGGTGTTCGGCAAGAAATGCGCGCATCTCGCGTTCGTAATATTTCCCGGTCTGCCAGATCACCTGCACGGGAGCCTGTGCGCCGTCGAGCGATGCGATCCAGGTCTTCATCATCTCGTTCAGCGAGCGGGTTCCGAGCGATCCTCCGACGACCAGCACCACGGGGCGTTCGGCCGTGAATCCGTAGTGGGCGAGGGCCTCGGTGTGGTCGGCGCCCTCTTTCGAGAAGCGGCCCCGCAGGGGATTGCCCGTGAGGGTGATCTTCTCCGCAGGGAAGAAGCGTTCCATTCCTTCGTAGGCCGTGCAGATGCGTTTCGCGCGGCGGGCCAGGATTTTGTTCGTCACGCCGGCGTAGGAGTTCTGCTCCTGGATGAGCGTCGGGACTCCCATGCGCTGCGCGGCCCACAGCACCGGGGCGCTCGCGTAGCCGCCGAATCCGACGACCGCATCGGCTCCGAACGTGCGGATCGTGCGCCGGGCCAGCCGGATCGACCGCAGCACCTTGAAAGGAACCAGCAGGTTATGCCAGTCCAGGCGTCGTTGCAGTCCGGCGATGGGCAGCCCGACGATGCGGTAGCCCAGGGCGGGCACCTTCTCCATCTCCATTTTACCCTCGGCGCCGACGAAAAGCAGTTCCACGTCGTCGCCCAGGCGTCGTTTCAGCGCCTCGGCGACCGCCACGGCGGGGTAGATATGGCCGCCCGTGCCGCCGCCCGATAAAATAATACGTTTGGGTCGTATCGTTGTCATTTCGGTTCGAATTATCTTATATATAAGTATGGGATCAAGCGCCCCAGCTTCCGCGGTCGAGCGAACGGTAACCGATCGCTTCGGCGATATCCTGCGGCGTGATGGCGTCGTGTCCGTCCAGGTCGGCGATCGTGCGGGCGACCTTCAGAATCCGGTCGTAGGCGCGTGCCGAGAGCGACAGTCGTTGCATGGCCTGTTCGAGCATCCGGGCGCCCGCAGCGTCCGGACGGCAGAACTCGCGCAGCATCGCCGAATTCATCATGGCGTTGGTGCGGACCGTGGGGTGTCCCTCGAAGCGCCGGGCCTGAATCTCGCGGGCCCGTACGACCCGCTGGCGGATTGCGGCGCTCGGTTCGCCCGGGGCCGCCGCCCGCAACTCCTGCGCCGTGACGGGCGTAACTTCGACGTGGAGGTCGATGCGGTCCATCAGCGGTCCCGAAATCCGTCCCATATAGCGGTGCACCGAGCTCGGCGAGCAGACGCATTCGTGCGTCGGATGGTTGTAATAGCCGCACGGACAGGGGTTCATCGCCGCGATGAGCATGAAGTTCGCCGGGTATTCCACGCTGTATTTCGTGCGCGAGACGGCGATGCGCTTCTCTTCGAGCGGTTGCCGGAGCACCTCCAGGACGCTGCGGCCGAATTCGGGCAGCTCGTCGAGGAACAGGACCCCGTTGTGTGCGAGCGAAACCTCGCCCGGCCGGGGCGACTGTCCGCCGCCGATCACGGCGACCTGCGAGGCGGTGTGGTGCGGAGCCCGGAACGGCCGCCGGGTCATCAGGCCTCCCGTGACGCCCGTTTTCCCGGCGACGGAGTATATCTTGGTCGTTTCCAATGCTTCGTCGCGGCTCAGCGGCGGCAGGATCGTCGGCATGCGGCGGGCCAGCATCGTCTTGCCCGAGCCCGGGGCGCCGATCAGGATCGCGTTGTGGCCGCCCGCAGCGGCGATCTCCAAAGCCCGTTTGACATGCTGCTGTCCCCGCACGTCGGCGAAATCTTCGTCGTAGCGTCCGTTCTGCGCCGGTTCGGCCTGTGGCGCCGCGGGAGCGGCGGGTTGCAGTGTTTCGTCGCCGTTGAGCAGCGCTGCGGCCTGTTTCAGATTTGCGACGCCGAAGATTTCGAGCCCCTCGACCACGGTCGCTTCGGCGGCGTTGTCCGCCGGGACGATCATGCGCCGCAGTCCCGTCTGTCGGGCGTGGATCGCCAGCGGTAGCACACCCCGCACGGGGCGCAGCGAACCGTCGAGCGACAATTCGCCCACGAGCAGCGTATCTTCGAGCGCCCTGTTGTCGATCCGCTCCATCGCGGCGAGTATCCCCACGGCGATCGGCAGGTCGAAGCCCGATCCCTCCTTGCGCAGGTCGGCCGGGGCGAGATTGACGACGATCTTGCGGCCCGACATGCGTTCTTCGGAGTTCTCGAAAGCCGAGCGGATGCGCTGTTCGCTCTCCTTGACGGCATTGTCGGGAAGACCGACCAGGAACAGTCCCAGCCCGCCGCCCGCGATGTTGACCTCGACGGTCACGCGCACGGCGTCGATCCCCACGACCGCACCCGAAAATACGCGGACGAACATGGTTTAGAAGGGTACTTCGTCGCTGATCGAAGGCGACGCGTTGAGGTCGAATTCTCCGCCGGACGTCGAACCCAGGGCGCCGCCCATGCCGAAGGAAGGAGCGCCGCCCGCCGGGCCGTTCGAACCGCTGGCGTAGTCGTCGTAGGCCTGTTGTGCGTCGGCGGCCTGGGCCGGGGGCATCATCGCATCGTCCATGTCGGCGAAGCGGGCCTGCTCCTTGAGGAAACGCAGGTTGACATCGCACACGGCGCCGTTACGGTGCTTGGCGAGGATGATTTCGGCCATGCCGGCCGTGGGCATGCCGTTTTCGTCCTGGTTGATGCCGTAGTACTCCGGACGGTGGATGAAGGCCACGATATCGGCGTCCTGCTCGATGGCACCCGATTCGCGGAGGTCCGACAGCTGCGGACGCTTCGAACCGCCGCGCATCTCCGTGGCGCGGCTCAGCTGCGAAAGGGCGATCACCGGCACGTTCAGCTCCTTGGCGATGGCCTTGAGCGTACGCGAGATGAAGGCCACCTCCTGCTCGCGGTTGCCCTTCGAGTCCTGGTTGCCGGTCATGAGCTGGAGGTAGTCGATGATGATGATCTTGATATCGTGGTGAATCTTCAGACGGCGCGCCTTCGAGCGGAATTCGAAGACCGAGAGCGCCGGGGTATCGTCGATGAACAGCGGCGCCGAGCCCAGGGGCTTGGTCGCCGATTCGAGGTGGCGCCACTGCTCGGGCGTCAGGCGGCCCGACTTGACATCGTTGCCCGAAAGTCCCGTTTCGGCGATGATCAAACGCATCATCAGCTGCACGGCGGACATTTCGAGCGAGAAAAACGCTACGCCCTGCTCGTGGTCCACGGCCATGTTGCGGGCCATCGAGAGCACGAAAGCCGTCTTACCCATCGAAGGACGGGCGGCGATGATGATGAGGTCGGACAGCTGCCAGCCCAGCGTCACGCGGTCGATGGCCATGAAGCCCGACGGCACGCCGTTGAAGGCGCTGGTGTTTTTCGAAGCCTCCTCGATCTGGTCCAGGGCGCGGCGCAGAATGTCCTTGGCACCCTGCACGGCGCGCTTGATGTGTCCCTCCGAGACCTTGAAGATTTCGCTTTCGGCATAGCCGATGAGCTCCGTCACGTCGGTCGACTCGTCGTAGGAGCGTTTCTGGATCTCGGTCGCCGAGCGGATCAGCTCGCGCTGCACGAATTTCTGGGCGATGATCTTGGCATGGAACTCCACGTTGGCTGCCGAACCGACCTTCTGGGTCAGTTGGGCGAGGTAGGTCGCACCGCCCACCTTGCGCAGCTGGCCCTGCGACTTGAGCTGTTCGGTGACGGTATAGAAGTCGATGGGCTTCATGGCGATCGACAACTCCTCGATGGCCTTGTAGATGATCCGGTGCTCCTCGGTGTAGAACGCATCCGCCGTAAGATACTCCTGCACAGCGATGATGCTGTCCTTTTCGAGCATCAGTGCGCCCAGGACGGCCTCTTCGAGCTCCACGGCCTGGGGCGGCACGGTGCCTACCGAGTCGGTCATCGCCGCGTAGGCATTCTGGTTTCGTTGCGACGGATTGAATTCTTTTTCCATGGTTAACCTTACTTTCAGCAGTCAAAAGTAAGCATTACCGGGCAAAAAACAAAACGCCGGGCTTGCGCTTTTGTCGAAAACTTTGTCGACAAAATGCGCTGCGGCCGGCCGACACGGGGCGAAACCGGGGGCGGATGCTTCCCGCGTCGACGGACGGGCGGTCCGCGTGCCGGAACGACGGTCGAAAATTGTGTACAACTTTTTCGCAATTGCCGGGCGGATTGCATCCCGGGTGGGATTCGGTCCGATTTTCGGCATAAAATTAGGAGTATTGCCGAAATTGTATTACCTTTGAAAACTTTGCCCGAAAAAAGAAGAGTATGAAAAAGCAGCTTGTTTTCGATTACGAACACTACGCCTCGCTCGCGGAACTTCCCGAGGCCGACCGTGCGTTGGTGCGCGAAGCCGAGCGGGCCACCGCGAACGCCCACGCCCCCTATTCGAAGTTCCGGGTGGGGGCTGCCGCGCGGCTGCGCAGCGGCAAGATTCTCTACGGCAGCAACTTCGAAAGCGAAGTCTATCCGGCGGGACTCTGCGCCGAACGGTCGCTGATGTTCTACGCCCAGGCCAACTATGCCGACGACCCGATCGAGGCGCTGGCCATCGCTTCGGTTCCCTCCGAGCGGGAATGCTACCCCTGCGGACAGTGCCGCCAGGTGATGGTCGACGTCGAACGCCGCCAGGGATCGCCCATGCGTGTCATCATGAGCGGCAACGGTTCGGCTACGGCGGTCGATACGGCTGTCCGGCTGCTGCCGTTTACGTTCGTTTTGTAAGGACTTGTCCGGCTAAGAGCCGGGTTTTATGAGTCGGTCTGACAGAATAATCATCTTCGGCGGCCGGGCCGGTCGCGCCAAAGGCGCGAGCCGCCGAAGATGGCAAGGTTCTGCCTTGCATTTTGCGAGAAAGACCACGAAAACCCCTGCCGGAAAAATTATTGTAAACAACAACTACGACATGTTCGACCCGAACGATATTCTTTACGAAGACAACCATTTGTTGATCGTCAACAAACACTGCGGCGATCTGGTTCAACCCGATCCTTCGGGCGAGAGCGCCCTCGAAGATCGGATCAAGGCCTTCATCAAGGAGCGCGATGCCAAGCCCGGAGCCGTATTTCTGGGTGTCGTGCACCGCATCGACCGCCCGGTGAGCGGCGCGGTGATCTTCGCCAAAACCTCCAAGGCGCTGGTACGGCTCAACGAAATGATCCGCGAGGGCCGCATCCGCAAGACCTACTGGGCCCTTACGGAGCGGACGCCCGATCCCGAGAGCGGTCAGCTCGATCACTACATCCTGCGCGACGGCCGTACGAACCGTTCGCGGGCCTATGTCTCGCCGAAGGGCGATGCCAAGCTGGCGCGGCTGCGCTATGCGACGCTCGGCGCCTCGGCACGCTATACGCTGGTCGAGGTCGAGTTGCTGACGGGGCGCCACCACCAGATTCGGGCCCAGCTTTCGGCTGTCGGGTGCCCGATTCGCGGCGACCTGAAATACGGCGCGAAGCGTTCGCTGCCCGGAGGCGGCATCTCCCTGCATTCGCGCAGCGTGGAGTTCGTGCATCCGGTGCGGGGCGAGGTGATCCGCGTGACGGCTCCCGTCCCGGCGGGCGACAACCTGTGGGCTTATTTCGAAAACTGCTGAGCCATGCGCATCCTGATTCAACGCGTTACCCGGGCGGAGGTCGCCATCGGCGGCGTCTGTCGCAGCCGGATCGGACGGGGATTGCTCGTCCTGGTCGGCGTTTGTGCCGAGGATACGGACGAAGATATCGAATACCTGGCCGGGAAACTGGTGCGGCTGCGGATCTTCGACGACGAGGCGGGCGTGATGAACCTCGACGTCCGGCAGACGGAGGGCGAGATTCTGGTCGTCAGCCAGTTCACGCTTCAGGCCTCGACCCGCAAGGGCAATCGCCCCTCCTACATCCATGCCGCTCCCGAGGCCGTTTCGCGTCCGTTGTACGAGCGTTTCACGGCGCGGGTCGCCGAACTGCTCGGGCGGAGCGTCCCGACGGGCGAATTCGGCGCCGACATGCAGGTCGAACTCGTAAACGACGGTCCGGTGACGATCTGGATCGACTCCAAAGCGCGTTGACAACCTTCCGAAATCATTTTTTCATCCATGTTTTATCGATAAATGAAGAAGTTTTATTTTTGCTTTCTGATGTTGTGCGGAGCCGTGCTGCTCGCTACCTCCTGCAAGGAGGAGAGCTCCGCCGAGCTGCCCGAATTCCGACTCGGCACGCCCGTGGTCATCGAGGCTACGGAGACGACGGCCCTCGTATCCTGCGAAGCCGAATTCGACCTGGGCGCATTCGCCGGCTTGACCAAAGGTTTTTGGTTCGGATCGTTGAGGGCCTCCTCCGAGGCCGATTTCCGCAGTGTCACCGCCACCGAGGTCGAAGGCCGGACCTTCACCTGCCGCCTGACGGGACTCACGCCCGGCGAACAGTACAATCTTTACGGTTTCGTCGGCATCGGCTCGGCGCGCTACATGAGCGGCGCCGCGCTGCTGGAGACGCGCCCCGGCGACGATCCGGTGGTGACTCCCGTGTTCGGCACGCCGTCGCATGCGAACGTCACCGAGAACGGCGCTACGATCCGCTGTTCGTTCACCTATGCGGGCGATCGCACCATTACGGCGGCGTATTTCCTTTGCGGATCCGCTTCGGGTGCCGAACTGAAGTCGAATGTTTCGGCTACGGCGGGCGAGAAGAGCGCCGTGCTGACGGACCTTTCGCCGCAGACGACCTATACCTACCGGTTGTATGTCGTGATCGACGGCGCAATCTACGCCAGCGCTGCGCAGAGCTTCACGACCGCAGCGTCGCAGGGCGGCGGTACCGTGACGGGAGATACGAAATACCCGGGCTGGCCCGAGCTGGTTCCCGAAGATGCCTCGAAAGCGGGCGGCGAGTATTACTATGCTTATCATATGTGCCCCGATTTCCGGGTCGGAGGACGTCTCGCCCGTAATTATACGGTATGTTACAGCTCTACGCACCATTGTCCCGTGTGGGTAGCCGCTCCGCGTCACAAGTGCTACGAGAGCGGAGCGTCCCGTACGGACGCCTACGCGACGGACCCCGACATCCCGAGCGGTATCCAGTACCGGAGCAAGTCGACGGGCGGCGGGTGCAACAAGGGACACATGTTGGGGTCGGCCGAACGTCTGGCTACCTCGTCGGTCAATCGGCAGGTGTTTTATTACACCAACATCGCGCCCCAGTACAGCAGCGGATTCAACACGGGCGGCGGCGGATGGAACCTCCTCGAAGACTGGATCGACGGCAAGGTGTGCGCCGATACGACCTACGTCGTCATCGGAACCTACTTCGAACGCTATACCGACCGATACGGCAATACGGCTTCGCCGAAGAAGATCGAATTCGGAGGCCGCAGCGACGTGTCGTGTCCCACGATGTTCTATTATGCCGTGCTGCGCACCAAACGCGGCAATACCGGAAAGTCGGTCCGGGATTGTTCGGCCGGCGAACTGATGTGCGCGGCCTTCGTGCGTTGCCACAACAACGCGCTCAAAGGCAAGCGGGTTTCGTCGCAGGACATGATTTCGATCGCGGAGCTCGAAAAACTCACGGGACACACCTTCTTCGTCAACGTTCCCAACGCGCCGAAGAGTACCTGTACCGCTTCGGACTGGGGCCTGTAAGCGATTTATGAGCGGACGCATCTACCCTTGGGGCGATACGCGGCGGTTCAACTCCTATTCGGGGTTTTTCCGCCGCACGCTGGGCGGGCGTGTGCAGAAACTCTCGGTGGATGCGGGTTTCAGCTGCCCCAACCGCGACGGTACGGTCGCCGAGGGCGGATGTACGTTCTGTCTCAACGAGGCTTTCACGCCCTCGTACTGCACCCCCTCGAAAAGCATCCGGCAGCAGATCGAGGAGGGCATCGAATTCCACCAGGCGCGCTACCGCACGGCGTCGCGCTACCTGGTCTATTTCCAGGCCTATTCCAATACCCACGCCCCCGTGGAGCGTCTGCGGACGCTCTACGGCGAGGCGTTGGCACACCCCGACGTTGCGGGACTCGTCGTCGGCACGCGTCCCGACTGTGTGGACGATGCGAAGCTGGACCTGCTCGCCTCCCTGGCCCGCGACCGCTACGTCGCCGTCGAATACGGCATCGAGTCGGTCTACGACGATACGTTGCGGCGCATTCACCGCGGGCATGATTTCGCCTGCGCGCAGCGGGCCGTCGAGGCGACCGCCCGGCGGGGGTTGCACGTCGGTGCGCACTTCATCCTCGGGCTCCCGGGCGAGACGGACGATAGGCTGCTGCGCGGCGTGGAGCGGATCAACGCACTGCCCCTCTCGTCGGTGAAGTTCCATCAGTTGCAGTTGTTTCGCGGCACGGCGATGGCCGCGCAGTACGACGCCGATCCGTCGCAGTTCCGGTTCTGGACGCTCGACGAGTACCTCGATCTCTTCGTCGAAATCCTGCGCCGTCTGCGGCCCGACCTGGTGGTCGAACGTTTCGCTTCCGAAGCGCCGCCGCGCTACCACCACGGTCCCGTGTGGGGCGGTGTGCGAAACGAACAGTTGTTGGCCCTGCTCGAAAAAAGATTGGCATTGCGCGATACCTACCAAGGCGAAATTTTCTTACTTTGACTTCGTCTTAGATACTCCCGCTCGGCAAAATACAAGTAAACTTGTTTTTGCCCTCGCTTATTCGTATCTTTGGCTATGCCTTAGATATTGGGCCTCGGAAAAAATGCAAGCGAGTTTGCTTTTTCGCTCGGCTTATTCGTATCTTTGACTTCGTCTTAGATACTGCGCCTCGGAAAAAATGCAAGCGAGCTTGCTTTTTCGCTCGGCTTATTCGTATCTTTGCACGGTAACCGCTAATTATCCCCTTGTCATGAAACCCATCACTATGGATTCGGTGCTGAAGACGGTCAGAGAGTACTTTCTCATGACGTTCGGCATGATGCTGTACTCGTTCGCCTGGATCGGCTGTATCCTGCCTGTCAAGGGTACGGGCGGCGGTGCGGCGGGTCTTTCGCTGGTGCTGTGCAGCGCGCTGGAACATATCGGCATCTCGATCCAGATCGGTACGATGGTGTTGGCGATCAATGCGATATTGTTGCTCGTCGCAGGGTTCGTCGTGGGATGGAATTTCGGTATCAAGACGATTTTCTGCGTCGTGGTGATCTCGATGGGCATGAACTTCTGGCAGTCGGTACTTCCCGACGGCGATTTCCTCCACCTGGAACGTATCCTGGCGGTCATTCTGGGCGGTATTCTGGCCGGAAGCGGCATCGCCATCTGCTTCACGCAGGGCGGTTCGACGGGCGGTACGGACATCGTGGCGATGGTAATCAACAAATACCGCACGGTGAGCTACGGCAAAATATTGATTTACTCCGATTTCGTCATCATCGCCGGAACGTTGCTCGTCGGATTCCACATCGATACGGTGATCTACGGCTACGTCATGACGGCCGTCGTGGGGTATACCGTCGACATGATTATGGCGGGCAACCAGCAGTCGAGCCAGGTGTTGATCGTCACGCACGATTACGAAAAAATGGCCGACGCCATCGCCAATAACGCCCATCGGGGCGTCACGCTGCTCGACGCGCAAGGGTGGTACTCGAAACACTGCACGAAGGTGGTGATGGTCGTCTGCCGCAAGCGCGAAACCTCGATGGTGCTCAAGTTCGTCAAGAGCGTCGATCCCGACGCCTTCATCACCGTCGGTTCCGTGATGGGTGTCTACGGCAAGGGCTTCGAAGCGCTGAAGTGTTGATGGAGCGCTTCGCCGACATCGTACTGCCGCTGGCGCAGCCCGCCTATACGTTCGCCGTCCCGGAGGGGATGGAGGTGGCGGAGGGACAGGCTGTCGTCGTGCAGTTCGGACTGCGCAAATACTATACGGGTATCGTCTGGCGTCTGCACGGCGAGCGCCCTTCCTTCAAAAACATCAAATCCGTACTCCGCCCGCTCTACGACCGGCCGCTGCTCGACACCGGGCAACGCGCGTTGTGGGAGTGGGTTGCGTCGTATTATATGTGTACGGTCGGCGAGGTGATGCGCGTGGCGCTTCCGGCGCTGATGAAGCCCTCGGCCGACAGCGAGCAGGAGTTTCTGCGCGAGGAGTATCGTCCCCGCACGGAACGCTACATAGCACTCGCTCCCGCCCTTCGGGAGGAGGAGCATTTCCACGAGGTGTGCGACAAACTGGAGCGTCGGGCGCCGAAGCAGTACGAGGCGCTGCTCGAAATCGCTACGGCGGGCGACGAAACGCGCATCTCGACGGGCGAGGTGGCGCGACGGCTGCTGCGCGCGGATTATGCCGTGTTGCAGGCCCTCGAACGCAAGGGCTACCTCGTGGCGACGGAGCGCGAACGTACCGTCGAACGCGGCGGTTCGGCTTTCCGGTTGCCGGAGCTTTCGCCGGCGCAGCGACAGGCCCTCGACGCGCTCGATGCGGCTTTCGCCGGAGGTAAAAGCACGGCTCTGCTGCACGGAATCACCGGCTCGGGAAAGACCGAAATCTATATTCACCTGATCGCCCGCGTACTGGCACGCGGCGGCGACGTGCTGCTGCTGGTGCCCGAAATCGCCCTGACGGCCCAGCTGATCGCCCGCATGGAGCGTATTTTCGGCAGCCGTGTGACCCCCTACCATTCGAAACTTACGGCCCAGCGGCGTACGGAGACCTACCTGCGGCTCAATCGTGCGCAAGGGGGTGAGTTCGTCGTGGGGGTGCGCTCGTCGATCTTCCTGCCGCTCAGGCGGCTGCAATTGATCGTTGTCGACGAGGAGCACGATGCCAGCTACAAGCAGAGCGATCCTGCGCCGCGCTACAACGCCCGCGACTGCGCCGTGGTGATGGCCCGTCTTTCGGGCGGCCATACGCTGCTCGGGAGTGCCACGCCGTCGCTCGAGACGTGGCTCAACGCTCGGGGCGGGAAATACGGGCTGGCGACGCTCTCGCAGCGTTACGGTGCTGCGCGTCCGCCCGAAATCCTTATTTCCGACACCCTGCGGGCCGCACGGCGGGGCGAGCGCAAGGCCCATTTCAACAAGCTGCTGCTCGACCGCCTCGGCGAGACGCTCGACCGCGGCGAGCAGGCGATGCTGTTTCAGAACCGACGCGGATTTTCGCCCTACGTCGAGTGTTCCCAGTGCGGCTGGACGGCCCGTTGTCCCAACTGCAACGTGACGCTGACCTATCACAAGAGCAGCGGCCGGCTCGTCTGCCACTACTGCGGACACAACGAGGAGGTTCCGGCCAAATGCCCGTCGTGTCGCGTTACGGACGTCGTGCCGATGGGTTTCGGTACGGAGAAGATCGAGGAGGAGATCGCCCGGATCTTCCCCGAAGCGCGCGTAGCCCGGCTCGACCGAGACAGCATCACTTCCGAGCGGGCTTTCAGTGCCATCGTTGCGGATTTCGAGGCTCGCAAGACCGATATTCTGGTCGGTACGCAGATGATAACCAAGGGTTTCGACTTCGGCGGCGTGAGCTTAGTGGGCATCCTTAATGCCGACAACCTGGTGAACAGCCCCGATTTTCGGGCGGCCGAACGGGCTTTTCAGCTCATGATGCAGGTCGCCGGGCGCGCCGGACGCCGTGCCGAGGGCGGGGTGGTCGTCATTCAGACCGCCGAGCCGGGGCATCCCGTCATCCGGCAGGTCGCCGCAGGCGATTACGAGGCGATGGCCCGCACGCAACTGGCCGAGCGGCAGGCGTTTTTCTATCCGCCTTATGCCCGATTGATCTCCCTCACGCTGCGCCACCGCGATGCCGCGATACTCCGGCAGGGGGTCGGCGATCTGGCCGTGCGGCTGCGCAGCCGTTTCGGCCGCCGCGTGCTGGGGCCCATGGCGCCTCCCGTCGACCGGATTCGCGGCGAATACCTCGTCGGGCTGCTGCTCAAGATCGAAAGCGGCGCTTCGGCGGCCCGGGCGCGCGAACTGCTTGCCGCGGAATTGAAAACCTTCTCGGCGCGAGCCGAATACCGCAATATCGTCGTTTCGGTCAATGTCGATCCTCAATGATTTGTGGAGCGACCTTTGCGCGCTCCTCTTTCCGCCCCGCTGCGTCGTCTGCGGAGAGCCGCTCGCCGAGGGTGAGTGGAGCATCTGCACGCTCTGCCGCATGACCGCACCGCTTACGGGCTACTGGCACGAGGTCGACAATCCGGTCGCCCGCAAGTGTTGGGGCTTGGTGCCCGTCTATCGCGCTTCGGGATTTCTTTTCTTCCGTCATGCGAGCGGATGGCGCGACTCGATCCACGGATTCAAATACCGCGGTGCGTGGAGCACGGCCCGCGTCCTGGGCGAATGGTATGGCAGCGAGCTGGCCCGCAGCGGGTTGTACGACGATGTGGATAAGGTGATACCGATGCCGCTGCAACCGCTCAAACGGCTGCGGCGCGGGTACAACCAGTCGGAATATATCGCCGAGGGGATTGCTGCGCAATTGGGCGCAGAGGTGGACCGGCGCAGTGTCCGCCGCCGTCGCAATACGGCTTCGCAGGCGCTCAAACCCCGCCGCGAGCGGGCCGGGAATGTCGAAGGAGCCTTCGCCGTGCGCCATCCCGAGCGGTTGGCGGGGCGTCATGTCCTGCTCGTGGACGATGTGATGACCACCGGGTCGACGCTGCTGTCCTGTGCCGCCGAGATGCTGCGTGCGGTTCCCGATTGTCGCGTGAGTATCGCCGCGCTGGCCGTTTCACGCCGGGAGCTGGGGGATAAGGAATAGTTATAGGGGAAAAGTGAAAAGTTAAAAGTGAGAAGTGAGAAGTGAGAAGTGAGAAGTGAGAAGTGAGAAGTGAGAAGTGAGAAGTGGGGGAGTGTTTGTTTTCTGTGAATTGCAGCTTTTTGAGGGCCCGTCTTTTAGACGGGCGCGGACCGCAGCCTCCGGCGGCGAAGGCCCGCATCCGTCGAAGCGTTCCTTCGCAGGCTGCAGCCCGCAAAAATGTCATCTTTAGCCGCCCAAAGGCCGCAAGGCACGACCTTGCAGTTACTCCAGCACGAATTTCGCCTGGACGGAGTATTGCAGCTTGATGGTCTTGAAGTCGAGCGACTCCTCCTCGGCGGCACCTTCGGCGGCCGTGTCCATCATCTTCATGCTGCGCATCATGATGCCGTTGTTGTAATAGGCGGGTATTACGTCGTTGTTCGAATCATAGACGTAGAAACACTTTCCGATGGACTGTCCGACGGCTCCGGCCAGCATTTGGGCGCTGCTGTGGGCATCCTGCATCGCCTCGATGCGCACCTGCTGTTTGAGCTGTTCGAGCTGCGAATGCGATACCTTCTGAATCGAGACGTTCGAAATACCCAGGTCGTCCAGCGTTTGCCAGGCCTTCGATACCTCGGCGGCCGAGCCCAGTCGCAACTGGTATTTGGCCGTCGCTACGGAGGTATTTTTCTTGAAGAATTCGCTCGACAGGTTGGCCACCTTGAGCTGCTTTTCCACGTCGATGCCGTCGCGTTTGAGCGCCGCGATCATCGCTTTCTGCTGTTGCTCGACCGAGATTTTGCCCTTCGAATCGCGCTCGGCGATTACGATCGAGAGGTAGAACTCGTCGGGGACGATCTCTTTCTCGGCACGTCCGTTGACCTGGATGTAACTCGGAAAAGCCTCCTGCGTCTGCGCTGCGGCGGGCAGCAGCATCAGCGCTGCCGCGGCCAGTAAAATCATGCGTTTCATCTTTCGTTCTTTTTGGGATGTCGTTTGCAAATATAACGCCGCGAATGTCGTTTTACTGCATCGGGCGTTTGCAAAAAAACGGCCGAGGCTACTTTTTATTGCCCGCCCGGTACTTCTTGATCTCCTTTTTCGTCATTTCGCGTTCCACGAGCTCGGGAGTCTCTACGGCGGTGTACAGTTTCCAGGGCCTCGGGATGAGGATGCCTTCCGTCGTGGCGAGGTACGGAGCATACAGGTGCGTGACGAACGGCTTCGCGTTCGGCTTTTTGCTGGGATTGGTCGCGTACCAAAGCAGTCGCACGGAGACCGGGCGGTCCTTCCCGTCGTAGGAGCCGACCAGCCCCAGCGGCGTGCCGGGCAGCACCCGCTGGCCCGCTTTGACCAGCAGGTGATCGGGATCGAAATTGATATACTCCGCAATGGTGCCGTCGGGATGCTCTACGGTGATTTGCACCCTCTTGGAGAAGAATCGGCCCTTGGCGGGAGGTTGCTCCGAGGGCTTCGGAAGTTCGATCTCGGTCACGATACCCCGCCGCATGGCGTAGACCGTATCGCCTTCCTCGAGATAGAAGGTCGTGCCCGAGTGTCGCTTTTCCAGTGCCTTCGTACGTCTGTTCTGTATGTAGATGGTGTCGTTTATCCGCACGGGTCGGTCTGTGCGGCAGGGCATGCGGTAAACGAAGGTCGAGTCGAATTTCGGGTCCACAGGTCCGGCGACATAGCCCCACGAATAGCTGTATTCTACGCGTTGGGAGGGATTCGCCGGCTTGAGGGTCAGCAGCTTCGATGTCCGAGCCGTTACGGCGTAGCGGCGCGTTTCGTTGGAAATGTCGCAGTTCGTCGTCTTCTTGATCTTCAGGAATACGGTGGTCGTGCCGGGGCGCTGGTTGTTATCCAGGATGAATACGACGCTTTTCCCGTCGGGCCGTTCGACGCGCATCTTCGGTCGTGCGGCCGCAAAATTGCCCGCCAGCAGGGTTGCGATAAGCAAGAGCAGTTTTCGAATCGTCATTTATGGTTTTCCCGGTACTTCTTGACTTCCTTTTTCGTCATTTCGCGCTCCACGAGCTCGGGAGTCTCTACGGCCGTGCAGATCATTCTCGTTTCCGGTTTGACGACTCCTTCCGCCGTGGCGAAGCAGGGGAAATAGCGGCGAACGACGATCGGTTTTTTCGGGTCGTTGTCCGGATTGGTCGCATGCCAAAGCAGTTGCACGGAGATGCGGTAGTGCTCCCCGTCGTAGGAGCCGACCAGTCCCAGCGGCGTGCCGGGCAGTACGTGGTCGCCCTCTTCGACCAGCAGGTGGTCGGGATCGAAATTGACGTACCATGCCATCGTGCCGTCGGGTTGCTCGACGGTGATATTCACGCTCTCGGTGGAAAAGAAGGTCTTGGCGGGACGCTCTGCCGAGGGCTTCGGCCGTTCGATGCCGGTTACGATGCCCCGCCGCATGGCGTAGATCGTATCGCCTTTTTCGAGGAGGAACGTCGTGCCTAACTGCTGCCGGTCTTCTCGCTCTTTCGTATAATTGTCCAGTACATACGTCGTGCGACCGACTTTCACGGGCCGGCCCGTGGGGCAGGGCATGCGGTAGACGAAGGTCGAGTCGAATTTCGGGTCTACACGCCCGGGGACGTGGTACCACGAATAGTTGTATCCTATGCCCCGCGTGGGGTCCGTCGGCTTGAGGGTCAGCAGTCTCGCAGTCGGAGCCGTCACGAAGTAGCGTCGCGTTTCGTTGGAAACGTTGCAGTTCATCGTCTCCTTGATCTTCAGATAAACGGTGGTCGTGCCGGGGCGCTGGTTGTTCTCCAGGATGAATACGGCGCTTTTTCCGTCAGGCCGTTCGACGCGCATTTTCGGTTGTGCGGCCGCGGTGCCTGCCGTGAGCAGCACGGCGGCAAGCAGAATCAGTCGGTTCATAGGTTCGTAGGTTTATAGGTCGGTGGTTTTAGCGGCGTTCGAGCTTCACGACGTTCTCCACATGGTGGGTGTGGGGGAACATGTCGACGGGCTGTACGGCCACGACGCGGTAAGCTCCGTCGAGCAGCGCCAGGTCGCGGGCCTGCGTGGCGGGGTTGCAGCTCACGTAGACGATGCGCTGCGGCGCGGCGCGCAGGATCACGTCGATCACCGGCTGGTCGACGCCCGCACGCGGCGGGTCGAGGATCACCACGTCGGGTCGTCCGTTCGCCGCGACGAATCCGTCGTCGAGCACCTTCTTCATATCGCCCGCGTAGAAGGCCGTGTTGGCGATGCCGTTCAGCGCGGAGTTGATCTTCGCGTCGGCGATCGCTTCGGGGACATACTCGATGCCCACCACGCGGCGGCACCGCGCGGCGCAGAAGTTGGCGATGGTGCCCGTGCCGGTGTAGAGGTCGTAGAGCACGTCGTCGGGCTCCAGGGCGGCGAAATCGCGCGCGACCTTATAGAGTTCGTAGGCCTGCTCGGAGTTGGTCTGGTAGAACGACTTGGGGCCCACCTTGAATTGCAGTCCCTCCATCCGCTCGACGATGTGGTCCTTGCCCCGGTAGAGCACCGGATCGAGATCGCCCGTCGAGTCGTTCCACTTTTCGTTGACTACGTAGAAGAGCGACGTGATCTCGGGAAAGCGTTCGGCAAGGTGGTCCAAAAGCGCTTCGATACGCGCACGATCGTCCGCGCCGAAGACGACGATCGCCATCACCTCGCCCGTCGACGCCGTGCGGACGATGAGGTTGCGCATCAGCCCCTCGTGGGTGCGTGCGTTGTGGAACGTGTAGCCGTGCTCCAGGCAGAAACGTTTGGTTTCGAGCCGAATCGCGTTCGAAGGCTCGTTCTGCAACCAGCATTTCCGAATGTCCAACACCTTGTCGAACATGCCCGGGATGTGGAATCCCGCAGCGGGTGCGGCGTCCAGTTCGACGCCCGAGGCGATCTCCTCGTAGGTGAGGAACCGGCGGTCGGCGAAGGTGAATTCGAGTTTGTTGCGGTAGTATTGCGTACGGGCCGACGCCAGGCAGGGGGCGATCTCGGGGAGTTCGATCTTGCCGATGCGCGTCAGCTGCTCGCGGACCTGTTCGGTCTTGAAGCGCAACTGCTCCTCGTAGGGCAGATTTTGCCATTTGCAGCCGCCGCAGACTCCGAAGTGTTCGCAGAACGGTTCGGCCCGCAAGGGCGACTTCCGCACGTAACGGACCACGTATCCCTCCATGAAACGGCGGCGCTTGACGCGTATCTGCACGTCCACCACGTCGCCCGGAACCGTCATCGGGACGAAGACCACCTGGTCGTTCCAGCGTCCCATCGCTTTGCCCTCGGCCGCGAGGGTCGTTATTTCGAGCCCCTCCAGCAAGGGGTAGTTCGCTTTCTTTCTTGCCATTGTTGTCGTTCCTATGGATGGCAAAGGTACGAATAAGCGAGGGCAATGCCAAATTTATTTGGGCATTGCCGAGCGGGAGTACCTTCGGCGGAGCCAAAGTCCGAATAAGCGGGGCGAAAACGAGTTCGCCCGCATTTTATCGGACGAAGTACCTTCGGCGCGGTCTTAATGTATGAACAGGCGTGCGATTTGCCTATTTTTTGCTACTTTTGCACGATACGAATCGTCATCTTTAAGAATGTTGCCTATGGAATAAACCACGTACCCGATAGAACGCATCGTGCGGAGTGTCCCGAATGGACTTCGCGCACCCCCGAACTTCATTACTTACAATCGGGAAAAGCGTTTCGTTCGTACGTCATACGGAAATAACAGACAGAGCTTCGGCTCTTGTTCCCCCTCTTTCGAATACCGCCAAACATTCAAACTCCGGGAACAGGCAGACGGAAGTTCACGCTCTACGGGCGTGGACCTTTCGTGCTTGTAGGAGATAGGGTCACTTGGCGGTAACCTGAAAGAGTGCAAGTACAGAACGGTTTGCGCCTTTTCCTTTTTTCCGCCAAACACTTATGAACGAAAAACAAGTTCGCCCCATTCTGGCGGCGATAGCGGTCGCGGCTTTGCTGTCGACCTCGTGCGGCACCAGCCGCTTCACGCCCAAACAAATCCATGTCCGCACCTTGCCGGATGCCTGTCTCTTCCTGAATCTTCCGGAGAATTCCCTCAGCGACGGATTCCACGTGCAGACGGGGGCCCACGAGAAGTTGGGCGGCACGGTCGAATACGACCGGTTCGTCGGCCGGGCGGATGGCGATGGAAATGCGCTCGTCTGCTGTTCCGAAGCCGTCTTTCGCAAATCCTCCAAAAAGTTGCTGATCGCCAAGAGCGGTTTCGAACCTACCGAATTCAAAATCCGGAAACGTTTTCGCGGGCGTGTCCTTTGGAACGTATTTTTCCCGCCTGCGTTGCTGTGGGGACGTTATACGGCGATCGACGAGCGGAAGACGAATGAAATGACCGCCTTGCCGGTGGCGAAGGCGTCGGGCGAGAGCCTCTACCGGGAAGCCGGGCGGCGCACCGGAGCCAAACGCAAGGCCGCTTTGTTGCGGGATGCCTGGCTGCATGATGTCGATAACACGCAGGGTATCGCGCTGCGGGCGACGGGCGATTTGGCGGCTCTGGCTTTGGACCGGAAAGATTATCATGCCGCCTACCTTCATCTGACTGCGGCGCAGCGGATGGATGCGGAGTGTGAGAACCTTCGGACGACGGAGCAGCTGTTGCGGCGGGAAATCGCGTCGCAGAACGAGAAATATGCCCGTCGGGCGCGTAACCGGGAAATTTGGACGACCGCATTGACCGGTGTGGCCAATGCGTTGAATGCCACTGCGAGTTTGACCGCCGCACCGCAATCCGCGCCGGCTGCCGCTCCTTCGAAGAAAAGCAAGTCGACGCGGAATTATGACCGGAAATCGAATTCCCGGGTCGTCGTCGAGACCCAGGGCCGGGCGATTGCCGATCGGAATTACGGCGGTTATGTCAGCCAGTTGGTCAGCATGAAATTCGGCACCCAGGCCGTCGATCACGCGCAGCGCAAACGGATTCAGGAGGAGATGCGCCGAATCCGGCTCGAAGCGCAGCAGCAAGGGTGGCGCATCCCCAAATCCGAGATGGAGGATTGGGACGGAAGACGCGATTGAAACCGGATGCGACCATGAAATTTCGAATGTTTTTATCGGTTATCTCGACGTTCGGTGCGATGCTCGGTGCGATGGCGCAGACGGCCGAATTCGAGAAGGTGTGGTGCGACTACGCTGCCACGCACGACGGCAAGCAGGGTATGACGATCCACTCGGCATTCTCCGTTTCGGGGATGAAGGGCCGCGAGATCAGCGTCATCGCTTTTTTCTACGACAGCGATCGGGAGTCGCTCAAAAGCAACGGATATCCGGGGTATAAGACCTCCTCGGGGACGGTTTGCGCCTGGAAGGATACGACGGTGCCCTACGAAAGCGCCTCTTACCGGGATTACTCCGTTTTCATCCCCTACGAGGCGCTGAGCCTGGCGCCGGGCGAACATACCTATTATTTCCGGGTCTATGTCCGGGACGATGCCGGCGGAAGCCGTGTGCTGGGAAATTCCGAATGGCAAAGTTTCTCCGGTACGGGGTCGAACACGCAGCGGAAATATTACGGCAACGGGACCTATGCCGATATCACCGACAATGGCGACGGCACCGTCACGACGGTGACCTATTCGCCCTGTACGATCTGCCACGGCCGGAAACGGTGCAACCTCTGCCAAGGTCAGGGCGGCAGGTGGGGCGGATACGGAAATTATCGCCGCTATACGATCTGCACCAGCTGCGGCGGAGACGGCCGCTGCAAATATTGTATGGGCTCGGGCATGAATGTCTTTACCTCGACCTATCATTCGGGGACGCAGACCACTGTCGGCAAAGACCTTTTCACCGGCAAGACCTATGTTTCGGGCAGCGGCGGCAGCCGTTCGGAGCGCGATGGCAGCGACGAAGAAGTTCGTTCTACGCTCCCCATGCACCCCAACGGCGAGCCGTTGTGCCCCGATTGCAAGGGCTCGGGCAAATGCCATATCTGCCAGGGAAAGCGGGTTTATTATAATCGACATTGCAGTTCCTATGTCGAATGCAGCTATTGTCGCGAGACCGGTACCTGTCCGATGTGCCACGGCCGGGGATCGATCCGCTGACTCGGGCGGAAGCCGTCGATCCGAAAGTTCCGAACCCCGGGCGGGCTCCGGGGCGCGGTGGAGAGCCTGCTCCGACGGCTAATTTTTCCGTTCTCGGGCTCGCTGGCGTACTCCTCCGAGCCAGAATCCCAGGGCGAAAGGTCCGCCGATAAGCACGACGAGCGCCAGCACGAGGTAGAGGAGTATCTTGCCGATGAGCTCCGGTACGGCGTCGAACACCGTGCGGAGGAGCTCCTCGGCCGTCGTGCGGAGTTGTGCGACGAGCTCCTCCCGTTCGCCGGTGACGTAGTGCTGCAACGCCATGCGCTGACGCCCCACGTCGGCGAAGGCGTTGTCCACCGTCGCGTCGACCGCATCGAGCAGTTGCGTGAGTTGCGCGCCGATCTGCACCATCACGCTGTCCGATACTTCGGGCAGGTGCTCGGCGACCGTGGCGATGCGTCGGAACTGGAGGTCCAGCGAATCGAGCCGCACGGCCAGCCGTGCGCCCATGCTGTCCTGCCGGAATTCGATCTCCAGCAGGTCCTTCGACCAGCCGATGCTGTTGGAGAGTTGTTGGGTCTGGCCGCTTAGCCGGTCGTTGACGTCGGAGATCACTTCGGCGATCGACCCCGTGGCGATATCGGCCTCCCGGCCGTTGGCCCGCATGAACTCCAGCCATGCGAGGGTGGTGTTGGCCGCACCGTCGTTCTCGCCGCGCAGGGGATTTTCGCGCACGTACTTCTCGACGAAACGGGCCAGTAGTTCGTAATGTCCGTTCGGAAGCTGCTGGCGGGCCAGGCGTGCGACCCGGACGTCGAGCCGCGCTGCGACCTCGCGGGCTATCGGGCTCTGGACTCCGAAGAGCAGCGAATCGGGACGCCGGGCGAAACCTTCGTGCATGCGGCGGCAGAGAATCCACAGGTCGGCCAGCGCCACTTCGGGAATGCCCTGCATCGCGGCCGAAACCCCGGCCCGCGTGGCCCGGATTTTCCACCGGATCGCCCGGATACGGGTCGCGGCATCGGGAGCCTGCGTGGCAATCGAATCGGCCGCACGGGCCACTTCCGACGCCATGTCGTAATAGAATCCGCGGGTCATGACCCGCAGTTCCAGGTCGTTTTTCGGCAGTGGGTCGCCTGTCGACACGGCGACCTTCAGCAACGAACATCCCGTCGCCATCGCAGCGACGAGGAGCCCGAGGAGTAACTTCGGTATTCGGTTTTTCATGGGCGGGGAATCCTCTTTCGGTGGCTAAAGATAGACAAATTCCGGCAAAAACACTATCTTTGTGCAAATAAACTGCCGCTATGAAAATCGCCTGTCTGCAATTCAATCCCATCGAGGAAAATACCTACGTCGTGTGGGACGACACCGCCGAATGCGCGGTCATCGATGCCGGGAACTCCTCGCCGCGCGAGGATGCCGCGTTGGACGATCTGATCGCCCGCCACGGGCTGAAACCCGTCCTGGCGGTCAACACCCACGGCCATTTCGATCATACGCTGGGTGTCCAGCACCTACGCGAGCGTTACGGCATTCCGTTCGCCTTGTCGGGCAAGGACCGCTTTCTGCTGGAGAACGCCCGGACGAGCGGATCGGTCTTCGGCGTGAAGATCGGGGCGATGCCTGCGATCGATCGCGACCTCGATACGCTGGAGGAGGTGTGTTTCGGCCATACGACGCTGCGGGTGATTCCCGTTCCGGGCCATACGCCCGGCCACGTGGCGCTCTACGAGCCGCAGTCGAAAGCCCTGTTCACGGGCGACACGCTTTTCCGCGAGTCGATCGGCCGCACGGACCTGCCCGGCGGCGATTATTCGTGGATCATGCGCTCGATCCTCGACCGGATTCTGCCCTTGGGCGACGACGTGCACGTCTATCCCGGTCACGGTCCCGAGACGACGATCGGCCATGAAACGCTCTACAATCCCTTCGTCGTCGAGGTGCTCAACCACGAAGTTAACTACCGCGACTGACGATGAAGGCGTTCATACACCGGATACTCTACCGCACGCTCCCGTTGGAGGGCTATCTGCGGGCTGTGAGCGGGCTGTTTTTCCTGTGGCAGCGTCTCGGCATCGGACGCTACGCCCCGGCTACGGAGTATGTCTACCACCTGCCTCGGCTGGTGCGTCCGGGCAACGTGTGCATCGACATCGGGGCCAACCTGGGTTACTATGCGCGGCCGCTTGCGCGGCTGGCGGGTGCTGCCGGACGGGTCTATGCCGTGGAGCCCATGCCGCCGATGCGCTCCGTGCTGCGCCGGAATCTGCGCCGCTGCCGCAACGTCGAGATTCTGCCCTATGCCTTGGGCGAGGAGTCGCGGACGATCCGCATGGCCAACGATTCGGCCCGCACGGCAGGGTACCTCGGTACGGGGCGCAACTTCGTGAACGATGCCGGCACGCAGGCGGGTGTGGAGTTCACGGCCGAGATGCGGCGCGGCAGCGAGCTGTTCGCGTCGCTCGAACGCGTGGACTTCATCAAGTGCGACATCGAGGGCTACGAGCTGCACGTGATGCGCGAGTTGCGGGGGCTGCTCGAACGCCACCGTCCGACGGTGCTTATCGAGACCGGCGGCGAGAACCGTCCCGCGATCATCCGTCTGTTCGGGGAGCTGGGATATGCGGGTTACACGCTCGACCGGGGGCGCGAAGTGCCGCTGGGTGCCGAGTTGCCGGGGGCGTCCGAGAAGGACATTATTTTCCGGCCGAAACCTTAAAATCGAGCTCTATGAAATGCATCGTATTGTTCCTGATGGCTGCGTGCAGCTGCCTGACCATCGCCGCGCAGGAGCCTGCCGCCGAGTCGGGTGCCGAGGTCGTGGTTCGCGCGGCCGATCGCTACAAACTCTATCCCACCTCCGATTCCTTCTATTTTCTGAAGCTGGATACCCGCACGGGAGCCATCGCGCAGATCGAATGGAGCTTCCGGGTGAAGAGTTGCCGCGAAACGCCCGTGAGCGCCGCTCCTGTGCCGCTGTCCGAGGAGGCTCCCAACGGCCGTTTCGAGCTCTATCCCACGCAAAACGTTTTCGCCTTCCTGTTGCAGGACAAAGTCGGGGGCGAGACGTGGCTGCTGCAATGGAACGCCAACTCGTCCAAAAAACGTCTTGATAAGATAACTCGTTGAAAATGATCATACGATTTTACGCGAAATTCGCTTCGAATCCCCTTTGACTTGCGGGTTGGGCTGGAAAAGTCCCCTCCGAGGAGGGGATTTAGGGGAGGGTCGGAATTGATAACGCGGCGTTTCGCCGCGAGGTTTCGGCCTTCCTCCGCGAAATTGAAGTCGAAAAACCGATGCGGCGGAAAATCGTAAATATTTATCTCCAAAATGCGTATTGATATCATCTCTTCCGTTCCCGAGCTGCTCCATTCGCCGCTCAACGAATCGATCCTGCGGCGTGCCCAGGAGAAGGGTCTCGTGGAGATCGTCATCCATAACCTCCACGATTATGCCCACGACCGGCGCAAGACGACCGACGACTACCCCTTCGGCGGCGAAGCGGGCATGGTCATGAAGTGCGAACCGGTCTTCGAACTGATCGAGAAACTGCAATCGGAGCGCACCTACGACGAGGTGATCTACACCTCGCCCGACGGCATCCGCTACGACCAGCACGAAGCCAACCGACTCTCGACGCTCGAAAACATCATCATCCTGTGCGGTCACTACAAGGGGATCGACCACCGCATCCGCGAGCACCTCGTCACGCGCGAGATTTCGATCGGCGACTACGTGTTGACGGGCGGCGAGCTGGCGGCCTGCATCCTGGCCGATTCGATCGTGCGGATCATTCCGGGGGCGATTGGCGACGAGGCCTCGGCCCTGACCGACTCGTTTCAGGACAACCTGCTGGCGCCTCCCGTCTATACCCGCCCTGCGGAGTTCCGCGGCTGGCGGGTTCCCGACGTGCTGCTTTCGGGCAACTTCGCCGAGATCGCCCGCTGGCAGGACGAACAGGCCTACGAGCGCACGAAAAGTCTGCGACCCGATCTGCTCGAAAAGTGATAGGTTAAAAGTGAAAAGTGGAAGGTATGGCGATGTTTATAGCGGATAAAAGCAAACGGTTTGCGATTCGGATTATCCGATTCTGCCATTTCCTTACCGAGAACGGGTTGGCTCTGACGCTTTCGAGACAATTGTTGAGGAGCGGAACGGCTATCGGCGCGAATGTCGCTGAGGCCGCCAATGCGCAAAGCGATCGGGATTTTCTTTCGAAAATATCCATAGCCCTGAAAGAGTGCTCCGAGACAAAATATTGGCTGGAGGTTTTCGTAGAATCGGGAACGATTGAAGAACGCCATTTTACCTCCTTGTATGAAGATTGTGTGGAGATTGAAAAATTATTGACACGAACCGTTAAAGCAACTAAAATTAAAATCGAAGACACCTCGTCTTCCCTGTGATTGCCTTTTCACATTTAACTTTCTACGTTTAACCTTTTATGAAATACTATCTTATAGCCGGCGAACCGTCCGGAGATTTGCACGGCTCGAATCTGATCGAGGGGCTGAAGAAGGCCGATCCCGAGGCGCAGTTCCGTTTCTGGGGCGGCGATCTGATGGCTGCGGCGGGCGGTGCCGCCAATCTGCGGAAGCATTATCGCGAAACGTCGTTCTTCGGTATCGTGCAGGTGTTGCTGAACCTGCGCACGATCGGCCGTCAGATGCGCGAATGTCAGGCCGACGTGGCCGAATTCGCTCCCGACGTGTTGATTCTGATCGATTACCCGGGCTTCAACATGAAGATGGCCCGCTGGGCCAAGGAGCACGGCATCCGCACCTATTATTATATCGCACCGAAGGTCTGGGCGTGGCGCGAACACCGTGTCGAGGCGATCCGGCGCTATGTCGACCGGCTTTTCATCATCTTTCCTTTCGAACGCGGATATTTCTCCCGCAAGGGAATCGAGCCCGTTTTCGAGGGCAATCCATTAGTCGATGCCATTGCGGCGCGGCAGGCTGCTCTGCCTGCACCCGCGGAGTTCCGGCGGCAGCACGGGCTGGACGAGCGCCCGATCGTGGCGCTGGTGGCGGGCAGCCGCCGTTCGGAGATTCGCGACAACCTGCCGTTGATGGTGCGGTTGAGCGAACGTTTTCCGGCTTATCAGTTCGTCGTTACGGCCGTGCCGTGGCTCGACCGGGCGCTCTACGACCGTTATCTGGCAGGCAGCGGCGTGCGCTGCGTCTCGGAGGCGACTTACGAGACGATCGCCGCGGCGGAGGCTGCCGTGGTGACTTCGGGCACGGCGACGCTCGAAACGGCGCTGCTGGGCACTCCCGAGGTGGTGGTCTACCGCACGCTGTGGTTCCAGGTCAAATTGCGGCCCTATGTGTTGAAGGTGCCCTGGGTGTCGCTCGTGAATCTCAACCTCGGCCGCGAAGCCGTTACGGAGATCATCCAGTCGGACCTTTCGATCGAGCGGGCCGAACGCGAGTTGCGGGCCGTTTTGCAAGGCGGTGCGCGGCGCGAAGGGATGCTGCGCGACTTCGACGAACTGCGCACGGTGATCGGCGGGCCGGGTGCCAGCGAACGCTTCGCACGGCGCATGGTGGCGCTGCTGCGCGAAAACGCTTGATGCAATGTGGGTTGCAATTCTGATCCTCGCGGCGATCTGGAGTTGGACGGGGATGTTGGCAGAGCGCTACCCGGAGACGCTTTCGGGCTACGACATGATGTCGCCCGAGCGAAAGCGCTGCGTGGATATCCGGGGCCTGGGACGTTTCTGCGCCCGGCTGCTCTACGTCTGTTGCGGCATCACGCTCGCGGGGCTTCCGGCGGCGATTCTCGGGTACGAACGGTGGGTTCTGGCGGTGCTGCTCGCTCCGATTCCGGTGTTGATCGTCGGGGCTTTGTGGGGCGCGTGGCGCTACGACGCGCTCTTTTTGAAACGCTTCAGAAGATGACTATTGTTTTAAATCGTTATAACTTTGCGGGTCGTGCTTTAAGTCCCCTCCGAGGAGGGGATTTAGGGGAGGGTCAGATTTACGGACGCGGCCAAAGGCCGCGAGGCTTCGGCCGTCCCAAGCGAATTTATGATCAAGGAACCGAGACCGTGCAAAGTTGCATATAGTTGCCTGAAAAATCATGAAAATCATCTGTATAGCACGTAACTACGCGGCCCATGCCGAGGAGCTGCGCCGCAAGGTCGGAGGGCCGGCGGACGGGGCGGGGGAACCCGCTTGGTTTCTGAAACCCGATACGGCGCTTTTGCGCAACAACGATCCCTTCTACATTCCGGCCTTTACTCAGGAGGTCGACTACGAATGCGAACTCGTGGTGCGGATCAACCGCGTCGGGCGGGCCATTTCGGAGCGTTTCGCCCACCGTTATTACGACGAAGTGGGGTTGGGAATCGACTTTACGGCCCGCGACCTGCAACGCCGCGCGATCGCCGAGGGGCTTCCGTGGGAACGTTGCAAGGCCTTCGACTACTCGGCGGCCGTCAGTCCCGAATTCGTGCCTCTGGCCGAGCTGGGCGGCGACGTGCAACACCTGCATTTCGCTCTGGAGCTCAACGGTGAAACCCGCCAGCAGGGCGATACCTCCGAGATGCGTTTTACGGTCGACCGGCTGATCGCCGAGGTCTCGCGTTACATGACCCTACGCATGGGCGATCTGCTTTTCACCGGGACGCCGGTGGGCGTAGGCCGTGTATCGCCCGGCGATAACCTCCGCGCCACGCTCGAAGGTCGCAAATTGCTCGATTTCGATATTCGGTAGCTTTTATCAATTCAGAATTGCTTGGCGGGTTGGTGGGCGAGCCGTAGCCTGCGGGGCGAACGTAGCGAGCCTCCGCCGGCGGAGGCTACGGCTCGCGCGGCTCTAAAGAGCCGCATTTTGCAGCAAAAAGCCGACTAATTTTTAATTGTCGAAGGCCTACCACTCGACCTTTTCGCCCAGCAATTCTCCGTCGGAAGCATCTTCGGCCGTGAAGGTGCCGGCCGTATACTGGATGCAGAGCATCGTGAGGGGCTGCGTGCCGTTGTTGCGCACCGAGCGGCGCCCGGCGGGAGCTACCCGTACGACGCTTCCTTCCGAAACGGGGAAGATGTGGCCGTCGACCTGGAACTCACCGCTCCCCGAGAGGAAGAAATAGAGCTCTTCGTGGCGCTTGTGGGTGTGGAGAAATCCCGTCTCCGTGCCCGGCAGGAATTGCTGGAAGGAGAATTCGCACCCCGTGGCCTGCACTGCGGCACCGCCGAAAACCTTGCCCGGAATTCGGATTTCGGGACCCAGGCAGAGCGTGTAATCGTTCAGGGCGTTCAGGTTGCCTACGTTTGCGGCCGTGAAGTTTTCGGCCGCGGCGATTCGTTCGATCGTTTTCATAAAATTTGGTTTTATAGGGTGAATTACTTACTTTTGCAGTGACAAAGTTAAAAAGAGAGTAATTAATAAACAAGATGTTACGATCGGGTAACCTACTTACCTCGAAGTACGCAACGTTGATCGACCGAACGATCCGAATCCGAAAATGACAAAAAAAATTTACGAAGACTTCTGCCCCGTGCGGCATATCGTCGACCGCTTCGGCGACAAGTGGTCGATGCTAACCCTGTGGACGATTCACGAGCGGGGCGTGGTTCGCTTCGGCGAACTGAGCCGCAGCATTCCCGACATCTCGCAAAAGATGCTCACCGCGACGCTGCGCACGCTCGAAACCGACGGGTATGTCGCCCGCAGGGTCTATGCCGAGATTCCGCCCCGCGTCGAATACCGCCTCACGCCGCTGGGCGAGACGCTCATTCCCCACCTCGCGGCGCTCATCGAATGGGCTCTGGCGCACCGCGCCGACGTGGAAGCGGCACGCGCCGTGCGCCGATAGCGGTTCCGGGCATTTGCACGGGGCCGGGGATTTGCGTATCTTTACCGGCCGTTTCGCTCGGGCAACACCGTCGCAAACTGTTAAGCCCTCTCCCGAGGAGGGGACAGATCTGCAAACGCGGCCTTCGGCAAAATAGAACCACGACATGAAAACCTACAAAGGGCGCGGTATCGTCCTGCATACGCTCAAATACGGCGACTCGTCGATGGTCGTCTACCTGCTCACCGACGTGGGCGGGCGCCGCACCTATATGGTTCAGGGGGTTCGCAGCCGCAGCGGCCGCGGTTCGAAGCTGGCGCTTTTTCAGCCGATGTTTCCCGTGGAGTTCGAGGGGTTGGAGTCGTCGCGTCAGCAGATGGACCGCTTCAAGGAGGTGCGGGCGGGCTTCGTGCTGCAAAGTATCCCGTTCGATGTGCGTAAATCGACCATGGCGCTTTTCATGGCCGAGACGCTTTACCGACTGGTGCGCGAGAGCGAGCCCGATGCGGCGTTTTTCGACTTCGTGTGGGGTTCGGCCGAGGCGCTCGACGCCATGCGGGACGGGGTGGCCAACTTCCACCTTTGGTTTCTGGCCCACCTGAGCCGCCTGTTGGGTTATGCTCCTGGCAATGAATATCTTTCGGGGTGCTGGTTCGACATTTGCGAGGGGCTCTATACGACCGATCGGCCGCTGCACTCCGACATCATGACGCAGGAGGATGCCCGTACGCTCGACACGATGCTGGGCTGCGACGTGCGGGAACTCGCTGGCATTGCGCTCAACCGCGACCGCCGTTCGTCGTTTCTGAACGCCCTGTTGCGCTACCTGGGTTATCATCTCGAAGCGGTCGGAGCCGTGCAGTCGGTGCGAATTTTGCGGGAAGTGTTCTGAGAAGGCGCGAAGCCTTCCGGAAAAACGTACCGCATGATGAAAAAAGGCAATTATTTACCATCCCGTAGGAATCATTGCGAATTCCTGCGACATTTCGAGAGTCCCGCGGGGACGTATGGCAAACGCGCCGGTGCCGCGAAAAGCCGACCTTCCGAGGCCGCGATGCGATCGACCGTCCGGCGAGGTGCGGGAATCATCCCGAAAAGAGCGTTGCTTCTGACGTTCGTAGGGAGCTGGATGGCCGTTTGGGCGCAGCTGCCCTCCGAAATGCCGCTCCCCGATACGCTGCCTGCTGCGAATGCGCTCCGACGTCCCGATTCGCTGCGTCGAACGGGATTCGAGGTCCCCGAATCGTTTCGATGGCACGACGCGCGAAGCGGGGCGCAAACCGTCGAGACGATGCGTCCCGCTGTGACGATGACCTCCATTCGGGTGATTCCCGAAGAAGCCCTTCCGTCGCGCGTCGCGGTTCAGAACAACAATACGTTGCGCCTCGGACCGCACGTCGTTCTTTCGAACGGGCAGGCTTCCAATTGGGGCGCTTTCCCCGACAGTTATCTCGATGCCCGTACCCTGTCGTTCCCTTCGAGGCGCTGACGATTTCGTTTTTAGGCATATTCGCGTATTGCCGTTTCGACGAAAAGTCGCTACCTTTGTATCCTAAACACGACCCGATCCGATGATAATAAGAAGATTCCTGCCGGCAGCGTTGCTGCTGTCGGTAAGTGCGGCTGTCGCCGCACCCCCCCCCGCCGATAGCTCGACCGAACCCGACGTGGCGACGCTGGCCGCCGAAGTCGAGTCGCTCAAGACGAAAACCTCCTCCTGGGATAAGATTCTGGACCATCTCCCGAAAATTTCGGGGTATATCCAGACCGGTTACGAATGGTCGAACGAAGCCTCGTCCTTTTTCATCAAAAGAGCCCGTATCGCCCTGTCGGACGATATTGCGAACAAATTCGACTACCGGCTTCAGCTGGAGCTCGCCGGAAAGCCGAAGATCGTCGACGCTTATGTCAACTACAAACCGTTCGCCGGTCTGCAAATCAAGATCGGTCAGTACAAGGTGCCCTTTTCGATCGAAAGCACGGATTATGCGGCTCCCCGCAGCGAACTGATCGAACACCCGATGGCGGTCCGTTACCTGACGGGGTTGAACGACGTATGCGGCCTTTCGTCTTCGGGTCGCGATCTGGGCGCGATGCTCCACGGCGGATTTTTCGAACGCGACGGCTATCACGTCCTCAATTACGACCTGGGCGTCTTCAACGGCGAAGGAATCAACAACCGGGACCGGAACAAATCGAAGGATATCGCCGCACGCATCGTGCTCAAACCCCTTCCGGGGCTGCTCGTGTCGGGTTATTATTACCGGGGCGAATACGGCGAACAGTATTTGGAGCGTGAACGTTACGGCTTCGGTGTCTGTTACGATCGTGGCGCCGTGGTGGTGCGCGGCGAGTGGATCGGCGGCACGACCGGAATCGCCGATCGTAAAGGCACCTTCGACAGTAACGGCTGGTATGGCGTAGCGGGTTGGCGCGCTTCGAAGAAATGGATGCTCGTAGGACGTTACGAAACCTTCTGGTCGAGTCTCGGAGGCACTTGCAGCGGCGAACGACAGATCAACTATACGGGCGGTATGCAGTGGCAGCCCGTGAAAGCCTTGCGTTGTCAGCTCAATTATACCTACGAACAACAATATCAGGCGGAGGACCGCAACGTGGTCGCCTGTCTGTTGACCGCATTGTTCTGAAATACGATTCTATGAAAACCTTTTTCGAAAAACTTCGCGTCGAGGACTGGGTGGTCGTCTGGGTCTCCGTTCCGCTGCTGCTGCTCGCAGCCTTCGTGCCGGGGAATCTGCCCGGAATTCCCAAACCCGACGCACTGGTCGGTTCGGCCGCATGGTACGATGTCGTCTATCTGCTGGCGATCGTCGCCGCGGTGCTCTATGCGGGTATGGCCTTGCTGCGCCGCCCGATGAAGGGGGTGCTGCCGTCGCTCGTCGCGGTCTTCGCCATCTCGCTGCTGGCGCAGCTGGTCGCTAAGATCGGCATCGTCTCGGCCTACGGATTCGAACCCGTCTTTTTCTCGGTGATCTTCGGATTGCTGATCCGCAACCTGTGGCATGTGCCCGACTGGATGAAACCCGCCGTGCAGGGCGAATTCTTCATTAAGATAGGTGTCGTCTGCCTGGGTGCTACGATTCTTTTCAGCGACGTGATGAAGTCGGGAACCGTCGGTCTGGTGCAGGCCTGCCTGGTCGTGGCGATCGTCTGGTTCTTCGCATTTTGGTATTCGCGGCGCACGGGCGTCGACGAACGTACGGCGATGATTCTGTCGAGCGGCGTCTCGATCTGCGGCGTCTCGGCCTGCATCACGGCCGCCCGCGTGGCCGGAGGCGACGACCGGAAGCTCTCCTACATCGTTTCGCTGGTGCTTATCATCGTCGTGCCGATGATCTACCTCATGCCGTGGCTGGCACGGATGATTCTGCCGCTGCTGTTCGACGATGCGCAGACGATCCAGGAGGTTGCCGGAGCGTGGATCGGCGGCACGATCGATACGACGAGCGGTGTCGCGGCGTCGGGAAAGATCGTCACCGAGTCGCTGATCGCCCGGGGGTACGATATCGCCCCCGACATGATCGACGCCAACGGTCAGGCCGTCATCATCAAGGCGGCGCAGAACGTATTGATCGGCGTGGTAGCCTTTTTCATAGCCCTCTACCTTTCGGCCCGCAGCGAGAAGGGCAGTTCGCAGGCTCCCTCGCTCGGGATCGTGTGGGAGAAGTTCCCCAAGTTCATCCTGGGCTTCGTCTTGGCGTCGCTCGTCTTTAGCCTCTGCTCGGCGAATGGTCTTTTCGTCCCCGCAGCCTCGGGAAAACTGGCCCAGACGGGTGCCGCGAAGATGTTCTCGACGGTGTTTTTCTCGTTGGCATTCGTCTGCATCGGTCTCGACACGCGGTTGAAGGATATCGTCTCGAAAGAGAACCGCAGTCTGCTCAAGGCGTTCGTCGTGGCGCAGAGTTTCAATATCCTCGTGACGCTCGTCATCGCCTGCGTGCTTTTCGGGCTGCTTAAGCCCCTGTGGGCGTAAAACTGTAACCTGCAAAGCGCAATTAAAAGGCCCCCGCAGCACAGCTGCGGGGGCCTTGTCGTAGGGTTGAGGACTTTCTACCAGATAATCACGCGCTCCTGCTCGGGCAGGAACATGGCGCCTTCGGTGATGCCGAACGCGTCGTAGAAGGTCGCCAGGTTGCGTAGCGTGGCGTTCACGCGCCACTTGCCGAGCGAGTGTACGTCGATTTTCGTCAGACGGGCGATCTCCTCGTCGCGGATATTCTGTGCCCACAGGGCGGCGTAAGCCAGGTAGAAACGCTGTGCGGCGGTGAATCCGTCGATCGGGGCGGGTTCCTGGCCTGCGAGCGAGTTCTGGAAGGCCGTCCAGGCGACGCGCAGACCGCCCTGGTCGGCGATATTCTCGCCCAGGCTCAGGGCGCCGTTGGCATGCACGGCGGGCTGGTCGTCCTTGGCCGGGAGTACCTCGATGGCGTCGAACTGCTTGACGAGTATGTCGGTCTTGGCCTTGAACGCCTCGGCGTCGGCATCGGTCCACCAGTTGTTCATGTTGCCGTCCTTGTCGAAATTGCGGCCCTGGTCGTCGAATCCGTGGGTCATCTCGTGGCCGATCACCACGCCGATGGCTCCGTAGTTCACCGCGTCGTCGGCATCGGAGTTGTAGAACGGCGGCTGGAGAATGGCTGCGGGGAAGCAGATTTCGTTGGTCGTCGGGTTGTAGTAGGCGTTGACCGTCTGCGGCGACATGTGCCATTTCTCCTTATCCACGGGCTTGCCCAGCTCGGCGATGTTGTCGGCCGTATACCAGCGGTTGGCCTCGACGATATTCTCCCAATAGCTCTTCGCGGGGTCGATCGTGAGGGTCGAATAGTCTTTCCACTTGTCGGGATAACCGATCTTCACGGTGAAGGCGGCCAGTTTCTCCTGCGCCTTGGCCTTCGTCTGGTCGGACATCCAGTCCAGCGCTGCGATATGCTCCGAGAGAGCCGTTTGCAGATTCTTCACCAGAGCGAGCATGCGGGCCTTGTCCTCGGCGGGGAAGTATTTGGCGACGTACATTTCGCCGACAGCCTCGGCAAGGGTGCCGTTGGGCACCGACATGGCGCGCTTCCAGCGGGGTTTCTGCTCCTGACGGCCCGACATGGCACGTCCGTAGAAGTCGAACGACGCCTCGTTGAAATCGTCGCTCAGGTACGAGGCCGCCGAGTCGATATACTGTGCCGCCAGGTAGTAGCGCAGGTCGGCCAAAGGCATGTTCTTGATAACCTCGTTGGCATTGGCGACGGCCGACGGCGTGGAGACGATGATCGTCTCGAAATCGCCGATGCCCATCGTTGCGTAGTAGGTCTCCCAGTCGACGGCGTCGTAGGCCTTCTCGAACTCGGCTTTGGACATGGGGTTGTACATGGCGGGAATGTTGCGCAGCTCGACGTTCGACCACGATTTCTCGGCCAGAGCGGTTTCGACGCGCATCACGCCTTCGACGGCCTGCGCGATCTCCTCGTCGGGAATGCCCGCCAGCGCGAAGATTTTCGAGAGATAGGTCTTGTAGGCCTCGCGGATGTGCTCGTTTTCGGCGTCGAGGTAGTAGTCGCGATTACCCATCGTAAGACCTGCCTGCGAGGCGTAGAGCGCGTTCATGTCGCTGTTCATCAGGTCGGCGTCGACGCCGATGCCGAAGAACGGGTTGGCTACCGAGGCGTGCAGACGAGCGATGGTCGGCGTAAGCTGGCTGCGGTCGGAGATCGCGAGAATCTCTGCGACGGTGCTGCGGATCGGTGCGGCGCCCTCGGCGTTGAGGCGCACGGAGTCGAGTCCCATTTTATAGAGGTCCGAAATCTTCTGCTCGACGGACCCCGGCTGCGTCTGGCGACGGGTCATTTCGGCGAAAAGCTCGTTGATGCGCTTCTCGTTGTTGTCGCGCAGTACGTCGAACGATCCGTAACGCGAATATTCGGGTTTGAGCGGGTTTTTAGCCTGCCAGCCGCCGGTGGCGTACTGGTAGAAATCGGCTTCGGGAGCGACCGTGAGATCGAAGTTCGTCGTGTCGATCGCCGGAGTTTTGGGGGTGTTCTGACAGCTTGCCATAAATGCCAGAGTGGCGAAAAAAAGCGTTTTTTTCATATTTATAGATATTTGCATCCTTGCGCGAGCCTGTCGTTATCGGGGCCTTCGCGGAAGGATATCGCGGCAAAGTTAATAAAAGATCGCCGAATCGGTCGGACGATTCGGCGAAAAAAAACGATGTTTTCGTCTTGCCGCTATTGCTTTGTGGGGAGTGCGATGGTTTCGCGGACGAGTTTCGAGGTGACACCCGTCGATTGCTCGTCTTCGTAGCCGAAGGCCACGAGGACGTATGCGATCCCCGGCCGCAGATTCTCGAACGTGAGGGTCTGTTTGCCCAGGTGCAGATACGAGGTGAACAGTCTGTCGGACATGCACATGGCCAGCAGCGTGTTGTCGTTTTTGTCCGCGATTTCGTGCTGGGAGTAGAGCTTGGCGTAATAGCCCGCATCGGTGCGCGACGGGGTGACGGTCGCTTGGATCGAGGAGTCGGTTACCTCGTCGACCGTGATTTCGAGTGTGATGGAGTCGCCGAATTTGGGATCGCCGTCCGAGTCGTCGCAGGCGGCCAGCGACGCCGCGCAGAGCAACAGCATTGCGGCGGCGGAGCGGAACAGGGTACGGAATGATTTCATGTCGTTGCGTTTTTTGTGTCGTGCAAGATACGCATAAAAACGGAAAAACATGCGACAATGATATACCATTTTGCCCGAAATTCGTTTCGGACCGCTATCGTTTCGCGGGTTGCCCCTGCTGCGGGGATTTTAGGGGAGGGCAGAGGCGGTGCAAAGGCGTATGGGGCCGCCATCCCAAAAAAGCTGCGGCATCCGGCGACGGATTCGTCGGGCCCTGTGCCGGGACTCTGTTTCAGCGTCTTTTCCCGGCTTCACGACGGCGGAAATGCGTGCCGGGCCGCATGCAGACCTGTCGGTATTCCGAGAACGGCAAGGCCGGATGCTGCGCGGATCGCTTCGGCTTTTCCTCTTTTTCATCGGAGCTTTTTGCCGGAGAAAAATGCCTTCCCGGAGCATCGGAAAGGACTGTTTCGATTCGAAATAGCGGCGAAAAATATCCGATTGTTAATTTTTCTTCGTATATTTGTGACAGAATATTACTGAATAGAATCGAATTTTCATGGATTTTCAAAACAAACCGCGGTTCGAGGAGACGGCTTTGAGAGAGAGATGTTCTGCGGATTGTAGTAGTTGTCCTTCGTTCCCTACCCCTTTTCGGCGTATCGGCGATTCTTCCTACTGCCATTTTACCCGTCTGTCGTTCGCTGCGCACGAAGGCGTCACCTTTCCGGGTGATGATATGACGCGTTTGCTGTTCGTGATTTGCGGCACGCTCGAACTCGATCATCAGTCCGACCCGGTGCGGCTGGTAACTTCGAACCAATGCGTATGTCTTACGCGGGGCGAAAGCTATGTCGCTACCGCTCAGGACCCGACGACGGATATCGTCGTGCTGTCGATGATTCATCGCATCGAATTTTGCGAACGCGATATTTTCGACGAAATTCCCCCCCCCTCCATTCGGACCAATGTCCCGCGCGAGTCGGCGCCCGTATTGGCTATGCATCCGGGAATCGGACAGCTGATCGGCGAAGTTTTCGCGATACCCCGCCTTTACGAGTGCGAACGGTTTCATAAGATGAAGGCCAGCGAGCTGTTCATGATGATCCACGAACTCTATACGCCCATCGAACATGCCTATTTCTTCCAGGCGATGATCCAACCGCAGGACAATTTCCGGGTTTTCGTCTGCAACAACTACGACAAGGCGCAGAGCGTTTCCGGCCTGGCGGCATTGGCCGGGATGAGCCTTTCGGTCTTCAAACGCCGTTTCGCCGAGCATTTCAACGACAGCGTATACCACTGGATGATGTTGCAGAAGGCCTATAAGATTCAGGCCGATATCCGCGACGGCGAGGACAGCACCAAAGCACTGATGAGCAAATACGGATTCCGTCATTATACCCAGTTCAGCCGGTTCTGCAAAAATTATCTTCAGGCTACGCCCGCCCGATTGATCGCTTCGATGAAGAAAAACGGGTGATTATAACGGGGACTGACGGAAGGTCGTCTACAATTTCGACGCGAAATACGGTTTCGGCCGTGTTCCGCGTCGTTTTTTTCGGCGATGTTCGGCGGAGCGATCTTTTTTTGCGGTGGATCGGCCGCAAAAAAAGCCCGGCGGGAAACCGAGCTTTTCGAAATCGGCTGTGGGGTTACAGCCGCGCCTTGATGGCTTTGGTGGCCTCCTCGTAACCGGGTTTTTCGAGCAGGGCGAACATGTTCTTCTTGTAGGCCTCGACGCCCGGCTGGTCGAAGGGGTTGACACCCAGGATATAACCGCTGATGCCGCAGGCCTTTTCGAAGAAGTAGAGCAGACCGCCGATCGCCTCGGCATCTACCGCCGGAATCTCGATCCGGATGTTGGGCACGCCGCCGTCGACATGCGCCAGCTGCACGCCCCGCTCGGCCATGCGGTTGACCTCCGAGATGCGTTTGCCGGCCAGGTAATTCAGACCGTCGAGATTCTCCGCATCGGCTTCGATCTTCACCTCGTGGTCGGGTGCTGCGACCGAAATGATCGTCTCGAAGAGCGTACGCTCGCCCTCCTGGATATACTGGCCCATCGAGTGGAGGTCGGCCGTCAGCGTGACGCTCGCGGGGAAGATTCCCTTGCCCTGCTTGCCTTCGCTCTCGCCGTAGAGCTGCTTCCACCACTCGTTGACGTATTGCAGGCGGGGTTCGTACGAACCGAGGATTTCGATCTTCTTACCGTCGTTGTAGAGCGTGTTGCGCGTGGCGGCGTAGATCGCGGCGGGGTTCTCGTCGAAAGCCACCGTGTCGGCCGTCGCTGCCTCCATCTGCTGCGCACCGCGCACGAGGGCTGCGATATCCACACCGGCGACGGCCAGCGGCAGCAGACCTACGGGGGTCAGCACCGAGAAACGGCCGCCCACGTCGTCGGGAATGACGAACGTTTCGTAACCTTCGTTCGTCGCGAGGGTTTTCAGGGCGCCGCGGGCCTTGTCCGTGACGGCGACGATGCGCTGGGCAGCCTCCTGCTTGCCGTAGCGTTTCTCGATTTCGGCCTTGATGAGGCGGAAGGCGATGGCCGGTTCGGTCGTCGTGCCCGATTTCGAGATCACGATGGCGCCGATCGAGTGTTCGGCCGAAGCCTCCATCAGCGAATGGATGTAATCTTCCGAGATGTTCTGTCCGGCGAATACCACCGTGGGGTTCTGCTGCTCCTTGCGCAACAGCTGGAACGGATCGCTCATGGCCTCCAGTACGGCTTTCGCACCCAGGTACGAACCGCCGATGCCGATGCAGATCACCAGGTCGGCTTTCGAACGCAGACGCTCTGCGGCGGCCTGTATCTGTGCGATCTCGGCCTCGGTGATCGACGAGGGGAGGTGTACCCAGCCGAGGAAGTCGTTTCCGGCGCCTTCGCCCGATTGCAGCAGCGCGTTGGCGGCCTGGGCTGCGGCCTTCATCTCGGCCGTGATCTCGATGCCCGTTTTGCGGATGTCCAGTTTCAATGTTTTCATAGTCTTATTTTTTAGGCAAATATATGCTATCTTAATTCGTGCGTCAGGCGCTCCATGCTGCGCCGCGGCGAAGCACCTTCGTAGAGTACTTCGTAAACCATGCGGGCGATCGGCATTTCGATCCGGTGGCGCAGGTTGATGTGGCGGATGCATTCGGCGGCGAAATAGCCCTCGGCGACCATCGTCATTTCGTTCAGGGCGCTTTTGACCGTGCATCCGTGGCCGATGAGCAGTCCCAGGCGGCGGTTGCGGCTGTAAGTCGAGTAGCACGTTACGAGCAGGTCGCCCAGGTAGGCCGAGACTTGCGTATTGCGCTCGGCGGGGTAGCTTTCGTCGAGGAAGCGCCGCATTTCGCCCGCGCTGTTGGCGATCAGCACGGAGAGGAAGTTGTCCCCGTATCCCAAACCTACGGCCAGTCCTACGGCCAGAGCATAGATGTTCTTCAGAATGGCGGCATATTCGATGCCGTAGAGGTCGGTCGAGTAACTGATCCGCACCGATTGCGATGCGAATTTTTCGCCCAGCATCCGGGCGCGCGCTTCGTCGGAGCAGACGGCCGTGAGGTAGGTCAGGCGTCCGCGTGCGACCTCCTCGGCATGGGAAGGACCGGTCAGCAGCCCGATCCGGTCGTAGGGCAGGGCGTAACGGTCGTGGAGGTATTCGGCGACGGTCTTGTAGTCGCCGGGGACGATGCCTTTGATGGCCGAGACGACGAACTTTCCGTCGAGCGGCTCGGTCAGCGGGGCGAGGAAATCCTTGAGGTAGGCCGAAGGGGTCGCCAGCACGAGCAGGTCGGCCCCGCGAACGACGGCGTTCAGGTCGTCCGACGGCGCGATGCGCGTACGGTCGAACTCCATGTCGCTCAGATAACGTGGATTGCGACCCTCGTTGCGGAGTCCCTCGAGGACCTCCGGGTTGCGGACGTACCATCCGACCTGCGAGTTGCGGGCGGCCAGCATTCCGGCTATGGCCGTAGCCCAGCTTCCGTAGCCGATAACGGCGCAGCGGGTCTCGTTTCCGGTGTGATGATTCATGTACGGATTCTGTTTCGCGTTACAAATGTAAACAAAAAAAGCCAACAACGTGCAATTTCGCCGCCGATCTTCTCGGAAGCATACCTAAGGAGAACGGTTAGACAGGAGGTCTGCGAGCAACTCGGCTGCCGAAGTCCGGCTAAAAGCCGGGTTCTATGGTTGCCTGCGAACGGCGGAAAGTTTTTCGCGGCCGTAGCCTGCGGGGCGAGCATAGCGAGCCTCCGCCGGGGGAGGCTACGGCTCGCGCAGTCTTCCAGACTGCTACGCTTTCATAAACGTTACGGGTCGCACGGCTGTTTCTAACCCCTGGGCTCTTGGTCGGGCTGCGGGCCGCAGCGAATGCAACGCCGCCTACGCGGGGTATAATTTTAGAAAATCGCGCCCGCCCGCGTAAAAAAATCGGCGGAAAGCAGTGAATTATCCACGGCTTTTTGCTACCTTTGTTCCGATATGTCGTTCCGGGTCGGACGGGCTTTCGCGAGACGGACGATCGGAACACATTTCGATTTGATAGACAATGTGTTAGTGAACGAAATATTAGAGTTGGGTGTAGTTCTATGGGAATTTTTTCTTTGACGCAGGAGTTGGCCATCGACCTCGGTACGGCCAATACGCTGATCATCTATAACGGCAAGGTCGTCGTGGACGAACCGTCGATCGTGGCGCTCGACGTGCACACGGGCAAACTGATGGCCATCGGTAAGCAGGCGCAGCAGATGCACGAGCGAACCAATCCGAATATCAAGACGATCCGTCCGCTGAAAGACGGTGTGATCGCCGATTTCAACGCCACGGAGCTCATGTTGCGCGGTCTCATCAAGAAGGTGAAGACTTCGGGCAGCCTTTTCGCGCCGTCGCTGCGCATGGTGATCTGCATTCCTTCGGGTTCGACCAACGTCGAAATTCGTGCCGTGCGCGACTCGGCCGAGCACGCCGGAGGCCGCGAGGTCTACATGATTTACGAACCGATGGCTGCGGCGCTCGGTGCCGGTCTGGACGTCGAGGCGCCGGAGGGCAACATGGTGATCGATATCGGCGGCGGTACGACCGAGATCGCCTGCATCTCGCTGGGCGGCATCGTCTGCTCGGAGTCGATCAACGTCGCGGGCGACGTTTTCACGGCCGATATCCAGAGCTACGTACGCCAGCAGCACAACATCCGTATCGGCGAACGTACGGCCGAGGCGATCAAGTGCTCGATCGGCGCGGCGGTCTCCGAACTGGAGGAGGAACCCGAAGATTTCGTCGTGACGGGTCCCAATATGCTCACGGCATTGCCGCAGACCGTCTCGCTGTCGTACAGCGAGATCGCCTATGCGCTCGAAAAATCGATCTCGAAGATCGACGTCGCCCTGATGAAGGTGCTCGAATCGATGCCGCCCGAACTCTATGCCGATATCGTCAAGAACGGTATCTACCTGGCCGGAGGCGGTGCGCTCATCAAGGGGCTCGACCGTCGTCTGAACGAGAAGACCGGTATTCCGTTCCACATCGCCGAAGACCCTTTGCGTGCCATCGCGCGCGGTACGGGTACGGCCCTGAAGAACATCAACCGTTTCTCGTTCCTGATGAAATAATTTCCCGGCGGCGGGGCCCTCGACGGCCCCGGGAGCCGAGATGCGTTGTATCGTGATTGCGGGCCCGAGCCCGCAATCTTGAATTAATAACCCCGTTCAACCTTCCCGCCGCAAGGCCTGAATCGCGATCATGCGTAAACTTCTCGAATTCATACGCAGTATCTATGTCGTCGTGCTGTTCGTCGTGCTCGAAGTCGCGGCCGTGAGCTATTATGCCCGTTCGTCGTACTACACCGAAGCCCGGCTGCTGGCGCGTTCGAACCGTGTGGCGGGCGGTGTGCGGTCGTTTTTCGGCGGCATCCGTCGCTATTTCATGCTCGGACGCGAAAACCGGGCGTTGATCGCCCGCGTCGCCGAACTCGAAGAACAGTTGGCCCGTTACGACGAGGCGGAGAATGCCGCCCGGCTCGATGCCTATCTCTCCGATATCGGCGAGTCGAAATACCATTTCGCGGCGGCCACCGTCGTTTCCAATACGGTCAACCGGGCCCAAAACCTGCTGACACTCAACCGAGGCCGGGCCGACGGCGTCGTGGAGGAGATGGCCGTGCTGTCGCCCGACGGAGCGATGGTCGGCTATGTCGTCGATTGTACGGATCGCTATTCGGTGGCCATGTCGGCGCTCAATACCTCGTTCCGGGCCAGCGGTCGCCTGGTCGGGACCGATTATGTCGGCTCGATCTACTGGGACGGTACGGATCAGCACGTCGTGCTGATGGGCGACGTCTCCAAATACGCCGATCCGCAACCCGGTCAGGAGGTCGTGACGACGGGTTTTTCGCAGTTCTTCCCCGAAGACGTGTTGATCGGACTGGTCGAGAGCGCCACGCTGAACGAAACCCGCACGGCCTATACGGTGCGGGTGCGGCTGGCGGCCGAAATATCCCGCCAGACGGATGTCGTGCTCGTCTGCAACCGCGACCTGTGGGAAATCCGCGATTTGCAGCAAAGCGAACAGGTCGAACAATATACCCGCCAGGACTGATCCCATGATGTACCGCATACTTACCTATTCGGCGCTTTTCGCCGCGACGCTGTTGTTCCAGGTCTTCCTGTTCGACAACCTCTCGATCAGCATCTATTTCAATCCGCTCGTCTACGTGGCTTTCGTGGCGCTGTTGCCGCTCGATGCGAAGCCCGTGGTCGTGCTGCTGGCCGGACTGGCCTCCGGCGTGGCGATGGATTTCGCGATGGGAGCCGCCGGGATCAATACCATCGCTACGGTGCTCGTCGCATTTCTGCGTCCGACGATTCTCGGCATGCTCTACGGGCGCGACGATGTGCGTGAGGAGGGGGTACCCTCGCCCGAGCGGCTCGGTACGCGGGTCTTCGTGGAGTATCTGGTTGCGCTCGTGGTGATCCACCACGTCGTCTTCTTCTCGCTCGAAGCCCTTTCGTGGAGTCATGCGCTGCATACGCTGCTGCGCATCGTGCTGAGCAGCGCCGCATCGCTCGGTTTCGTCTGGCTGATCGCCCGGATCTTCACCGCCAAACTCCCCGTGCGCGTATGAGAAGCGAAGAACGTTTCGGACGCGTGCGTACGCTGCAATGCGTCGTGCTCGCGATCTTCCTGCTGCTCGCCGGGCGGCTGGCCTATCTTCAGCTGATCGACAAACGCTACGCCGACCTGGCCCGGGCCAACGTGTTGCGCCACGTGGTGCAGTATCCGCCGCGGGGCGAGGTGTTCGACCGGCGGGGCGAGTACCTCGTGCAGAGCCGCGAATGCTACGACCTGATGGTCATTTACAGCGACATCGACAAACGCGGGTTCGACACTACGCGCCTGTGCGAGGTGCTGAACCTCTCGCGCGAGAAGCTGCGCCGCGAACTGGCCAATGCCCGGATGCGTCCCCGGGCGCCGCGCGTGGTGGTCAACTACATCTCCAAAGAGGATAAGTTGCGTTTCGACGAGTGCAATTTCCGCGGATTCTATACCGTCTACCGCACCGTGCGCCGCTATCCGCGCAAGGTCGGCGGCAACCTGTTGGGCTATGTCGGCGAGGTCACGGAAGACATGCTCCGGCGCCATCCCTCCTACAAGGCGGGCGACTACGTGGGTATGAGCGGCGTGGAGTCGGCCTACGAACCGCTGCTGCGGGGCGAAAAGGGGGTGAAGATTCAGGAGATCGACACCCACGGCGCCATCAAGGGTTCCTACATGGGCGGACTCTACGATTCGCTTCCCGAGCCGGGCCGCTATATCGTCTCGACGATCGATGCGCGGTTGCAGCTCTTGGGCGAAGAACTCATGCGCGGCAAGGTCGGGGCGGCGGTGGCGATCGAACCCTCGACGGGCGAGATTCTGATGATGGTCTCCTCGCCGACGTACGATCCCGACGAACTGGTGGGCCGCGAACGCGGCAACAACTACATGAAGATGCTGCGCAACAAGCGCCATCCGCTGTTCAACCGTGCCGTGAAGGCCAAATATCCTCCGGGCTCGACCTTCAAGCTCGTGCAGGGGCTCATCGGCCAGCAGGAGGGCGTGCTGCGTCCGTCGGACACCCACTCCTGCCACTTGGGATACACCTACGGACGCAAAAAAATGGCGTGCCACGCCCATGCCTCGCCGCTGGACCTGCGGTTCGCCGTGGCGACCTCGTGCAACGCCTACTTCTGCTACGTCTTCCGCGACATTCTCGAAAACCGCAAATACGGAGGCGTGAAGGAGGGTTTCGACGTCTGGAGGGAGTATGTCGAGAGCTTCGGCTTCGGCCGCAAACTGGGCTCGGACTTCCTCGACGAAGGTAACGGATATGTTCCCGACAGGGCCTATTACGACCGTCGCTACCGCGGGTCGTGGAACGCCTTGACGGTCCTCTCGCTCTCGATCGGTCAGGATGCCCTGGGCTGCACGCCCTTGCAGCTGGCCAACCTCGCGGCGATCGTCGCCAACCGCGGCTACTACTACATTCCCCATATCGTCAAGCGCATCGAGGGGCAGGATTCGCTCGACCGCCGTTTCTACGAACGGCACTACACGAAGGTCGACGCGCGGCATTTCGACCCCATCGTCGAGGGCATGTGGCGGGGCGTGAACGTCGGCGGAACCTCCACGCGTGCGATGCTCCCCGGGCTCGACGTCTGCGGCAAGACCGGCACGGCGCAAAACCCCCACGGACGCGACCATTCGACCTTCCTGTCGTTCGCCCCGAAGGACAATCCGCGTATCGCCATCTCGGTCTATGTCGAGAACGGCGGTTTCGGAGCCACGTCGGCGCTGCCGATCGCCAGTCTGCTCGAAGAGTACTACCTCACGGATACGATCCGCCGTCCGGAACTGGTGGAGTATGTCAAGAATATGAACATTTATTATCCTTCCTATGACCGCTGATCGTTCGAACGGCATATTTTACGGCGTCGACCGCTGGACCGTGCTGCTCTACGTGGCGATCGTCCTCGCGGGGTGGGTGTCGATCACCGCGGCGTCGTACGACGAGGGTGCGGCCGATGTCTTCTCCTTCTCGCATTTCTACATGAAACAGGCGGTCTGGGTCGGTGTGGCGTGGGTCACGGCGCTCGTCGTGCTGCTCCTGGACGAGCGGTTCTACCACATGTTCGCCTATCCGGCCTATTTCGCGGGTCTGGCGCTGCTGGTGGCCGCGCTCGCGTTCGGTAAGGAGGTCAACGGCGCCAAGGCTTGGTTCGAGTTCGGGTCGTTCCGCGTGCAGCCCGTCGAGTTCGCCAAGATCGCTACGGCACTGGCGGTGGCCCGCGTGATGAGCGACTATTCGTTCTCGATCGCCCGGTTCGGCGATCTGATGCGGGTCGGGGTGGTGATCTGCGTGCCGCTCCTGATTATCGTGCTTCAGAACGATACGGGCTCCGGCATCGTGCTGGGCTCGTTCCTTTTCGTACTCTACCGCGAGGGACTCAACAAATGGTTGTGTATTCCGGTGCTGTTGATCGCTGCGCTGTTCATCGTCTCGTTCCTGCTCTCGCCCCTGGCGCTGTTGGTGCTGTTGATTCTGGTCTGCACGCTTTCGGAGGCGATGATGAGCGGCGAGTGGCGTTCGCGAATCATTTATCTCGCAGTCCTGGCCCTCTCGGCGCTCGTGCTCTGCCTGGCGATGCACTTCATCGCTCCGGGGCGGATGAGCCTGTACGGCGCGCTGCTCACCGTCACGCTGCTGTCGCTGGTCGGCGTTACGATCTATGCTTTCCGCGCGGGGTTGTCCAATACGTTGATTACCGTCGCGCTGTTCATCGCCGCGATGGTTTTCCTGCCGACGACCGACCGGCTGTTCGATTCGCTCAAGGATCACCAGCAGAAACGAATCCTCAGCTTCCTGGGCATCGTCAACGATCCTTCGGGCGCCGACTACAACGTCAACCAGTCGAAGATCGCCATCGGTTCGGGCGGCTTCGCGGGGAAGGGATTCCTCGAGGGCACGCAGATCAAGTACGGCTTCGTGCCCGAACGGCATACCGACTTCATTTTCTGTACGGTAGGCGAGGAGTGGGGCTTTCTCGGCACCATGACCGTGCTGACGCTGCTGTGCCTGCTGATCCTGCGTCTGATGCGCATGGGCGAGCGGCAGCAGGAGCCCTTCGGGCGCATCTATTGCTATTGCGTGGCGGCGATTTTGCTGTTCCATGTCCTGGTCAATGTCGGCATGACGATCGGTTTGATGCCCGTGATGGGCATTCCGTTGCCGTTCATGAGCTACGGCGGTTCGTCGTTGATCGCCTTTACGATTTTGTTGTTCATCGCCGTGCGGTTCGATGCCTCGACGCGGCAGTTTTCACTCGATAAATTCTGATATTGGATGATTGCTTACGATCCGAAGGGCCTTTCGCAACGACAGGTCGCCGAAAACAGACGCTCGTACGGAGACAATGTAATCACGCCCCAGAAGGAGACCCCTGCCTGGCGGCTTCTGTTGGAGAAATTTCGCGACCCGATCATCCGGATTCTGTTGGTCGCCGCCGTGCTGTCGCTCGCGATCGGCTGCGTGCACGGCGATTTCACCGAGTCGGTCGGCATCGTCTGCGCCATCGTGCTGGCCACGTGCGTGGGTTTTTGGTTCGAATGGGATGCGCAGCGGCGTTTCCGGCGGCTGAACCGTGTGAACGACGAGGTGCCGGTGAAGGTCATGCGCGAGGGGGCGATCGTCGTGGTGCCGCGGCGGGAGGTCGTGACGGGCGACGTAGTGTACGTCGAGAGCGGTGATACGATTCCGGCGGACGGCGAACTGGTCGAGGCGGTGTCGCTGCGCGTCGACGAATCGACCCTCACGGGGGAGCCCGAAGCGGCGAAAACCGTCGATGAACGCCATTTCGACCCCGAGGCGACCTACCCGTCGAACGAGGTGCTGCGCGGCACGAACGTTACGGACGGTTACGGCGTGATGGTCGTGACGGCCGTGGGCGACCGCACCGAGGCGGGGCGCGTCACCGAGCAGGCGACCGTCCGGACCGACCGTCGTACGCCGCTCGACCTGCAACTCGAACGCCTCTCGCGGCTCATCGGCCGCGCGGGCATCGCCTTGTCGGTCGCGATCTTCTGCATCATGCTCGGCAAGGCGCTCCTGTGGGGCGATCTGCTGTCGCAAAGCTGGCTGGCGGTCGCGCAGCAGGTGTTGCATCTCTTCATGATCTCGGTGGCGATCATCGTCATGGCCGTGCCCGAGGGACTGCCCATGTCGATCACCCTGTCGCTGGCCATGTCGATGCGGCGCATGCTGCGCACGAACAACCTCGTGCGGCGGATGCACGCCTGCGAGACGATGGGTGCCGTGACGGTCATCTGTACCGACAAGACCGGCACGCTGACCCGCAACCGTATGGAAGTTAGGCATCTCGATCGTTTCGACGGCCTTTCGCCGCACGAATTCGCCGAGACCCTGGCCGCCAACAGCACGGCGTTTCTCGATGCCGAAGGCCGCCCGATCGGCAACCCCACGGAAGGGGCGTTGCTCGCCTGGCTGCGGACACAGGGCGAGGATTACGCCGCATTGCGTGCCGGGGCGGAGATCGTCGACCGGCTTACCTTCTCCACCGAACGGAAATACATGGCGACGATCCTCCGTAGCGGCATTTCGGGCCGGCGGCTGCTCTGCGTGAAGGGAGCTCCCGAGATCGTGCGGGCCATGTGCGTCGCGGACGGGCTCGACGAACGTGTCGAGGCACAGCTCATCGCCTACCAGAGCCGCGCCATGCGGACGCTGGCCGTGGCGTGGTCCGAGACTTCGGAGCCGGATTGCCGGCGCGCCGTGGCGGCGGGCGGGTTGCATTTCTCGGGCGTGGCGGCGATTTCCGACCCCGTGCGCGAGGATGTTCCTGCGGCGGTGCGGCGTTGTCTCGATGCGGGCATCGGGGTGAAGATCGTCACGGGCGATACATCGGCCACGGCGTGCGAGATCGCGCGCCAGACCGGACTGTGGGACGAAGCCCGTCCGGCGGACCGCCAGCACCTCACGGGGGTCGAGCTGGCGTCGATGAGCGACGAGGAGCTGCTCGGCCGGCTCGCCGATCTGCGGGTCGTGTCGCGCGCCCGGCCTGCGGATAAGCAGCGGTTGGTGTGCATGCTGCAACGCAGCGGCGAGGTCGTGGCCGTGACGGGTGACGGCACGAACGACGCTCCGGCGTTGAATTTCGCCGATGTGGGCCTCTCGATGGGCTCGGGAACGTCGGTGGCGAAGGATGCTTCGGACATCACGCTGCTCGACGATTCGTTCGCTTCCATCACGACGGCCGTACTGTGGGGACGCTCGCTCTACCGCAATATCCAGCGTTTCGTGCTTTTCCAGCTGACCGTCAATTTCGCGGCGATCGTCGTTTGTTTCGTGGGTGCGATGTTCGGTACCGACCAGCCGCTAACCGTGGTGCAGATTTTGTGGGTCAATATCATCATGGATACCTTCGCGGCGATGGCGATGGCTTCGCTGCCGCCCGATCCCGACGTGATGCGCGACCGTCCGCGGCGGCGGGGGGAGTTCATCATCACCCCCGATATGGCCCGCACGCTCTTTACGTGCGGCGGTGCGATGGTCGTCGCATTACTGACGATGCTTTTCATCTGGAGCGAGCCCAACGGGATGTTGAATCTACGCCATTCGACGCTCTTTTTCTCGACGTTCGTGTTCCTGCAATTCTGGAATATGTTCAATGCCAAAGGTTTCGAAACGCGTCATTCGGTTTTCCGCTCCTTTGCGGGGACGCGCGAATTCTACCTTATCTTGGCCGCTATCGCCGTGGGGCAGGTATTGATCGTCGAGTGGGGCGGCGAAGTGTTCCGCACCGTGCCGCTTACGGGGGCCGAATGGGTCGCGATCGTCGTCGGTACGTCGCTGCTGGCCTTCGGCGGCGAGATCGTCCGGGCGCTGCGGCGGCGGGCGAGACGGTGATGCCGCAGCGGTGTAAACGTACCGAAGCCCCCGTTCAGTCTGAACGGGGGCTTCGATCATTCGGGGGTATGGACGTCTTATTGCTTCGTGACGTCGAATACCAGTTCGTTCACCAGGTCGAAGGGATCTCCGGCCGCTTCGCCTTCGCCCAACTGGCATTCGGTCGTGCGGAGTGTGAAACGGAGTGCGCCTTCGTTCGTATAGGTCAATCGACCCGGGGAGTCGATCGAGATCAGCACGACGAGCGCACCGCCTACGTCGATGCGCAGCTTCGGGGTCTCCAACTTGGCTGCGAGCTGTCACTGGTCGGACTCAGCGTCGACGATCGGGGCTTCGTAGGTGATCTTTCCGATGGTTGCGGCGAGCTGCTCTCCCGCCTCTTCGCCGACGAGTGCTTTAATCAGCGTTGCGGCCGGGAACTCGGGGAAGAAGACGCTGCCGTTTTTGACTTCGAACGTTACGGGAATCTCCTTTTCGACCGAGGGATCGGGGTTGATATCGCTCGGCGAGGGGGTGAAGTCGAAGGTCCCGGTATAACTACCGTTCAGATCGGCGATCGTCAGCGGCTTTTTCGTGTCGTTGTCGTCGTTGCAGGCGCAAAAAAACAATCCTGTTGCGCATGCGGCTGCGAGAGCCGCGATTTTGAAACTTTTCATAAATCGGATGTTTAAAAATTCGCGCAAAAGTAGGTCGGCATCCGTTCCTTCGCAAATGAATTCAACCGGCGAGGGCGTTTCTTCAATAAACGGGTGATTTTTCATCATCGGACGATATCGGCGGGTACGAAAAAAGGGTCTCCTCGGCGGAGACCCTTCGATTTCGGTGCGGGCGGAGGTTACAGAATACCCTGCTCGACCATCGATTTGGCGACCTTCATGAAGCCGGCGATGTTGGCGCCCTTCATGTAGTTGATGTAGCCGTCGGCTTCGGTGCCGTATTCGAGGCATGCGGCGTGGATCGACGACATGATCTGGTGCAGTTTGGCGTCGACCTCCTCGGCCGTCCAATTGAGTTTCTGCGAATTCTGTGTCATTTCCAGACCCGACGTAGCTACGCCGCCCGCATTGACGGCTTTGCCCGGGCCGTAGGGAATCTTCGCCGCGAGGAACGTATCGATCGCCTCAGGACGACAGCCCATGTTCGAGACTTCGGCCACGATCTTCACGCCGTTGGCCACCAGCTGCTTGGCGTCGTCGCCGTTGAGCTCGTTCTGCGTGGCGCACGGCATGGCGATATCCACCTTGACCTCCCACGGCTTGCGGCCCGCGAAGAACTGCGATCCGGGGAATTTGGCGGCATAAGGCTCCACGACGTCGTTGTTCGAGGCGCGCAGTTCGAGCATGTAGGCGATCTTCTCGGCGTCGAGACCCGCCGGATCGTAGATGTATCCGTCCGGTCCGGAGATCGTGACCACCTTGGCACCCAGCTCCGTAGCCTTCGTCGCTGCGCCCCAGGCCACGTTGCCGAAGCCCGAGATGGCGATCGTCTGTCCTTTAATGTCCATGCCGGCCTTTTCGAGCATCTGACGCAGGAAGTACACGGCGCCGAAGCCCGTAGCCTCGGGACGGATCAGCGAACCGCCGTAGGTCATGCCCTTGCCCGTCAGCACGCCCGTGTTCTCGCGCGCCAGCTTGCGGTACATGCCGTAGAGGTAGCCGATTTCGCGGCCGCCGACGCCGATGTCGCCCGCCGGGACGTCGGTCTCGGGGCCGATGTGGCGCCACAGCTCGGTCATGAAGGCCTGGCAGAAACGCATCACTTCGCGGTCCGACTTACCTTTGGGGTTGAAGTCCGAACCGCCCTTCGCACCGCCCATCGGCAGCGTCGTAAGCGCGTTCTTGAAGATTTGTTCGAATCCGAGGAACTTCAGGATCGAGGGATTCACCGAGGGGTGGAAACGCAGTCCGCCCTTGTAGGGGCCGATGGCGTTGTTGAACTGGAAACGGTAGCCGGTGTTGACCTGGACTTCGCCGCGGTCGTCGACCCATACCACCTTGAAGGTGAAACTGCGGTCGGGCTCTACGATGCGTTCCGCAATGCGGTTGGCTTCGAATTCGGGGTGCTGGTTATAGGTCTCCTCCACGGTCATGAGGACCTCGCGCACGGCTTGCAGGTACTCGCTTTCGCCCGGATGCTTGCGCTCGAGCTCCGCCATCAATTTGTTGACGTTCATACGATGAAGTTTTTTATTGTTGGTTTGTTCTGTTTTATCTGTTTACAAATATAAAAAATTTTCTTATAGATTGTAACCCTCCATGCAAAAATATTGCTGAATGATTATGATCCTCCGTATCGTCCGGTTTCGGCGGGCGCGTCGTTCCGGGAGGTGGCTTTATGGGGGATTCGCAGCGCTTTTCGAGGCTGTCGGAACTTTGGATCGTCGGGGGGGCGAGCGACTTTTCGTTCGGGACGGTCGACCTCCCGGGGCGGAAGCGGGCGTTCCGACCGGGTTTACGATGCGTGCCGATTCGCTGCGAAGGAAGAATGATGCGGGATATGCGACGCGATTGCGTTCGTTCGATAAGTTTATCGTGGAAATTTTCCAGGCCAGTTTGAAAAACCCTGACGGATTACGGACCTTTGCCGCGCGAAATAAAAATACGGCTTTTCGATCATGTCTGTAAGATCATACGAGATATTGAACTGCGGGGATGTCCGCCTGTTTGGTGAGACGAATCCCCGGTGCACGGCCGGTTCGTCGCCGCGGGGAATGATCGCCTCGCAAAGAACGCGGACGATCGGGTTCGAATCGGATGCTGCGCATCGTCGGCATTTCCCGGTGCGGCGGTCTTCCGGCGTCCGTTACGACTATTGTTGATGGATTATCAGGTATTTATAGAGAATTCCATGTATACTGAAATGCGTAAAATAGGTAAGGATCATGTAATCCGGCTTAAAACTTCGACAGTTATGAAAAAGGATAACGAAAGTCCCTATCGCTACAATCGTGTCGTAAGCGTTAAAAAGATCGATCGATGGTTTTTCGACCAATACGATCACCGCAGAACCCATGCGAGAATCTATGAAAGACTTATTCGGCCCAAATTCGGAATTTGTGAAAACACGTTCCTTGATTATCGTCATGAACCCGACGAGTTGCTGGAACTGTTTCCGCAATCGCCCAGCGTCGAATTTTCGCTGTGGCTGCCGACGATGGAAGCCAAACATATGGTTGCTACCGAGGCGGACCGGTTCAGCCTCTCGCTTTGGGAATCGATCGACAGGGCCTTCCGAGACATTTTGAAACAGAACCCGGCATGTCGGGTAGATGCCGACACGCTTTTGATGTACGTAATATTCCATATGGAACAAAGATACCCCGTCAAGGAGCGGTGACGCAACTCAGTTTGTTGATGAAGGGAGGGGCTGTCCGAATTTCGGGCGGCCCCGATTTTTCGGATATCCGCCGGGCAACGACTGGAGGCCGACCGTACCCGAAAAATGATGTCTCCCGAAGATTCCGCTTTAGCGGTGCGGCGACCGTCTTGTGTGACATGCCGGTCGAAGATCCGAGCCGGTGCGGTTTATCTTACGATAACTTTTCGGGCGGGGCAGATTGGTGAATGCGATCGAATCGCCGACCATTTTGGACGAAAAACCAACGAAGTGTAAAATTATATAAATATAGGTATGGTTTGTTTTTCCGGCGAGGGCCGGTAGCGGATAAGGCCGATCTGCCGTGTCGCAACTGCGGATGAATCGGTCGTGGTGCGGATGTCGATGGAAGGGGGCGTCGAACGATTCCGCTTGCCGGTCGGCCGTCGCTCCGATTGGCCGAGCCGGATTGAGATCGTCGGCCTCTCGAGCGTCGGAAATGCGGAATTTACGGCTCTTACGAGGTATTTTCGGACTCTCGATCGGCAACCTTTGTCTCCGGATGCGATATTTTTTGCTTAAGATGTTGCGGTATTCAAAACTTTTCCTATCTTTGCACCCGATTTAGTTCCCCAACGGACGAATCGAGCCGGGTTCTTTGATGAGAGTTGAAAAAGTAGAAAATTTATCCCGATAAATTTGCGAGATAAATTTTTTATGCCTACTTTTGCAATCCAAAACGGTGAATAATGCCGATGTAGCTCAGTTGGCCAGAGCAGCTGATTTGTAATCAGCTGGTCGTGGGTTCGAATCCCTCCATCGGCTCGAAAAGCCGAGACGAGGAACTGGGAGTTCGGCAAACCGACCCCCTCCTCGAAAAGGGGCGGACGACGCGGAGAGCCGCGGTCCGCGGGATGAAAACTTGGGAAGTTACCAGAGTGGCCAAATGGGGCAGACTGTAAATCTGCTGGCGTACGCCTTCGGTGGTTCGAATCCATCACTTCCCACACAACTGAGCCGATCGGGAGTTGCAAGAATCGCAACGGTCGCGAGACCGGGCGAGGAGGCCGACTCTGATTCGGTGTTTTTGCGGAAGTAGCTCAGTTGATAGAGCATTAGCCTTCCAAGCTAAGGGTCGCGAGTTTGAGCCTCGTCTTCCGCTCCAGTACGCAGCAGCGTGTGATGCGAACGTCGATTTCCGTCCGAGACGGAGCGTTTGTGTCGCCCGCTCGTTCTGCGGATGAATTTTAAAACTTTAACGCATTATTAACAATATTTTATAATATCTAATACTATGGCAAAAGAAAAATTCGACCGGTCGAAACCGCACGTGAATATCGGTACCATCGGTCACGTAGACCACGGTAAGACGACGCTTACCGCCGCTATTACGACCGTTCTGGCCAAGAAGGGTCTCTCGGAGCTCCGTTCGTTCGATTCGATCGACAACGCACCCGAGGAGAAGGAGCGCG
>CANPHE010000002.1 GCA_947573795.1 uncultured Alistipes sp. | reverse complement strand
AGCGGCGCGCCGTGTCCTTCATGATGGCGAAGGCCTCGGGCAGAATCTCGTCGAGTTTCTCCTCGATTTTTTCGTCGATGCGTTTGGTCGTCTCGTCGATCTCCTTCGAGATCTTTTCCTTCTCCTCGAGCGTCGTCTCGGCCTTTTCGAGGATGGCTTTCAACTCGACGATGCGGGCTTCGTCCGCGGCGATGAAGTCGGCGATGCGCTGCTTGAGCTCCTCGCTGCGGGCACGCAGCCCGTCGTTCGAGAGTGCCTCGATCGAAGGGTATACGGCTTTGATTTTCTGGAGATAAGGTTCGATCTCCTTGCGATCCTTGTCGGCTTTCGAGCCGAAGATCAGCTTGATTAATCCTGCAACTATATCCATTATTGTTGTTTTGTATTGTCGGGTTTACGGGTCGTAAATCCTACAAAAATAATGATTTTCTTTCAAAGATACAAATGCGGCGGCGGATATCCGTCCGGGCGACGTGCTCGGGGAATCGCTTTCGGCGTCTGTCGGCGTAGGAAAATCCGCGGAATTTCGGCTGCGGAATTTTGCCGTACGACAAAAAAACGTTATCTTTGCGCGTCTTTTGCGCATGCGCCTCGTGCGGATGCCGGACGAAACGAATTATCAACCATTTAACGAGCGATTGTATCGCAAAAATTTAGTTTCCATTATGGAAGAGATGAAAAACGTAGTCGCAAACGAGAATTTCGACTGGAACGCATTCGAAAACGACCTGGGCGTTTACAACCAGCCCAAGGAGGAGATCGCTGCCGAGTACGACAAGACGCTGTCGAACGTCAACGTCGGCGAAGTGGTCGAGGGTACCGTCACGGGTATCACCAAGCGCGAAGTTCTGGTGAACATCGGCTACAAGAGCGAGGGTGTGATCTCCGTATCGGAGTTCCGCTACAACCCCGATCTTCAGGTCGGCGACAAGATCGAAGTCTATGTCGAGTCGGCCGAGGATAAGAACGGTCAGCTGGCGCTCTCGCACAAGAAAGCCCGTCAGCTCAAGTCGTGGGATCGTGTCAACGAGGCCCTCGAGAAGGACGAAATCATCAAGGGTTACATCAAGTGCCGCACGAAGGGCGGTATGATCGTCGACGTATTCGGCATCGAGGCCTTCCTGCCGGGTTCGCAGATCGACGTGAAGCCCATCCGCGACTACGATATCTACGTAGACAAGACGATGGAGTTCAAGGTCGTGAAGATCAACCAGGAGTTCCGCAACGTGGTCGTTTCGCACAAGGCGCTGATCGAGGCCGAGCTCGAGGCTCAGAAGCAGATTATCATGTCGAAGCTCGAGAAGGGTCAGATTCTCGAAGGTACCGTCAAGAACATCACCTCGTACGGCGTATTCGTCGACCTGGGCGGCGTAGACGGTCTGATCCACATCACCGACCTGTCGTGGGGCCGCGTAAGCCATCCCGAGGAGATCGTCGCTTTGGATCAGAAGATTCAGGTCGTTATCCTCGACTTCGACGATGCCAAGAAGCGTATCGCCTTGGGTCTGAAGCAGCTGACCCCGCATCCGTGGGAGGCGCTCGACCAGACGCTCAAGGTGGGCGACAAGGTTACCGGCAAGGTGGTCGTGATGGCCGATTACGGTGCTTTCGTCGAGATCGCTCCGGGCGTAGAGGGCCTGATCCACGTATCGGAGATGTCGTGGAGCCAGCACTTGCGTTCGGCTCAGGAGTTCATGAAGGTGGGCGACGAAGTGGAGGCCGTCGTGCTGACGCTCGACCGTGAGGAGCGCAAGATGTCGCTGGGCATCAAGCAGCTGACCCCCGATCCCTGGGCGAATATCGAAACCAAATATCCCGTCGGCACGAAGTGCATGGCCAAGGTGCGCAACTTCACGAACTTCGGCGTATTCGTCGAGATCGAGGAGGGCATCGACGGTCTGATCCACATTTCGGACCTGAGCTGGACCAAGAAGGTGAAGCATCCGGGCGAATTCACGCAGGTAGGTGCCGATATCGAGGTCGTAGTACTGGAGATCGACAAGGACAACCGTCGCCTCTCGCTGGGTCACAAGCAGTTGGAGGAGAACCCCTGGGCCGAGATCGAGAGCCGTTTCGCCATCGATTCGATCCACGAGGGTACGATCACCGAGATGACCGAGAAGGGTGCTGTCGTTGCTCTGGCCGAGAACCTCGAAGGTTTCTGCCCGACGCGTCAGCTCGCCAAGGAGGACGGTACGACCGCCAAGGTCGGCGACAAGATGCCGTTCAAGATCCTGGAGTTCTCGAAGGCTACCAAGCGCATCACGCTTTCGCACTTGCGTACGTACGATGACGCTCGCAAGGAGGCTGCCGCTGCCGAGAAGGCCGAGAAGCGTGCTGCTGCCGATGCAACGAAGTCGACCGTGAAGAAGATCAACGCGTCGGTCGAGAAGACTACGCTGGGCGATATCACGGGCCTGGCTGCGCTGAAGAGCGCCATGGAGGCTGCTGAGGCCAAGAAGAACGGTAAGGAGTAATTCTTCCGATCGCGATAGGAACCGTCCGGCATGCATGCCGGACGGTTTTTTTATTGGGAATTATTTTAGGTAGCTATATACAATTTTACCCATGCCGGTTTTTCAACCCTGATTTCTCGTCAGACGGCTGGCGTCTCGCAGCCAACGGCTGCGTTTATAAATCCGACCCTCCCCTAAATCCCCTCCTCGGAGGGGACTTTTAGTGCAACCCGCAAAGCGATAGGGCTTTTAGGTAGTTTCGTGTAAAATTGGATATGATTGCCTGTTGTTTTGCATAGACCGGTCGATGGCTCGCAGCGTTCCGCCGCGTTTACAAGTCTGCCCCTCCCAGGATGAGTGCCATCGGGCTGCAACCTCCGGCAGCGAGGGCCCCTTCATACACACTGGCTGCCGAAGCAAATTATCCTCGCAAATTCCCCGAGGATGCGTCGATTCGAAGAACCGGACTCTTGTCCGAGCGGTGAAATCCTGAAAAAACCTCGGATGCAAAGCACCCGAGGTTGTCCATTTCCGGTAGGGAGGCTATTTGCCCCGTTTTTTGAGGATTTCGCGCATGAAACGCAGGGCGACGAAGTGTCCCGCCTGGGGCATGTTTCCGTGCTTGAATCCCTGGAATTCGTAGAGCCGGACATCGGGGTGTTGCGCGATACGCATCATCCGGTGGAAATAGGCGACCTCTTCGTAGCGGCCCTTGAGCTCCAGTTCGCGGTCGCCCGTCAGCAACAGCATCGGCGGACAATCGGGGCGGAGGTGGTAGAGCGGCGCCATGTCGTCGACAATGACGCACGGTTCGGCGATGCCCAGTTCGCGACGGCGTGCGAAATGGGTCACGACCTGTCCGCTGTAAGGAATGACCGCTGCAAAGGCCGTGTCGGGATCGACGCCGTAGCGACCCATCCATCGTTTGTCGAGACCCAGCATCGCGACCAGGTAACCTCCGGCCGAATGGCCGGCGATGAAGACCGATCGCGGGTCGCCCCCGTAGGAGGCGATATGCTCCAGGACCCAGGCTACGGCCGCCGCCGCATCGTCGATGCAGTCGGCGACCCGTACTCGGGGCGTCAACCGGTAATCTACGCCGGCGATGGCGAATCCCTCCTGTTGCAAAGCCTTCGGAATGTCGCGCTTGCCGCCTTTCAGACTGCCGCCGTGGAACCATACGATCGTCGGGAACCCTTTCTTTTCGACCGGGTAGTAGAGGTCGAGCCGGCAGAGCGAGTCTGCGTAGGCATCGCCTGCGGCATTGCGGTAGGCGATGTTTCGTTCGGTGCGGTAGGCCGTTTCGGGGGCTTCTTTGCGGACTTTTTCGCGGGCTGCGAGGGAGCCGCAGGCGAGCAGTGCGAGGAGCAGCAGGGCGAAGAATCGTTTCATAAAAGTTTACGTAGTTGTATGCAATTATACACGAAACCTATCTTAAAGTATTATCACTTCGCGATTTGCATCCGAAAGTCCCCTCCGAGGAGGGGATTTTCGGGATGGTCGGGCTTGTAAAGGCGGCCACAGGCCGCGAGCACACGACCGTCCCAAGCGAATCGGCAGGCATGAAACTAATAAGTGTAAAGTCGTATATAATTGCTAAAGTTTATTGTTAGTAGGGTAATTATGCAATACGGTATGCGTCCGAATCCTTCGTCGGATTCGGAACCGCACCGGGATGTCGTGAGTGACCGACTGTTCGGAGCAACGTCTCTGTCGAAAAATGGTACATCGTAGGCCGGACTGTTACACCGATGTCATGCGGCGATAGCGCGCATAGAGTGCGTCGTAGATCGCTTTTTTCGTTTCGTCGGGACGGTATTCGGCCGAGAATCCGGGGCGCATGGCCCGTTGGGCGGCTTCGACGGTGGGGTGGATGCCCGCTGCTACGGAGGCGAACATGGCGGCACCCAGGGCGCAGGCCTGGTCGCTGTCGAGCACGCGGATCGGGACTCCCGTAATGTCGGCCATCGTCTGCATGACGTAGGGCGATTTGCGGGCGATGCCGCCGATGGCGACGACTTCGCGAACGGGGATGCCCTCCTCTGCGATGCGTTCGTGGATGGCGCGCGAACCGAATGCAGTGGCCTCGACCAGCGATTTGAAGAGTGCCGGTGCCGAGGTCCCGAGGGTCAGGCCTCCGAGGACGCCCCGCATGCGCGGATCGGCATCGGGGGTGCGGCGGCCGTTGTGCCAGTCGAGCGCTACGGGATCGTCGGCGGTGAGCGGCAGGCGCTCGGCCTCCTCGGTCAGTGCCGCGAGTATGCGTTCTTCGAGTTCGGGAGCCTCGTCGGGGACGAATTTCCGGAGCGGCCAGGCCAATACGCGGCGCAGCCAGGCGTAGATGTCGCCGAAGGCCGCCTGCCCGGCTTCGAAGCCGATGAATCCCGGGAGCACCGAGCCGTCCACCTGCCCGCAGATGCCCCGCACGGCGTGTTCTCCGACGGCTTCGTACGTTCCGACGGCGATGTCGCAGGTCGACGTGCCGATCACCTTCACGAGCGTTCCCGGGGCGATGCCCGCCCCGACGGCTCCGACGTGGCAGTCGATGGCTCCGATGCCCACGGCGATGCCGGGTTGCAGTCCCAGCCGTGCGGCCCATTCGGGGCAAAGTCCTCCTACGGAGCGGTCGCCCGTCGCGGTGTCGCGGTAGAGATGGCCGCGGAAAATGTTCAGCAACGGATCGATCTCCTCCAGAAAATCCTCCGAAGGAAGTCCTCCCCAGCTCTCGTGCCACATCGCCTTGTGTCCGGCGACGCAACGGCTGCGGGCGATGCGTTCGGGCGTCGTGTCGCCGACGAGCAGGGCGCTGATCCAGTCGCAATGCTCGACCCAGGAGTAGGCTTCCGTGCGCAGTTCGGGGGTGTTGCGCAGCACGTGCAGCATTTTGGCCCAGGCCCATTCGCAGGAGTAGGTGCCGCCGCTGTAACGCGTGGGGTCGGTCTGTCGGCGGTGTGCCGCGGCGTTGATCTCGTCGGCCTCGGCGATCGCCGTGTGGTCCTTCCAGAGTACGAACATGGCGTCGGGCTCCTCGGCGAAGCGGGGCAGGAGCGCCAGCGGTGTGCCCTGACGGTCGGTCAGCACGGGGGTCGAGGCGGTTGTGTCGAACGAAATGCCGCGTATGGCGTGCCGCGTCGTCGCGTCGCAGTGCGCCAGGGCGCCGCGTACGCAGTTTTCGAGCGACTCGATGTAGTCGAGCGGATGTTGCCGGTAGCGGTTGGCGGCGGGGTCGCAGTAGCGGCCTGTCTTCCAACGCGGATAGGCGACTACGGCCGAAGCGATTTCGGCACCGTCGGAGCTTCTGACGACCAGGCAGCGGACCGAGTCGCTGCCGAAATCCACTCCGATGACATAGGATGGGGTCGGTTGCATGGGCGAGCGTTTTTAGGGCGCTTCTTCGGTGGGGCGGCTCGTGGGGCCGTTCGTGTGTCTTTGGAGGGACGAAACCGAAAAAAGCTGAAAAAATATTTGCTGTTTAAAACGATTTAATTACCTTTGCAAAGGTAAATGAAAATTCGATATAATCCAAGCGAAAATCGAATATGCGAGCACGGAAGGTGACTATCAAGGATGTTGCTACTCAGGCGGGGGTTTCCATTGCGTTGGTCTCGTTCGTCATGAGCAACAAGGCCGGAGGCAAGGAGACCTACAAGGTCAACAAGGAGACGGCCCAGCGTATTCTCGACGTAGCCGATAAGCTCAACTATCAGCCCAATAGCGCCGCACGCACCTTGCGCAGCGGACGGTCGCGGACGATCGGGGTGATTCTGTCGGATATTTCCAACAAGTTTTTTGCCGATATCGCCCGGTGCATCGAGGATCGGGCTTATAAATATAAGTATACGGTGCTGTTCGGCAGCACGGACGAAAATCCGCGGAAACTCGAAAATCTGATCGACGTTTTCATCGATAAGGGGGTCGACGGACTGATCGTTGTGCCGTGCGAAGGTGCCGATGCGGTGATTCGGAAGGTCGCCCAACAACGTATTCCGCTCGTGCTGCTCGATCGGGAGGTCTCCGATATCGAGACGAGTAGCGTCGTGCTGAACAACTGCAAGGCGGGAGCTCAGATAACCGAAGCGCTGGTTAAGCGGGGGTTCTCGCGGATCGAAATGGTCTCCTACGCGATGCAGCTCTCCAATATTCGCGAACGCGAGAAGGGCTATCGCTCGTGCATGGAGGCTTTCGGACTGGACGAATATATCCGTACGCATCACCTTCGGCACGACAAACTGCACCTGATCGCGGAGGTGGTGAACGATGCCGCGCAGCGTGGGGTACAGGCTTTCCTTTTCGCGACCAATACACTGGCCATCAACGGTATGATGGCCATCTCCAAAGGCGGATGGCGCATTCCGCAGGATTTCGCCGTCGCCTGTTTCGACAGCAACGAGGCGTTCGATATCTACGATACGACGGTCGCGTGCGTGCGTCAGCCGATCGAACGGTTCGGCGTCGAGGCGCTCGACCTGCTTATCAAACATATCGAGGAGAAGGACATCCTGCCGAGCTGTACGCGAGTCGTCCTTTCGCCCGAAATCGTCGAATCGGAGTCCGCGGCGAGCGGTGTTTTACCCCCCCCCTCCTCGCCGGAGGCCCGCACGTCGGAGTCGGTTGCCGTCTTTGATTAGTAAAACGTTTTAACTATTATGATGAACCGAAATAATCTGCTCGTCTCTTGGGCCGCTGTCCTGCTGTCGTTGTCTTGCGCAGCGGCGCAGACGTCTGCGACCCCCCCCCGGGAAATCCGAAAGGTGCCCCTTACGCGTCTGACTTACGACAACGAAGGTCTGGAGGTCGATCTCGGCGTCGGGCTGTGGGGCATTCCCATTCCGGTCGATTACGACGGCGACGGCGTAAAGGACCTGCTGGTCTCCTGTCCCGACCGGCCCTATAAAGGACTCTATTTCTTCCGCAATATCGGAACCCCCGCGCGGCCGTTTTTCGCTCCGGGCGAGCGCATCAGTTCCGAAGGTCGCAACAATATCCGCCTTTCGGAGGTGGACGGCGTACCCTATGTGCTCTCCAAGGATACCGAGTACCCCGATTTCGTCCGTCGTCCCTATGCGGAGCAGAAGGAGATCGTCTATTCGGGCGAGGTGCTCGGTGCGACCTATAAGAAGTCGCGCAGCAACATGTGGAACTATGCCGATTGGGACGGCGATGGCGATCGCGATATCATCGTCGGCATCGATACGTGGGACGACTACGGCTGGGACAACGCGTTCGATGCGACGGGGCGCTGGCTGCGCGGTCCGTTGCACGGTTATGTCTATTGGCTGGAGAATGTCGACGGGGCTTATGTCAACCGCGGAAAAATCCGTGCCGGAGGCGAAATCATCGACACCTACGGCGCGCCGAATCCCTGCGTCGCCGATTTCGACGGCGACGGCGATCTCGATCTGATTTGCGGCGAGTTCGTCGACGGCCTCACGTGGTACGAAAATATCGGCACGCGCACCGAACCGCAGTTCGCCGCCGGACGCCGGTTGTGCAACGACGCCGGCGAAATCCGCTTCCATCTTCAGATGATCGTTCCCGTAGTCAGCGATTTCGACGGCGACGGACTGGCCGATCTGATCGTCGGCGACGAAGACGGCCGCGTGGCCTGGGTGCGTAATACGGGCCGGGTGCGCGACGGCATGCCGCAGTTCGAATCGCCCGTCTATTTACGGCAGCAGGCCGGTCCGGTCAAGTTCGGCGCCCTCTCGACGCCTTTCGCTGTCGATTGGGACGGCGACGGACGTACGGATATCGTTTCGGGCAATTCGGCCGGAGAGATCGCGCTGATCCGCAACATCGGCAGCGAGGAGACTCCCCGCTGGGCCGCGCCCGAGTTCTTCACCGTGGGCGGACGTCCCATCCGCATTCAGGCCGGAGAGAACGGGTCGATCCAGGGTCCCGCCGAACGCAAGTGGGGCTATACGGTACTCACCGTGGCCGACTGGGACGGCGACGGATTCCCCGATATGGTCGTCAACTCGATCTGGGGCAAAATCGAATGGTTCCGCAATCCGGGGCGCCGGGGCACTCTGGAGCTGGAACCGGCGCGTCCCGTGCGCGTAGCCTGGGAGGGCGAAACACCCAAACCGGCCTGGAACTGGTGGACGCCCGAGCCCGGCACGCTGGTCACGCAGTGGCGCACGACCCCCGTGGCGACGGACTGGAACGGCGATGGACTGACGGACCTCATCCTGCTCGATACGGAGGGTTACCTCGCTTACTTCGAACGCTTCCGTGCCGAAAACGGGGAGCTGCTGCTACGTCCCGGAAAGCGGATTTTCCACGGCACGAACTGCTCGGTATACAATCAGAAGAAAGACGGGGTGGTCGATTCCCGCGAAGGGTTGTTGCGCCTGAACGCCGTCGAAGCCGGATGGTCGGGGCGTCGTAAGATCTGTTTCGCCGACTGGGACGGCGACGGGCGCAAGGACCTTTTCGTCGACAGCAAGAACGTCGCCTGGTTCCGCAATGTCCGCGAGGAGAACGGCCATGTCTGGTACGAATACATGGGCAATCTGAGCGACGACCGGCTGGCCGGACATTCGACCTGCCCCACGGTCCTGGATCGCGGCGAGGGCCGTTGCGAGCTGCTGTTGGGCGCCGAGGACGGACATTTCTACCTCGTACCTTCCAACCGTTAGAGTCATGAAAAAGAGCGTTTCGACCGGATGTGCATTGGTGTTGGCCGTCGCTGCGTTCGCTTCCGAACCGGTGCGGATGACGCTTTTCCCTGCCGGTACGCCTTCGCGTACGGGGCTGGAAACATCCGTCGAAGGGCTCAATGCCAAGGGCGATTTCGTGCGGGTCAGCGATCCCGAGCTGCTGGCCTTTTTCCCGGCTCCGGAGGCCGCGACCGGGCAGGCGATGCTGGTCGTGCCGGGTGGCGGTTACGGTCGGATATGCATCGCCAAGGCAACGGCTGTTGCGGAGTGGCTCGTCGGCCACGGCATCGCGGCTTTCATCCTCAAATACCGGATGCCGAACGGTCATCCCGATGCGGTGCTGGAGGACGGCGAACAGGCGATGCGTATGATTCGCGACAGCGCCGCACGATGGGGCGTCGATCCTCGGAATGTCGGGGTGATCGGTACCTCGGCCGGAGGACATCTCGCCGCCGTGCTCGCTACGCGATATACGAGCGAGGCGACGCGTCCCGATTTCGTCGTATTGCTCTATCCGGCCCTTTCGATGGAGTATCCCAATGGCCGTACGCGCGAAAATCTGCTGGGTGCGGGATGCGACGACGAGACGCTGCGCAGCCGTTGGTCGATGAGCGGACAGGTACATGCCGGGATGCCCGAGGTGCTGCTCGTGCTGTGCGACGATGATGAGGTGGTGCCCCCGCAGAACAGCATCGGGTTCTATGCGGCTCTGAAACGCCACGGCGTGAAGGCCGAACTGCACGTGTTTCCCCGAGGAGGCCACGGCTTCTGGATGCAGGAGCGATACGAATACGGCGAGGAGACCTATCCGATCGTCATGCGATGGATCAGACAACATAAAACGATAAACGAACAATCACAACGATGAATGCTATCAAAGGTATCATTCCCCCGATGATTACCCCGCTCAAGGGTAATGACGAACTCGATCGCGAAGGCGCCGTGCGCCTGACGGAACATATTCTCGCCGGCGGCGTCCATGCGCTCTTCCTGCTCGGTACGACGGGCGAGGCGCAGAGCCTCACCTACCGGCTGCGTTACGAGTTCGTGGAGCTGGTGTGCAAACAGGTCGCCGGACGTGTGCCCGTGCTGGTGGGCGTCACCGATACGTCGCTCGACGAGAGTGTCAAGCTGGCCGCCCATGCCGCTGCGTGCGGCGCCGTAGGTGTCGTAGCCGCGGCTCCTTACTATTTCGCCCCCTCGCAGCAAGAACTGATCGAGTACTATACGGCGCTGGCCGATGCGCTGCCGTTGCCGCTCTACCTCTACAACATGCCTTCCCACGTGAAGGTGTTCCTCGAACCGGCGACCGTGAAGACGCTGGCCGACCATCCGAATATCGTCGGACTGAAGGACAGTTCGGCCAACATGACCTATTTCCAGACGTTGCTCTACTACCTGGGCGACCGGGACGATTTCTCGCTGTATATCGGTCCCGAGGAGCTCACGGGCGAAAGCGTGCTGCTGGGCGCCGAAGGCGGTGTGAACGGCGGTGCGAACATCTTCCCGGAGCTCTACGTGGCGATGTACGATGCCGCCCAGGCGCACGATATCGCCCGTGTGCGGGAGTTGCAGCGCAAGATCATGCAGATCAGCACGAGCATCTATACCGTCGGCAAGTACGGTTCGAGCTACCTGAAGGGCGTGAAGTGCGCGCTGTCGCTGCTCGGCATCTGCGACGATTACCTGTCGTATCCCTACCGCCGATTCCGGGCCGAGGAGCGCGAACGCATCCGCCAAGCGCTGGAGGCCGTGCGTCCGATATAATCCTTCCGTTCCCCGACCCGAACTTCGAAACCTATGGAAATCACATTACTCGACTATATCGTCTTCTTCCTCTTCGTGGGAGGCGTCGCGCTGTTCGGCTGCTCGTTCTATTTCCGCAGCCGCAAGGGGGCGGCCGCCTTCACGGCGGCCGAAGGCTCGCTGCCGACGTGGGTTGTCGGCATGTCGATCTTCGCGACCTTCGTCAGCAGCATCAGTTTCCTGGGGCTGCCCGGCGACGCCTACAAAGGCAACTGGAATCCCTTCGTCTTCAGCCTCTCGATCCCGATCGCCACGTGGCTCGCAGCCAAGGTCTTCATTCCGCTCTACCGGAGCGTGAACAGCGTGTCGGCCTATCACTACCTCGAACTGCGCTTCGGATACTGGGCCCGGTGTTATGTCGCCGTGTGTTATCTCCTCACGCAGTTGGCCCGCGTGGGGTCGATCCTCTTGTTGCTGGCCCTGCCGCTCAATACGATGTTCGGCTGGGATATTCAGACGATCATCGTCTGCACGGGAGTCGCCACGCTCGTCTATACGCTCTTGGGCGGTATCGCCGCCGTGGTGTGGACCGATGCCATCCAGGGCATCATCCTCATATTCGGTGCCGTGGCCTGCGCCCTGCTGCTGACCTTCTCGATGCCCGAGGGCCCCGGACAACTTTTCGAGATCGCTTCGGCGCACGGGAAATTCTCGCTCGGAAGTTTCGGGGCTTCGCTCTCCGAACCGACCTTCTGGGTGGTGCTGGTCTACGGCCTGTTCGTCAACATGCAGAACTACGGCATCGATCAGAACTACGTGCAGCGTTACATGACCACGCGGTCGACGGCCGAGGCGGTGAAGTCGACCCTTTTCGGCGGTTTGCTCTACATTCCCGTGTCGCTCGTCTTCGTCTATATCGGTACGGCGCTCTTTTCCTACTATACGGCTCGACCCGAACTGCTGCCTGCCGGGACCCCTTCCGACCAGGTGTTCCCCTGGTTCATCGTCCACGGACTGCCGACGGGATTCACCGGTCTGGTCATCGCTTCGCTCTTTTCGGCGGGCATGTCCACCGTCGCCACGAGCATCAACTCCTCGGCGACGATCGTGCTTACGGACTTCGCCGAGCGGCTTTCGTCCGGGAAGCTCTCCGAGAAGCGTCGCATGGGCGTGCTTTACGCCACGTCGTTCGTCGTCGGAGCGCTGGGCATCGTCATGGGACTGCTCATGATGCACATCGACGGGGTGCTCGACGCGTGGTGGAAGCTCGCTTCGATCTTCAGCGGCGGCATGTTGGGATTGTTCCTGCTGGGCGTCGTCTGCCGTAACGTGCGACGTGCGCATGCGGTCGTCGCCGTGATTCTGGGACTGCTGACGATCGCCTGGATGAGCCTCTCGCCCCTTATCAACGAAGGCGCTCCCTGCTATTGCCTGCGCAGCTCGCTGCATACCTATCTGACGATCGTTTTCGGAACGACGGTCATTTTCCTGACCGGATTCCTGCTTACCCGCCTTTTCCCTTCGAAACGACAGAATGCGTAAGACCGCGAATATGAAAAAAGGTTTGAAAATAGGCGCGTTGCTCTGCGGCGAATTGCTCGGCTGCTCGGCTGCGGCGGCTGAGAAACCCAATATCCTGCTCGTCCTGAGCGACGATCAGAGTGCCTTTGCCGTGGGATGCTACGACAATCCGGATATCCTCACGCCGCGCCTCGACCGCTTCGCGAGCGAGGGGGTGCGTTTCACGCGCGCCTATGCTACTTCGCCGCAGAGCGTCCCTTCGCGGGCGTCGATCCTCACGGGGCGTTCGCCCGTGGCGGTCAACATGACCCGTTTCAACGTCACGCTCGCCCGCCGTTTCCGGGTCTTCCCCGAATACCTGCGCGAGAACGGCTATTACGTGGGTGTCGCCGGCCGCGGCTATCACCTCGACGGATCGGTCAACGGCCGCGTCGGTCGGATCAAGGAGGTTGAGACCTACTATGCCGAGCACGGTTACAAGACCTTCCCCGACCGGATGGACACCTGCATGGTGGTCGCAGGAGCACGTTCGGGCGAGAAACATACCGAGATCAACGGGCAGTTCTACACCTTCATGGAGCGGCGCGACAAGGACAAGCCCTTCTTCCTGCAACTCTCCTATTCCGATCCGCATACTCCCTACGATGCGCCGAAGGTGCACGATCCGCAGAAGCTGACCCTGCCGCCGTTCTATCCCGATACGCGTCTGGTGCGCGAATACCTGGCGGGTTATTACGACGAAATCCACCGCCTCGATACCGATTTCGACGAGGTTCTCGATTATCTCGATCGCAACGGTTTGAGCGACAATACGATCGTTATTTTCATGGGCGATAACGGCGGGGCGCAGTTCATGGCCAAAGGTACGCTCTACGAGAACGGTATCCGCGTGCCGCTGATGATCCGCTGGCCCGGACATATCGCCCCGGCGGTCACCGATGCGCTGGTCTCGAACGTCGACCTCGCTGCGACCTGCCTGGCGGCCGTCGGCCTTCCGGTTCCCGAGGAGGTCGAGGGCGTCGATCTGTTGCCGCTGCTCACGCGGGGCGAGACTCCGGCCCAGCGCTACGTCTACTCCGTGCGCAGTTGCCATGCGACCAATTCGCTGCCCGGGGATACCTCGGTCTTCGACCAGATGCGTTGTATCGTGGGCGACCGCTATAAGCTGATCTACAATCTGCTGCCCGGACTTCCGTGGGTGCCGATCGACTTCGCCGGGACGGAGATGTTCCGGGAGCTGAAGCGTCTTCACGAAACCGGACAGCTCGCTCCGGATCTTTCGCGGCTCTACTTCTCGCCTGGGCGTCCGATGTTCGAGCTGTACGACCTGAAGGAGGACCCCACCGAGCAGCACAACCTGATCGACGATCCGGCCCTGAAGCCGATCCGCGACGAACTGATTCTCAAACTGACCTACAAAATGATCGAGGACGAGGATTTCGCTACGCTGCCTCATCCCAAAATTTACGAATAAATCAAATACACATAATGCTATGAATAAACATCCTAAAATCGGTATTCGCCCGATTATCGACGGCCGCCGCGGCGGTATTCGGGAGTCGCTCGAAGCGAAAACCATGTCGATGGCCCGCCGTGTGGCGGAACTTTATGCCGAACATCTGCACTACGGCGACGGAGCTCCCGTCGAGTGCGTCATTGCCGATACGACCATCGGCGGCGTTGCGGAGGCTGCCGCCGCTGCCGACAAGTTCCGCGACAATAACGTCGGGGCCGTCGTCTCGGTGACGCCCTGTTGGTGTTACGGTGCCGAGACGATCGACATGGACCCGCTGATGCCCAAGGCGATCTGGGGCTTCAACGGCACGGAGCGTCCCGGAGCCGTCTACCTGGCTTCGGCCCTGGCCGGACACAACCAGAAGGGACTGCCCGCTTTCGGCATTTACGGCCGCGACGTGCAAGACGTGACCGACGATTCGATCCCGGCCGATGTCCAGGAGAAGCTGCTCCGCTTCGGCCGTGCTGCCGTCGCCCTGATGCAGATGCGCGGCAAATCCTACCTTTCGATCGGTTCGGTATCGATGGGTATCGCCGGTTCGATGCCCGATCCCGACTTCTTCCAGGAGTACCTCGGCATGCGCAACGAAGCGGTCGACTGCTCGGAGATCGCCCGACGCATCGAGCTGGGCATCTACGATCCGGAGGAGTTCGCCCGTGCCAAGGCGTGGGTCGAGCAGCACTGCAAATCCCGTGAGGGCGAGGATTGCAATCCGGCCCATTTGTGCTATTCGCGCGAGAAGAAGGACGAGGTGTGGGATTACGTCATTAAGATGACGATGATCTTCCGCGACCTGATGCACGGCAATCCGAAACTGGCCGAAATGGGATTCGAGGAGGAGGCCGCCGGACACAACGCCATCGTCGGCGGTTTCCAGGGGCAGCGTCAGTGGACCGATTTCCGGCCCGACGGCGATTTCTCGGAGGCGATGCTCAATACGTCGTTCGACTGGAACGGCATCCGCGAGCCGATCACCTTCGCTACGGAGAACGACACGCTCAACGGCGTCTCGATGCTGCTGCTGCATCTGCTTACCAACCGCGCCCAGCTCTTCGCCGACGTGCGTACCTTCTGGTCGCCCGAGGCGGTGAAGCGCGTTACGGGACTCGAACTCGAAGGCAATGCCGCGAACGGCATCATCCACCTGATAAACTCCGGATCGTGTACGCTCGACGCTACGGGCCGTCAGTCCGACGCCGAGGGCCGTCCGGTGATGAAACCCTTCTGGGAGATCGCTCCCGAGGAGGCTGAGGCGTGCCTCGATGCTACGACCTGGTATCCCGCAGGCCGCGAGTATATGCGCGGCGGCGGTTTCTCGTCGCATTTCCTCACGCGCGGCGAGATGCCGATGACCATGTGTCGTCTGAGTCTGGTCAAGGGGCTCGGTCCCGTGCTCCAGATCGCCGAGGGCTGGGCCGTCGATGTCGATCCCCGGATTTTCGAGACCATCAACCTGCGTACCGACCGTACCTGGCCGACGACCTGGTTCGCGCCCCGTCTCACGGGCTCGGGCGCTTTCCGCGACGTCTACTCGGTGATGAACGCCTGGGGTGCCAACCACGGTGCGATCAGCTACGGACATGTAGGGGCCGATCTGGTGACGCTCGCGTCGATGCTGCGCATTCCGGTGGCGATGCACAACCTCGGCGAGGGGCAGCTTTTCCGTCCTTCGGCCTGGGGTGCTTTCGGCATGGATCCCGAGGGTGCCGATTTCCGGGCATGCTCCAATTACGGACCGATCTACAAATAACGATTCTACGCCTCGTCGATTTTTCGATTGCATTTTTACTTGGGGTGTCGCGAGACATCGACTGTCCCAAGTAGAAATGCGGTCGAAACCCCAGGCGGGTATAACTTTCGGGGGCGTACCCGAAGCCCCTGCCTGAGATGGGACAGACTTGTAACGCGGCTAAGGGCACACAGCCGTCCTAAACGAATTGGCAGGCAGGAAGTTGACAAAGTGTAAGGTTGTGTAAGTTACCATATATAATTACCGAAGAATAAAGACCTTGAAATTTGATTGAACAACCTAATAACCTGAAAATATGACTGAAAAACTACGAACTACGTTTCTTTGCATCTTGTGGCTTGCGGCTTGTCTCGTGATGAGCATCGGGAGCACCCGGGCACAGAACGCGTCGATGCCGACCGTGAGCGGTAAGGTTGTCGACGAACACAATGAGCCGCTGGCCGGTGTTACGGTTATCGTGCGCGGCACGACGCGGGGAACGGTCACCGGAAAGAACGGTACCTATTCGATCCGCGCCGGAAAAAAATCCGTGCTGGAATTCTCGCAGCTGGGTTACGTCTCCCGATCCGAAGAGGTGGGTTCCCGCACGCGGATCGATGTGACGATGTCCGAAGACACGCAGCAGATCGACGCCGTGGTCGTCGAAGTGGGTTACGGCTCGCAGCGTAAGAAAGACGTGAGCGGTTCGGTGGGTATCGTCAAGGTGGACGATATGATAAAGGCGCCCGTCACGTCGTTCGACCAGGCGTTGCAGGGCCGTGTGGCGGGTGTCAATGTCACCTCGTCCGACGGTCAGCCCGGTACCGACTTCAGCATCGTCATCCGCGGTGCGAACTCGCTTACGCAGGACAACTCGCCGCTCTACGTCATCGACGGCTTCCCGATCGAGAGTTTCTCCAATGCGGCGCTCAACCCCGACGATATCGCCTCCATGACCATCCTCAAGGATGCTTCCGCGACGGCGATCTACGGTTCGCGCGGTGCAAACGGTGTCATTATCATCGAGACCAAGAAGGGGCAGGTCGGTAAGGCGAAAGTCTCCTATTCGGGAACGTTCGGTGTGCAGACCGTTACCAAGACGATCGATATGATGACCCCCTACGATTACGTTGAATATCAGATCGAGCGCGATCCGTCGCTCGAAGCGGTCTACTTGCTCAACGAAGGTCGGACGATGGACGACTATCGCTCGCTGAAGGGGATCAATTGGCAGGACAAGATTTTCCGCACGGCGTTCGTCCACATGCACAACGTCTCGGTGCGCGGCGGTAACAAACAGACCAAATACGCCCTTTCGGCTTCGCTGAACGATCAGGACGGTGTGATCGAGAATTCGGGTTACAAAAAGTACCAGGGCCGTATGTCGGTGGACCAGAAGATCAGCAAATACGTCGATCTGCACGCGGGAATCAACTATACGCAGGATAAGGTGAGCGGCCAGACCTCGGCTTCGGCACTCTCCTCGACGAATTCCTACGCCACGTATCTGATGTATCGTACGTGGGCCTTCCGTCCGTTCCTGCTCAAGAACCAGAGTCTCGAAGAGGTTTTTGATGACGGAGAAGCGGCGACGGGTGTGATGAACCCCTATACGACGACGCTCAACGAGCAGCGCAACACCCGCCGTACGACTTTGATGGCCAACGCCAAACTCGATATCAAGCTGGCCAAGTCGCTCAAGCTCTCCGTCAGCGGCGGTTATACCAACTACCACTCGCGGCTGACCGAGTTCAACAACGACCAATCGGTCAAGGGTTATATTCGTCCGAGCAACAGCAAGGGTGTCAACGCCTCGATCAACGACGTGACGCGCCAGGACTGGATGAACGAGAACGTGCTCACGTATAAGCGCAACTATAACGATCGTCACAATTTCGACGCTATGGTCGGCTTCACGATGCAGGGCACCAAGTCGGAGACCTACGGATTCGAGACGACCCACATCCCCAATCAGAACTTGGGCATGAGCGGTATGGACGACGGTCTGCCTTACGCTACGACGGCGACGCTGACCGAAAACACGCTCATGTCGCTGCTCATGCGCGTGAATTACAACTACCGGTCGCGTTACATGCTGACGGCATCGTTCCGAGCCGACGGTTCTTCGAAGTTCATGCCCGGCAACCGCTGGGGTTATTTCCCTTCGGGAGCCGTGGCGTGGCGTTTCGGCGAGGAGGCTTTCCTGCGCGATGCCGAATGGCTTGACGATGCGAAGCTGCGCGTGAGCGTCGGTGTCACGGGTAACAACCGCATCGGCGATTTCTCGGCCTATCCTTCGATCGCTTTGGGCGATTACTACTCTTTCGGTAACGGTACGCCGCTGGGGGCCTACGTTCCCGCGTCGCTGGGCAACGGAGACCTCAAATGGGAGACTACGGCGCAGTATAACGTCGGTCTGGACCTGGCGTTGTTCCACAACCGGTTGAACTTCACGTTCGATATCTACCGCAAGAAAACCACCGACCTGCTGCTCAACGCCAACCTGCCTTACAGTTCGGGTTATTCGACCGTTTTCAAGAATATCGGTGCCGTTCGCAACGACGGTTTGGAGTTCTCGCTCAGTACGGTCAATGTCAAGACCCGCGACTTCATGTGGTCGTCCGATTTCAATATCAGCTTCAACCGCAGCCGGGTGCTGTCGCTCTCCGAGGGTGAAGAATACTTGCTTTCGAAAGTCAGCTTCACCAACGATTACAACAGCAGCTACCTCTATATCGCACGCGTCGGCGGCCCCATGGCGCAGTTCTACGGCTATGAGTGGGACGGTGTTTACCAGTATTCCGATTTCTCGTTCGATTCCGACGGCCGCTATACCCTCAAAAAGAGTGTTCCGACCAACGGCGACGACCGCGACAAGATCAAGCCGGGCGACGTGAAATACGTCGATCAGAACGGTGACGGCGTGGTCAACGAGAAGGATATGGTAGTCATCGGCCGCGGCGAACCGATCCATACGGGCGGTTTCAACAATAATTTCTCGTGGAAAGGGTTGAGCCTGAATATCTTCTTCCAGTGGAGCTACGGCAACGACGTGATGAACGCCAACCGCATCATGTTCGAGGGTAACGCCCTGGACAAGAACATCAACCAATATCGGTCCTACGTCGACCGCTGGTCTCCCGAGAACCAGGACAGCCGCAATTTCCGTACGGGAGGCCAGGGCCCCCACGGCATCTACACCTCGCGTACGATCGAGGACGGTTCGTTCCTGCGTCTGAAGACCTTGCAGCTCAGCTATGCGCTGCCCCGAACCTGGTTGAAGAAACTCCATGTCTCGAAACTCGAAATCTTCGTCGCCGGACAGAACCTATGGACCTGGACGAACTATTCGGGTCTCGATCCCGAAGTTTCGACCCGCAATTCGGCTTTGACGCCCGGTTTCGACTATTCGGCCTATGCCCGCAACAAGATTTTCACGGGCGGTATCAAATTAACTTTCTAACAGCGAAAATCCATGAAAACGATAAAACGTTATCTTCTGATTGCGGTTGCGGCATGCTGGCTCCCGGCCTGTTCGCTGCTCGACACGACGCCGCAGAACTTCATTACGCCCGAGGAGTTCTATAATACGCAGGACGATCTCGAAGCGGCATTGCGCGGCGTATATTCCATGCTTGCGGACGGTGCGCTGTACGGCATGAACATTCCGGCACGTCTGGGACTGGCCGGTGAGATCGGTTACGAATATTACGATTACGACCGCAGCAGCGTCGGCTTTTACGATGTCGCGTCCACCGATGCGTTGATCCTGTCCTATTGGCGTTCGTGCTACACGGGCATCAACCGGGCGAACATGCTGTTGGAGAATGCCGACCGCCCCCTGATGGATGATAAGGTGCGTGCGCGCATCAAGGCGGAGGCGCGTTTCCTGCGTGCTTATTTCCATTTCATGCTGGTCACCCGCTTTTGGAACATTCCGGTCATTTTGGAATCGGCCAAGGACGGATACCGCGAGAGCGTGCAGATCGCCCAAAGTCCGATGCGGGACACCTACCTGACGATCATTTCCGAAATGGAAGCCGCTGCGCCCGATTTGGCCGATGCGGCGACGCTCGAAGGCGGAGGTACGCTCAGCCAGTCGGCCGCCTACGGCATCCTGGCCCGCGTGGCGCTCTATATGGCCGGTCAGCCGCTCGAGGAGCCGGGCATGTACGCCAAGGTCAAGGAGTATGCGCAGCATGTGATCGAGCCCGGATTCCACCGCCTGAATCCCTCCTTCGAGGAAGTTTTCGTCAACATGATCCAGGACAAGTACGACATTCGCGAGACGATTTTCGAGGTCGAGTTCTGGGGCAACAACCAGTCCACCTATAATAACACCGCCGGTCAGATCGGCCGCATCAACGGCATCATGGCTTTTACGGCTTTGGACGAGATCGGTGCGAGCAACGGGGCGCTGCGGGCTTCGGGGTATTTCTATAACCTCTACGAAGCCAATGATTTGCGCCGCGACTGGACCATCGCTTCCTATTATTACAACAGCAGTGTTACGCCGATCGACTGCGGAACCAATATCTGGCGCCGTTGCTGCGGCAAGTTCCGCCGCGACCGCGAGTTGTCGAGTCCCAAGGACAACAACTACACGCCGATCAACTTCCCCGTGCTGCGTTACTCCGACGTGCTGCTCATGTGGGCCGAGGCCGCCGCTGCGGACCTTTCGTCGTCGGCCGCCGAGATCGAGCAGGCTTACGAATACGTGAACATGGTGCGTCGCCGCGGTTACGGCCTCGATCCCAACACTCCGGCGGAAAACGTCGACCTGGAGAACAACGGCGCCTTCCTGCTGCTCGACGACATTCGCGAGGAGCGTGCCCGCGAGCTGGGCTTCGAGTCGCTGCGCAAGGACGACCTCATCCGGTGGGGTATTCTCTACGAGCAGATGACCACCGTCGGTGCGATGATAAACCCCAGCTATACGTCGGAGTACTACGTTCGCGCCCGCATCTATTACGGCAATGCGTCGCGCCGCCACGTGGTATGGCCGATTCCCTCCTATGAAATGGGTGTCAACCGCAAGTTGGTGCAAAACCCCGGTTTTTAACCTTTAAAACTTCAACACGATGAAAAAAGCAACGATATTTCTTCTCGCGACCCTCGTGCTGACCGCCTGCGAGCGGGGCGAGGTCGAGACCCCGAAGTTCGAGGTGTCGGTGGCCTCGAACGTGGTCAAGGCCGGTACTCCCGTCGATTTCGCGATCTCGGGCCACACCGACATGGTATCCTTCTACTCGGGAGAGTCGGGCAACGAATACAGCCACCGCCTGGAAGACCGCATCATGGAGAACGCCATGTACATCACGTTCGGTACGACCTATACGAACGGAACCAATCCGTCGAGCATCCAGTTCATGTGGTCGTCCGACTTCGCCGGTATGGACGGCGCCTATACCCAGGCCGATGTCGAGTCGGCTACGTGGCACGACATTTCGGACCGGTTCACCTGGCCCAAGGAGAACAAGGAGGGACTGATCGTTCCTGCGGGCGAACTGGATATGTCGGGATTCTTCCCCGACGAGAAGACTCCCGTATACCTCTGCTACTACTATAACGTCAAGGCCGGACAGGGAATCTGTTCCTATTTCAACATCCAGGGATTCAAAATCAACGGCGTGACGCCGATCGGCACCGAGGAGGCTTATACCTTCGGCGACTGCAACTGGCAGGTGGTTCTTAACAAGGATAGCTATTCCGACGTTAAGAGCACCTACTATCCCGATGTCAATACCAAGCGAATCCTCATGCGAAGCACCAAGACGGCGAATCCCGTCAAGGATAAGGAGGCATGGATCGTCGGTGGCCCGTTCTACAAAATGTCGAGTCTCAACATGGGTCCCGACCGTGCCGTGGCCATCAAGGCCAATTCCGATCCGATGCCTTCGCTCTATCAGTACACGTTCGAGACGCCGGGGGAATACACGGTGACCTTCGTGGGTATCAACGCCAGTGTTTACGGTCGTAAGGAGGTGGTACGCGAGGTGCGGATCAAGGTCGTGGACGATGCCGGTTCGGTGGTTTCTCCTTCCGAGGGCGAGTGGAATGATTAAATTTAAGATCGAAGATGAAACGGATAATCAACATACTGATCCTTGCTGCGGGGACTTTCGCCGCAGGATGCCAGCAGGATGCGACCGATGCAGGCCGCATCGCGACGGGCGAATACGTCGCTTTCACGGGCGGCATGAACGCCTTGACCCGCACGCAGATCGCCGTCGAGGCGGGCAAAATGTCCATCGGATGGGAATCGGGCGACTGCGTGGGTATTTACGGCCGCAGAGGCGCGCTCGCACTGGGGGCCAACTACGCTTACGACGTGCAGCCCGATGCCGAGAATGCCGCTTCGTGCCTGTTCCGTTGCAAGAACGACCGTGAGGCTTACCAGAATCCCGCCGCGGGCGACACTTTCTATGCTTACTGGCCCTATTCGGCCCATGCCGGTTCGAATCCCGAGGCCGTAGCCGTCTCGCTGCCCGCTTTTCAGCACCAGTCGACGACCGGCGAACTCGATAATGTCGATGCGTCGGGATTCATGAAGGCGGTTCCCGTGTCGGCCGCGACGGCCGAGTCGGGCGTGAACCTGGAGTTCCACAACGTCTTCGCGATCGTGGAGCTGAAACTCAAGCTGTCCGCCTCGTCGACGCTCGCGCAGGTGCCGATTTCGCAGCTCCGCATGACCTCTACTGCGGCCGATCTGGTTATTCCGTCGGGTGAAATCGACCTCACGGCACCGGTCGAGGCGGGTTACTCGAACATTCCGGTTACCGTGAAAGAGGGAAGCCGCTCCGTGACGATGGCTTTCAGCGGCATGGCTCCCGTGACCTACGAGGAGGGCAGTTTCTATTTCGTCGTAGCTCCGGGTGCGCATCCGGCCGGAAGCATTACGCTGGAGGTGACGGCCGCAGCCGACGGTTCGGTCAATACGATCGTGCTGCCGGGCGACGTGACCTTCCGGTCGAACCGTCATTATACGAAAAGCGTCGAGCTCAACCTCGAGGATTTCAAGTCGGGCGATGCGTTCGAGATCAAGCCCGAAGCGACGACGGTCCGCAAGGGCGAACCCCTGCGTTTCGAGTTGTCGGGGCCGGCCAGCAGCCTCGTATTCTGGTCGGGCGAAGCGGGGCACCGCTATGAATTCGCCAATGAGGGCAGCCGCAGCGAAGCGTCGGTATTCCTGCGTTTCGGTTCGGAGTACGTCAACGGCTTGCAGCGCAATTCGGGTTCGGTGAAATATTCCACCGACTTCAGCGGCGTTTATACCGAGGCTTCGGTCAAGGCTGCCACGTGGATCGATGCGACGAGCCAGTTCAAGCTGCCGCCCTTCATCTCGGGTTCTTCGGCGAGCAATCCGAGTCCCGACGAGGCGCGCGGAGGCCGCCTCGCCGGCAAACCTTACGATACCTACGATTCGGGCACGGTCGATATTTCGTCGTGGTTCAAGGATGAACAGACGCCGCTGTACGTCGCCTTCTTCTACCATGTCGACAAGAAGAATGCGAATGCCGTGGATGAATGGACGGGTAAGAAAGGCAATACGCGCACGATGTGGTACCTCTACTATGTTTCGGCCGAATATGCTTATCCGGAAGACGAGGTGCGTACGCCGCTCTTCTCGGCGGGCCTCTCGACCTCCGATTTGCAGGAGGGCGGCGACACGAACTGGAGCGGTATGAACCTCGTGCACTGGTCTTCGTACGACGGCGAGAAAAATACCTGCTCGACGCAAGGCGCCACGGGCATCACCGTCATCCGCATGACCGCGTCGGCCAATCCGACGGCCGACCGCGACGCACAGTGCATCACCTCGGCCATCCGGCGCCCGGCGGCACACGTGCAGTCGGCCGATACGGGTCTGGAGGTCGGCGGCGAAGGCGTCGTTCCGGCGTCGTTCGAATATGTTTTCGCGGCTCCGGGCACCTATACCGTGACTTTCGTGGCGCAGCTGCCCACGCTTGCGGGATCGAAACAGGTCGTCGAGGAATTCACCGTGACGGTCACCGAATGATGAACGACTGCCGGTCGGGGATGTCCGACGTCCCCGACCGGCGGATAACTTTCCGATATTATGAAGAATCTGAAAAAAACACTGTTGATGCTGCTTGTTGCAGTCATCGGATTTTGCGACACGGCTTTCGGTTGGGGCAAGGCCGGACATGATGCGGTCGCCTACATTGCCGAATGCAATCTGACTCCGCGTGCGAAGAAACGGATCGAAAAGTACCTCGAAGGACGTTCGATCGTCTATTATGCTTCGTGGATGGATCAGGTGCGTTTTACGAAACCCTATCGTGCGACCTCGAAATGGCACGGATTCGCGACCGATAACGATGCCAAGTACACTCCTACGCCCGGCACGGACGGTGTGAAGGCCATCGAGGAGGCAATGGAGCGGCTGGGCGATTACCGCCATCTGGACGATTCGACCGTTCGCGTGTCGATCTATTATCTGGTGCATCTGGTGGGTGATATCCACTGCCCCGTGCATATCCGCTACCCCTGGTACGACAGTTTCGCCTTCAAAATCTACGACAAGCAATACGTGCTCCACAAGTTCTGGGATGCTGTGCCGGAACTCATCCACCGCTGGGGATACCGCGACTATCGCTCCCAGCTCGACCGCTGTTCGAAGTCCGAACGCCGGGCTCTGGCGGCCGGAACGCCTCGCGAATGGGCCGACGAGAATGCCGAGACCTGTCGGGTGATCTACGATTGGATTAAGGCGGGCGACGATCTTTCGAAGCATCGTTCGCACGACTACATGCTCAAGGTGCAACCTTTGGCCGAGGAGCAGATTCTTAAGGCCGGATATCGTTTGGCCCGCATCCTGAACGAATTGTTCGGATAATATGTTCGCCGTGTACGACTTTGACCGGGGCTTGTCGCCTCACGGGTTGCGGGGCGGCAAGCCTTACGAGCAATCGGGACTCAAAGCCCGGCAAGGGTAAAGTCGTATACGGCCTCCGTTTTTTAGGCGATTATATACCATATTACACGAAACTTACTCGAGTCCTGTTACTTGCACGTTAAAGTCCCCTCCGAGGAGGGGATTTAGGGGAGGGTCAGACTTGTAAACGCGGCCAAAGGCCGCGAGACAACGAGAGTCCTGAGCGAATCGGCAGGCATGAAGCCGATAAGTGTAAAATCGTATACGGCCTCCATATTTCTATACCGGTTGGAGCGTCTCGCGTTTATCCCGACGCGTTTCGTTCGGATACCGACTGAACCTTAAACCGTAATATATTATGATGAAGCATTTATATTTTTTAGCCGCGTTGTCGTTGCTTTGGGCCGGCTCCGGCTGTTCGGACGATTCCTCCGATTCCGGATCGGGCCGATATGTTTTCAATCCGGATGCCCGGCTCTACGTCGAAGGGCGGATGATCGACATCCGGCCCGTGACCGAGGGCGGAGCGGTCTATCCCCAGTGCGACGGCTGCACCTTCTCCGGACCGATCGTCGCTTTGATGGAGGACGGGGCTTATAGTTGTGCGACCTCGTTGCGCGAGAGTCGCGGTGTCGAATACGTATGGGCCGATTATGCGACGCTGTTGCGCATCGGCGTGGCGACGGGGATCGATCCGGGTCCCGAATGGGCTCCCGGAAAGACGCGTTTCCAGGTCGGTTCGACGATGTTCAGCATCTATACGCGTCCCTATGAAACCCCGGGCGAGAAGGTCGCCGTGCCTTCGGGCGAGGGGGTGTCCGCGACGCTGGTTTTCGCCCGCTCGATCGTCGTGGAGGGGGTGCCGGCGCCTCCCGGAACGGTCATAGCCCGCAGTCCGGCGGCGCACGGCCGGAAAATCTCCAATCCGAGCATCGCGATTCGCGACGACGGCAGCTATTTCGTCGGCTGCGCGGGTCCGCATGCTACGGGGAACTCCTATTACCGCTCGACCGACCGCGGTCGCAAGTGGGAGTTGCTCTCCAATCCGGAGTACATGAATTACTGCATGACCTTCATCCGTCCCGCCGATCCGCATACGATCTATGAAATGGGCGTTACGGCGGCCAAGCGGGGCGATATCGTCATTCGCAAATCCGAGGACGGAGGCCGTACGTGGTCGTCGATGACGACGCTTTTCGAAGGCGATTACCACGGCGCTCCGAGCTCCTATGTCGTGCACGAGGGGCGTATCTGGCGTGCGATGGGCATCAGTCCCGAGGACGAGAGCCGCATGTCGATCATCGTGGTCTCCATTGCCGAGGATGCCGATCCGATGGAGCCCTCCAACTGGACTATGACCAATGCCTTGCAGGGCGGTCCCCAGAACTGGATCGAAGGTTCGGGAATCTCCTACGACAACCAGCGTAATTTCAACCAGTGGCAGGAAGGGTGGTTGCTGCTCGATCCGGACGGACGGCTGACGGTCGTGACGCGCGTGGACGAGAGCAACCGCGGCGACGTGGCGGCGCTCATCCGAGTCGTCGATCCGAATACGATCACGTTCGATCCGGTGCATGATTTCATCGATATGCCGGGCGGAGGCAAACGTTTCACGATCCGCTACGACGAGCGGACGCACAAGTATTGGACGCTGGCGAACCCCTGTTATGACGAGGACCGTTGGCGCACCCACTCGGGATGGTATGCCAACCGCATCAACCCGCTTTATCTGCGCAGCCGTCTGGTGTTGTGCTCGTCGCCCGATTTGCGCCATTGGACGATGGAGAAGGAGGTGATTTCGAGCAACAATGTCTTTTTCCACGGATTCCAGTATACCGACTGGGTATTCGACGGCGAGGACATGATCGCCGTGATTCGTACGGCTTTCCCCGAGAGCCGCGGATTGCCCGATCGGCAGCACGATGCCAACATGTTGCTGTTCCGCAGGATCGAGAATTTCCGTACGGGCGGTTTCGAGACTGCGAAAATCGAATACGACCAGTTGGGTGAGGGGAACGGAATATGAACGGAATGAATCGGCGAACGGCCGCTGCGGAATTTTCCGCGGCGGCCGTTCTTCGTTATAGGGTCGGCGGCCATTCTTCGTGCGGCGTCTCTGCGGGAGCATGCTCGGCGGAGGCGTTGCGCCGGGCGTTGAGGCGGATGCGTTCCAGCCCGCTGCGCGTGAGCGGCGTGCAGCCGCAGAGTGCTTCGAATCCGGCTTCGTCCAGCGCCGACCATGCGGCGGCGTCCATCGAGAGCGGGTCGAATACCGGATCGAATGCCGCAAGGCGGTGCTCGGGCGCCCGACGGTTGTAGGGACAACAATTCTGACAGGCGTCGCAGCCGAATATCCAGCCGTCGAGATCGACCCCGGCGGCCTGCTCCTTTTCGATGGTGTGGCACGAAATGCAGCGCCGCGTGTCGATCACGCGTTCGCGGACGATGGCTCCCGTCGGACAACGGTCGATGCAGTTGCGGCAATTGCCGCAGCGCGACTCCCCGAAGGGGCGGTCGTAACGGTCGGTCGGGGCGCAGAGCAGCAGTTCGCCCAGGAGTACGTAACTCCCGAACTGCGGCGTTATGAGCAACGACTGGCGGCCGATCCATCCCAGTCCGGCCTCGACGGCCAACTGCTTTTCGCAGAGCGGCGCCGTGTCGACGAAGGCTCTTCCGGTCAGTCCCGGATGGCGGGTTGCTAAGGCTTCGAAGAGGCTGCGGAGCATTCGGCGGAGGGTCGTGTGGTAATCCGCGGCGCAGGCATACGAGGCTACTTTGGTGGAATATCCGGGCGGGTAACCGCCGCTGAACCGGTTTTTGTACGCGACCCCGCATACCACGGCCGTCTGTGCTCCCTCGACCAGTCGTGCAGGATCGAAGCGTTTCTCGGTGTTGCGCTCCAGGTAGCCGAGCGAGGATTGGTATCCGGCATCGAGCCATCCGCGGAACCATGCTTCGTTGTTCGGGAACGGACGGCACGGCGCGACGCCGCAGAGGTCGAAACCCGCTTCGGCAGCCAGTTTTTTGATATTATCCCGTGCGAGCATGGCGATTTTTAGGCCAAAAATAAGGATTTTCAGTCGAAAATTAGTAATTTCGTCCCGAATTTTGCGTTATTGCAACGTAACGAGAACCGAATTTAGAATATGACTTTCGAAACGTTATATGAGTTGACCCGCCGCAGTGTCAAGGAGTTCGCATCCCGAATCGCCTTTTCGATGTACGGCGGCGAGGAGGTGACTTATGCCGAAACCGGGCGACGCATCTCCCAAGTGCAGGAGATGTTGACCGATGCCGGATTGCAGCCGGGCGACAAGGTGGCGCTGCTCAGCAGCAGCATGCCCAACTGGGGCATTTCTTATTTCGCCGTTACGACGGCCGGGATGGTCGCGGTGCCGATTCTTCCCGATTTCTCGGGCGAGGAGCTCGACATGATTATCGAGCACTCCGAATCCAAGGCGCTGCTGGTTTCCGACAAACTGTTCACCAAACTCTCGAAGAAGACCGTCGAGGGGCTCAACATCGTGATCCGCACCAAGAATCTGGGGATCATTTCGCAGACGGTGCACGCCCGAGGAGCGACTGCCGTGCCGAAACCCGACGATCTGGCCGTTATCATCTATACCTCGGGAACGACCTCCAAGCCCAAGGGCGTGATGCTGACCCACGCGGCGTTGTGCGCCCAGAGCAGTATTTCGATGTCGATCTTCCCGGTCGGCGGCGACGATGTTTTCCTCTCGGTATTGCCGCTTTCGCATACCTACGAATGCTCGATCGGTATGATCTATCCGTTCTCGACGGGTGCGAGGGTCGTGTACCTCGACCGTCCGCCCACAGCCTCGGCCCTGATGCCCGCACTCAAAGCGGTGCGTCCGACGGTGATGTTGATCGTGCCGCTGATTATCGAGAAGATTTATCGCCACCAGGTACTCGCCAAATTCAATTCCAACAATTTCTGGAGGACGCTTTATCGCGTGGGATTCATGCGCCGCTACCTGCACCGTGTCGCGGGCAAGAAATTGATGAAATTGTTCGGCGGCCGCTTGCGTTTCCTCGGCATCGGAGGTGCCAAGCTCGATATCGAGGCGGAAAAGTTTCTGCTCGAGGCCCGCGTACCTTATGCTATCGGTTACGGACTGACCGAGACCGCGCCGCTGTTGGCCGGAGCGGCGCCCTCGATGGTGCGATTGGGTTCTACGGGACCGCAGGCGCCCGGTGTGCAGCTGCGTCTCGAGAATGTCAATCCCGAGACGCGGCAGGGCGAGATCGTGGCGCTTACGCCGAGCATCATGACCGGTTATTACAAGAATCCCGAGGCTACGGCCGAGGTCTTCACGGCCGACGGTTGGTTCCGTACGGGCGACCTGGGCGAATTCGATAAGGACGGACGGCTTTTCATCAAGGGACGTTTGAAGAACATGATCGTGGGGCCCGGCGGTGAGAATATCTATCCCGAAGATATCGAGAGCGTGCTCAATTCGCATGTTTGCATCGCCGATTCGATCGTCACGGAGCAGGAGGGGCGTTTGGTAGCGCTCGTGCATTTCAACCGGGACGAGATCGAAGCCATGATCGACGATTGGCGCGAGGAATGGGAGACCCAAAAGGAGGCTTGGGAGGCGAAGACCGAACAGCTCAAAAAGGAGATCATGGATTTCGTGAATGCCAAGGTCAACAAGTTTTCGCGGATTTCGGAGGTGGTCGAGGAGAAGGAGGATTTTATCAAGACGCCGACTCAAAAGATCAAACGATTCCTTTACAACAAGAAGGGAACGCCGCAGGCCGGAGAGAACGTACCGGACGGAACGGTTCCCGATCCGGAGACGAAATAGACGATCTTTCACGATCGAACGAAAGCGCAGGCCTCGCGGGTCTGCGCTTTTTTGTCGGATGAAGGTGCTGCGGTCCGCGGAACTCGAAAATGCAAAGTCGTGCCTTGGAGTCTCGGGGGCTCGTACTTTCGGCGCGAGCGGTGCAGCCTTTCGGATGAAATATCTGCGGTTTTAACCTTGTTCGGGTCTTGTCAGCCCATTTGCTTAAGACGGTCGTATGCTCGCGGCTTTTGGCCGTCCCGCTAAAACGGGGCTTTCAAGGGAAATAGCTGCTTATCATTCTTTCGGTTGTTTTCTCTCCCCGGAGTTAGCTGACCTTCCCCTTGCCTGCGGTGTCGGGCGAGTGCAATCGAACGGATTCGAATTGCCGAGCCGCCGCAGCAGAAACGGACCCTTTTCCATAAGCCGAGCGCAGAGCCGAATTTGTTCGAGCTATGTCGAGGCGAGAAAAGGTGCAAGAATTTGAACGTAAATTCCCTCCGAGGAGGGAATTTTAAGTGCAACTCGCGAGGTTATAAGGATTTAAATTCGATTTAGGGTGAAGTCGTGTGTAGTTGCCTTCTGTTTTTTCTCCCAAATGCGCTCGGAAAGGCCGCGCAATCCGTAGCTTCTCCCGGGCGGAGGCTTGTTCCGCAGGTTCGCGATAATCGTACCCTTATTGCAAATAAAAATCCCCGGCCGCAATCCTGCGGTCGGGGATTTTTGCGACCGATTCCGGTAACCTTCTTGAGGCTCGAATCGGTCAGGTCGAATACCGGATTATTTCTGCTCGGCAGGAGCCTCCTTACCCTCGGCAGTTTCCTCGGTCTCGGCCGCTTCCTCGGCGGGAGCGGGCTCCTCGAAGGGGGTAACGTCTACCAGCTCCACCTCGAACTCGAGTGCCTCGTTGGGGCCGATGTTGCGGCCTGCGCCACGCGAACCGTAAGCCAGCTCTGCGGGGATCCACAGCGTGATCTTACCGCCCTTGCCGACCAACTGGAGACCCTCGGTCCAACCGGCGATCACGCGGTTGAGCGGGAACTCTACGGGCTCGTTCTTGTCGTACGAATCGGGCATCTGCTGCTTGCGCATCTCCTGAACCTCCTTGGGCAGGTTCTTGAAGATCGAGCTGTCGAATACCTTGCCGTCGCGCGTGCGGCCCGTGTACTGAACCTTCACCACGTCGCGAGCGTCCTTCGGCATCATCGACTCGTCGCCCGGGTTGGTAACCTTATAGAGCAGACCCGATTCGGTCTTCTTCACACCCGACTTCTTCTCGATCTTTTCGAGCCATGCGGCCGAAGCCTCGGCATTCTCGGCCGGACGCTTCACCATGAAATAGTACTGGAGATACTGGTTCACCTCGTCCTCCGACATCTTGGCGTTGTTGTCGCGAACGTTCTGCATCGCCTCGGAAATCCATACCAGATGGATGGGCATGCCGCTCTTGCTGATGTTGTAACCCAGGTCGTTACCGAAAGCCTGCGAAATCTCCGTGCGCTCCTCCTCGGATGCGAACATCTCGGGATCGGCCGCAGGATACTCCACCTTCGTCGTATCACCGCCGGCCAGACGGATGCTGTCCGCCTCGGCGCGCTTCGCAGCGATGGCCTGCGTACGTTCGTTGCGCGTGGTCATGAAGAACTCGCGCAGCTTTTCGATCGCATCGTCGTGTTTGATCGAGCTTTTCTCCGTGGCGCTTGCGATGAGCTCCTTATCCATAGCCTTCCAGTCGAAGGGAATGGCGTTCATTTCGTAATTCATGCCGTAGCCGATGTTGGCTCCGAGCGCATACGACAGCGAGTCGAAGTCCGACAGGCTGCCCATCACGACGTCGTTGCTCTTGCTGGCGCAGGAGCTCAAGGCAGCAGCACCCGCGAGTGCCGCAACAAAAAGAGTTTTTTTCATTTGATCGATATGTTTTGTGTTTGCATGGCAATCCGTTCGCTCCGAATCCGGCTTTTCGGGCTCATCGGCCGTCGCTCCGGAAGTATCGAATGCGTATCAACCGCAAAGATAGTAAATAATCGGCGATTGGTTCAATTTCTTGCACCTTTTCTCGCCTCGGCATAGCTCGAACAAGTTCGCCTCTGCTCTCGGCTTATCAAAAAGGTTCATAAAACTAACGCAAATTGTTGCGTCGGGACCGGGTTGCGTATTTATCGACCTCGACGAGCTCTATTTCGTAGTGCAGCGTGGCATTGGGTTGTACGCCTAACTGCTCGTCGCCTTCGGCTCCGTAGGCTGCGCTCGACGGTATCCAGGCGTCGATCTTGCCGCCTTTGCCGATGAGTTTCAAAGCCTCCTTCACGCCGCGCCCCAGGTCTCCGAGGGTCGTGCGCAGCGAATCGCCCCGTTCGTAGGAGGAGTGGAGCTGCCGTCCGTCGCGTGTCGAAAGCACATAGCGGAGGATCACGCTGTCGCGGTCGGCCGCCGGAACGAGCTCCTGATCGCCCACTGCCTCGACGGCGTAGGTCACGCCCGACGACGTGCGGGCGTACGACCGGTTCGATTTGGCGAAGTCGGCCAGGAATTGCTCCTCGTAGGCCAGCGCCTTCTGCGGCAGGGCGTAGTTGACGTAGCTCAGGTAGAAGGTTTCGGCCGCCTCGACGGTGAGTTTCGGACTTTGGCGGAAGACGTCGCGGATGCCTTCGCAGACGGCGGCGACGTTGATCGTCGAATCCATCCGCATGAGGTTCATGCCGACGTTCATGCCGATGACGTAGGCCACCGAGTCGACATCGGTGCGGAGTTTCGCATCGCCGCCCGATTTTTTCGAACAGGCCCCGGCGAACGCCGCTGCGAGCAGCAGCAGGATACAGCTTTTTTTCATGCGTCAGCGTGCTTTTTTCGAGAACAGGAGGATCAACAGGCTGCCTGCGATGGCTGCGGCCGTGGAGCCCATCAGAATCGCGATCTTGCCGCGGTCGATCAGATCGGCGTCGGTGAATGCGAGCGAGTCGACGAAGAGCGACATGGTGAATCCGATACCGCCCAGGCAGGCTACGGCCAGCAACATCTTCCACGAGGCGCCTTCGGGCATGACGGCCAGGCGCGATTTCACGGCGATCCAGCTGGCGAGGAAGATACCCAACGGTTTGCCGACGAGCAATCCGAAGAATACGCCCATGCCTACCGAACCGATTTCGGGCGAGAAGTGGAAGATGTTGAAATACTCGGCCGAGGTGATCTCCACGCCGGCGTTCGCCAGGGCGAAGATCGGCATGATGAGGAAGGTTACGTAGGGCGTCAGTGCGTGTTCGAGCCGGTAGCTCATGCCGACCGACCCCGAGGTCGTGCGGCTCATCTCGCGCAGGTAGCAGCGCTGCTCCTCGTTGGGGAATTCGTCGGGAATGCCGTCACCGTCCAGATCGGGATTGGCTCCGGCGAGGCACTCCTTGAGGGTCTGCATTTTCTGCGACAGATATTCGTGCGAATAACGTGCGTCCATCGGGATGAGCATGGCCATCGCTACGCCCGAGAGCGTCGAGTGGATGCCCGAATAGTAGAAGAGCCCCCATACGGCGACGGCCGGGACGAGGTAGAAGAACATGCGTTTCTCGCCCATGCGGTTCATGACGTAGACGAGAGCCATGACGGCCAGTGCGATGAGAATCAAGCCGAACTGCAACTGTCCGCCGTAGAAGAGCGCGATGACTAGAATGGCGCCCAGGTCGTCGGCGATGGCCAGTGCCGTGAGGAAGATTTTCAGCGAGACGGGTACGCGGTCGCCCAGCATCGAGAGGATGCCGACGGCGAAGGCGATGTCGGTGGCCGTCGGGATTCCCCAGCCGTTGGCGGCGAGCGTGCCGTGGTTGAACAGGGTGAAAACCAGTGCCGGGGCGATCATGCCTCCTGCGGCGGCCAGCACCGGAAGGATGGCCTTGCGCACGGATGAGAGTTGCCCGCAGACGACTTCGCGCTTGATTTCGAGACCTACGGTGAAGAAGAAGACCACCATCAAACCGTCGTTGATGAACTTCTCGACGGTCATGTCGCGCGGGAATACCCAGTCGATCAGGCCGCTCGGGGAGTGGATCATCAACGAAAGGTCGGTTTCGAGCAGGTTGTGGTAGTAGAGTTTCGTCGCGGGGAGGTTCGCCAGCAACATGGCGATTACTACGCAACCCAGCAATACGACGCCACCTGCCCAGGGCGCCTCCACGAAACTTTGGCGGTAAAGACTCATCCGATAACGGGTCTTCAGCCAACTGTGCATTGAGAATAAACGCATTGTTTTATGTTTTTGGTTTTTTATGTCGTATCAGACCTTTATATTTTCGCCGATTCCAACGTCAGTCCGCAGAGTTTCCACAACATGCGGGCTCCGACGATGGCATCCGTGCGGTCCTCGGCAGCGGGGGAGACCTCCACCAAGTCGAAGCCGATGATGCGGCGTCCTGAACGGACGATCGTGGCCAGGAGCCATACGGCCTGGTTGAAGGAGAGTCCGCCCGGCACGGGAGTGCCCGTGTGGGGGCAGTTGTCGGGCGAGAGTCCGTCGATGTCGAAACTGACATAGACGCGCTCGGGCAATGCCTCCGCGATGCGGCGGCACTGTGCGTCCCACGTATCGCCGCGGAATTCCGCCTCGGCGATCTCCAGGTCGCTGAAACTCGTGACGCGGCCGCATGTCGCAGCCAGGCGTTCTTCGCTTTCGCAGAAGTCGCGCACGCCGACCTGGACGATCCGTTCGACCTCGGGAAGGTCGCGCAGCACGTTGTGCATGATCGAGGCGTGGGAGTATTCGAATCCTTCGTACGCCTCGCGCAGGTCGCGGTGGGCGTCGACGTGCAGGATGCCGAACCGTTCGCCGCGATGTGCCAGGGCGCGGATCAACCCGTAGGGAGTCGAGTGGTCTCCGCCGACCAGTCCCACCGTCTTGCCTTCGGCGAGCCAGCGGGATGCCTGTTCTTCGACGGCGGCGTTCATCGCGGCGCACCCTTCGTTCACGCGGCGGATTTTGCGGACCACGTAGTCGTCCGTCGTCGTGCCGCCCGCTTCGAGGTGCTCGATCACGCGCGCTGCGTCGTTGCGCAGCCGTACGGAGGTCTCCAGCAGGGTGTAATCGATGTCGGCCGTAGCGATGCCGCGCCGCCAGGCTCCGGGTGCCAGCGGATCGTAGAAGTCGAGCTGCGTCGAGGCTTCGATGATCGCGTCAGGGGCATAGGCCGTGCCTGCACCGTAGGATACCGTGACGTCCCACGGTGCCGAGATGAGCACCAGTTCGGCCGATTCCGGCTCGAACGGAAGCCCGAAATAGCTTCCGTTGGCGACACCTACGCCATCCGGATCGAAAACTTTTTCTTCCATCGGAAATGGGTTTTGAACAGACAAAGGTAGGAAAAAATCGGGAACTATATGCAACTCTTTCATACCGCTTCGCGTTTTCGATCTTCATTTCGAACGGATCGGTCGATGGCTTGCGGTCTTTGGCTGCGTCGGTACCCTTCCCCTCCTCCGAGGATTTGTAAACGCGGCCAAGGGCCGCGAATACACGACAATCCTAAGTGCGCCAACGTTTGAAAAACCGATGCGGTGTAAAGTTGTATATGGTTACCAAATTTTATTATATTTGTAGTTTCTAAAATCGATGAACGTCAATTGCAGCACGGCTATTGCGAGCGGTCGGGAAGGATGCCGGCCGATCGCTGCCGTGCAGTATCGAAACTCAATGAATTTATGGCTTTAATCGCTGAATCTCGTCCGGTGATCGTCGCCGATAGCGCCATCCCGTTTTTGCGGGGTGTGCTCGAACCGTGGGCGGAGGTGCGTTATTTGCCCGGGTCGCAGATCGCGGCGGCGGATGTCGCCGCGGCGGATGCACTCGTTGTCCGCACCCGTACGCGTTGCGATGCGGCGCTGCTCGAAGGGTCGTCCGTGCGGTTGATCGTCACGGCGACCATCGGTTTCGACCATATCGACCGGGAGTGGTGCGCGGCGCACGGCATCGAGGTGCGCACGGCTGCCGGTTGCAACGCCCGTGGGGTATTGCAGTGGGTCGCTGCCGTGTTGGCCTTCTTCGCCCGCGAGCAGGGATGGGAGCCTCGTGACCGGACGTTGGGCATCGTCGGTGTGGGGCATGTCGGGTCGCTCGTGCGCGAATATGCCGCGGCATGGGGCTTTCGCGTCGTCTGTTGCGACCCGCCGCGTGCCGCACGCGAGGGGGGCGATTTCGTGCCGCTGGAGGAGGTGATGCGTCGGGCCGATATCGTGACGTTCCACACGCCGCTCGACGCTTCGACCCGCCATCTGGCCAATGCCGCGTTGCTCGGGGCTTTGCGGCCCGATGCGATCGTACTCAACTCCTCGCGCGGCCCCGTGGTCGACGGTCGTGCCTTGCTGGCGAGCGGCCATCCGTTCGCGCTCGACGTCTGGGAACACGAACCGCACCTCGACGGCGATCTGCTTGCCCGGGCCGCGATCGCGACGCCCCACGTCGCCGGATATTCCGAGCAGGGAAAGGCTACGGCTACGGCTATGAGCGTCGATGCCTTGGCGCGGTTTTTCGGTTGGCCGATCGTGGGGTGGTATCCCGCCGCTGCGGCGCCCTCGGTTCCGCGTCCGATTGCCTGGGGAGAGTTGTGTGCCACGATCGGCGGATTTTACGATATCGAGGCCGAAAGCCGCTTGTTGAAGACGCATCCGGAGGATTTCGAAGCGATGCGCGACGGTTATCCCTATCGGCGGGAGTATTTCTGAGCGGGAGATACGGAAGTTTGCTCGAAGATCGTCTTCGGCGGCTGGAGTGGCTGCATTCGTTGCGAGGCTTGCCATGCTTGCGCGATTCGCAGAATCATCTTCGGCGGCTGGGGGCGAGCATAGCGAGCCTCCGCTCGGAAAAGGCTACGGCCCGTGCAGCCGGAAAGAGTGCATTTATTTACCGGAAGGTGTTTCTACTCGACAAAGCCCCAATAAATTGGACATTGCCCTCGCTTATTCGCAATTTTGGCTGCGCCGAAGATACTCCTGCTCGGCAATGTTCAAATAAATTTGACATTGCTCTCGCTTATTCGTATCTTTGCAACGTTTACTGTATATGAAATGTATCAGCGAATCATAAAACCCCTGTTGTTCGCACTTCCTATCGAGCAAGCACAACGTGCGGTCCTCGTGGCGCTGCGTCTCGTCGGGTGGATGCCCGGCGGTCGTTGGTTGCTCGGTAGATGCTGCGCCGTGAAACACCCGGCACTCGAACGCGAGGTCTTCGGTGTGCATTTTCCTAATCCCGTGGGACTTGCCGCCGGGTTCGACGTCTCGGGCGAGGCGTTTCGCGAATTGACGGCCATGGGGTTCGGATTCGTGGAGATCGGTACCGTTACGCCGCGGCCTCAGAGCGGCAATCCGCGGCCGCGAGTCTTCCGCCTGCCCAAGGACCGGGCCATCGTCCACCGCATGGGACTGGCCAACCGCGGTCTGGAGCCTGTGATCCAGCATCTCCGGCACCGTCGTGCGGGGGTGATCGTCGGCTGCAATATCGGTCGGAATACCGGAACTCCCGTCGCCGAAGCTCCGAACGATTATCTCAAATCGTTCCGCAATCTCTATCAGTATGCCGATTACTTTACGATCAATATCGATTGCGATAATTCCGGAAGTCCGTGTGCGCAGTATACGCGCGAACGCATCCTTGCGGTCCTCGAACCGCTGTTCGATTTCCGGCGGGGACAGAATCAATATCGACCGATCATGCTTAAGGTTTCGCCCGATATGAACGACGCGCAGATCGACCTGGTGACCGATATTCTGGTCGACACGCCGCTCGACGGGATCGTCGCTACCGACGGTTCGCACCGCCGTGAAGGGCTGCATACGAGCCGTACGACCGTCGAGAAGATCGGCAGCGGCCGTTTGTGCGGGGCTCCGCTCGCGCAGCGTTCGGTCGAGATCGTGCGGCGCATCCACGAACGTTCGGGTGGAACGTACCCCATCATCGGTTCGGGCGGGATGATGACGCCCGACGATGTGCGGGCGATGCTCGCCGCGGGGGCCGATCTGGTGCAGGTATATTCCGGATTCGTCTACGAAGGGCCCGGTCTGGTGGGGGATATCTGCCGGGCGCTGATCGCCGATGCCCAGCCTGTCGCGGCCGATACCTCCGATACCGGAAATGCGGAACACGTTGATTGATTACGATGAAAAAAGTATTCCTATTTATGATTGCCGTATTGGGCAGTCATTTTTCTGCGTATAGTCAGATACACATAAGCATAGCACCCGATAAAGATTTCGAAAAAGTCACCGTTCTGCTGACGAACCGATTCGACAATGAAGTCCTATTGTCGACTTACTCTCCATTACTTTCCGACAATAGAAATATGGGAATCAAAGTCGATTTTAGAGCCGATTCCGACATTATTTCGACTTGGACTTACCCTTTTCAAGCGGTGGGGCGGAAATTTCATTCCGCATTCCCGGTTTCGCCTCGGGAGACCATACTTATCGAACCCGACTTATCCGACATTTCGAAGCGGCTGAAAGACGAATTGAAGTCCATCGAAGTGTCCATAGGATTTTTAATGGTAAATCCTACGACGAATGAACGTTATAAGGTGTGGGACTCTTTCGAACTGAAGGACGACGAAAATAAACTGGAACGCAACATGGTTTTGCGCCCTATACCTCAGCGATAAAATTTCAATTTCCGATTGCCCGGATGCCTGCAAGATGCACCGGAAGCCTCTCCCTTATAGCTATCAAACATAACCCCATGAACGCTACGATCATCACCATCGGCGATGAAATTCTCATCGGTCAGATCGTCGATACGAATTCCGTATCGATCGCCCGTCACCTCAATGCCGCCGGAATCGTCGTGCACGAGAAACTCTCGGTGGGCGACGACCGCGGGCAGATCGTTGCTGCGATAGAACGAGCCCTGGATAGTTGCGAAGTGACGATCGTCACCGGGGGCCTCGGCCCCACGAAGGACGACATCACCAAACGTACGCTCGCCGAACTGTTCGGCAGCGAACTGGTCGTCGATGCGCGCGTCTCGGAGCATGTCGAGCGGATGCTCGCGGCCCGCGGCATCGGGTTCAACGCGCTGAATCAGTCCCAAGCACTGGTTCCGGCCTGCTGTACGGTGCTTTTCAATGCCCACGGCACGGCGCCGGGCATGTGGTTCGAACGCGACGGACACGTGCTGGTCTCGCTGCCCGGCGTGCCCTTCGAAATGGAGCACCTGATGCAGGACGAGGTGATGCCGCGGCTCAAGGCCCGCTTCGCCCTGCGGCAGATCGTCCATCGTACGCTCATCACCGCCGGATTGGCCGAATCGATGCTCGCCGAGCGGATCGCCCCGTGGGAGGATGCGTTGCCCGACTATCTGAAACTGGCCTATCTGCCCGCTCCGGGCGTCGTGCGGCTGCGCCTCTCGGCTTACGAGGTCGACGGGGAGAGCGTCTCCGAGGAGATCGAACGACAGTTCGAGGCATTGCGCGGGATGATTCCGCAATACGTCGTGGGTTACGAGACGGCCACCGTCCAGGAGTGCGTTCACCGCATGCTGACCGAGCGGGGGCGGACGCTCGCCGTGGCCGAAAGCTGCACGGGCGGCGCTATCGCGTCGCGTTTTACAGCGCTGCCGGGGGCTTCGGCCTACTTTCTCTGCGGGGTCGTGGCTTACGCCAATGCCGTCAAGGAATCGGTATTAGGAGTCGACGGGGCGGATATCGCCCGCTACGGAGCTGTCAGCGAGCAAGTCGCCCGACAGATGGCCGAAGGGGTGCGCCGTCTCGCGGGAGCCGACTATGCCGTGGCGACGACCGGAATCGCAGGGCCTACGGGCGGTACGGAGGCCAAACCCGTCGGTACGGTGTGGATCGCCGTGGCGACACCCGAAGGAACCGTAGCTGTGTGCCGGCAGTGCGGCACCGACCGCGGGCAGATCGTCGACCGTGCTTCGGCATACGCCATCGGGATGCTGCGCGACGCGTTGCGCGATGCGTAATACGGGTGCGCGGTTCGATTGTCTCCGCAGAATCGGTAAAAAAGCTGCGTGCGGCTTGTTATTTGGAGAAAAAGATCGTATATTTGCACGCCCGCAAAGGGAAGTTTAATTTACAATAAACCACGACAATGAAAGTTTGCGAAATCACAGGCAAGGTCGCGATGGTGGGAAACAACGTCTCGCACTCGCACCACAAGACCAAGCGCACGTTCAGTCCCAATCTGAAAACCAAGCGTTTCTGGTCTGAGGAGGAAGGTCGCTGGATCACCCTCAAGGTATCGGCTGCCGGTATGAAAACCATCAACAAGAAGGGTCTTGCAGTCGCTCTGCGCGAAGCTGCCGCAGCGAAGACCGTTTACTAAAATCACCTCGTAACAAATGGCAAAGAAAGGTAACAGAGTTCAGGTCATCCTCGAGTGCACCGAACAGAAGGAGAGCGGTGTTGCAGGCATGTCGCGCTACATCACCACCAAAAACAAAAAGAACACCCCCGATCGTCTGGAGCGTAAGAAGTACAATCCCTATCTGAAGCGGGTGACCGTTCATCGTGAAATCAAATAGTCAGCAAAGTAAGCTATGGCAAAGAAAGTAGTCGCAACACTGAAAACCGGCACGGGTAAGAACTTTACGAAGTGCATCAAGATGGTCCGTTCGGAGAAGACCGGTGCCTACATGTTCAAGGAAGGCGTTATTCCCAACGACCAGGTAAAAGATTTCTTCCAGGAGAAGAAATAGTATTTTAAGAGCGATCTTAAATACAAAGGGCGTCCAATCGGGCGCCCTTTGTGTGTTTGTGGTGCTTGGCGGTGCTATTTTCGGCGGTTGGGGGACGCAGCTTGTGGGGTAATCGCAGCGAACTTTCACCGGGGGCTCGGCAAAAAGCCGGAGCAATTCATTAAGGTGACTATATACAATTTTACCCTTGCCGGTTTTTCAACCGTGATTTCTCGTCAGACAGCCGGCGTCTCGCAGCCAACGGCTGCGTTTATAAATCCGACCCTCCCCTAAATCCCCTCCTCGGAGGGGACTTAGGGTGCAATCCTTAAGGTTGCCAAGCCGAATATATCGCAAAGGTACAATTGTATATAATCACCTTCATTAATTCAGAATTGCCTTTTAATAGTTAATGCTGCCGTTCCATTGCGGGCGAGTCGTGGCCTGTGGGGTGAGCGAAGCGAGCCTCCGCGGCGGGAGGCTACGGCTCGCGCGATCCAAAGGATCGCAGATCTCTGGAACAATCATCTTCGACGCCCCGGCGTTGAAAAGTTCTTCAGAGGATCGCAGTCCGCGAAGACTCGCATGGTTTCACGGCATATTTCTCTAAAAAAACACCCGAGAGACCTGGAAGTCTCCCGGGTAAGGTAAATCGTCCCGACGGTCGGGCAGCCCCAAAAAGGCTCCGACCATTCCGTCAGAAGCGGATTCGGCCGAATCGACCGATCAGAACGGCAGGTCGTCGACCTCGGCCGAAGCGGCCGGGGCGGAGGCGTAAGCGGGCTCCTCGACGATCGGCGGCATGTCGGGCATCGGTGCGGGGGCTTCGGCCTGTTTGGGCTGGATTCTCCAGGCACGGATGTCGGTATACCAGCGTCCGTTGTACTCGCGCGACTCGATGTTCACCGATACGGTGTAGGCTGCACCCTCGCGCAGTCGGGCTACGTCGTCGGGCTTGTTGAAGAACGTGACGCAGATTTTACGCGTGAACGATCCTTCGTTCATTTCGAAAACGACGTCCTGTCGCTGCCATTCGCCGCGTGCCGAGGTGCCTTTCGTGACGGGCATTATTCTGTAAACGGTTCCTTCGAATTCCATAAGATTTGCTTTTTTTGTGTGAGGACAAAGATACGAATAAGCGAGGGCAATGCCAAATTTATTTGAGCATTGCCGAGCGGGAGTATCTTCGGCGGAGCCAAAGTACGAATGAGCCGAGAGAAAAAAGCAAGTTCGTTTGCATTTTTTTCGAGACGCAGTATCTTCGGCAAAGCCAAAGATCGCGATTCTTCCGGAACACGAGCGTCTCCCGGACGAAAATACGCGCGTGAAATTCTTTGCATAAATCATCGCAATTCGGACGAAAAAAGTTATCTTTGCCTATATTATAATAACCCATCCTATTTATCATGAACCTACGTCGATTGATTCCCGCCTTCGTGGCCGGAGCCTTGATGCTGAGCGCCGGAGCAGTCCGCGCCGAAAAGAAAAAAGAGTTGCGCTATGTCGATGCCGCGTCGTTGACCATTATCGGCAAGACGATGGAGACGCCCGCTCCGTTTCAGCGTGTGGATACCGCGCGGTACGAGTTGTGGCAACCCGTGAAGCGTTATTCGCTCTATTCGACCGGACTGGCCGTAGTATTCCGCACCGACAGCCGTACGATCCGTGCCCGCTGGACTACCGGGGGGACGTCGCTGGGTCACAATATGGTTCCGATCGCCCGTAAGGGTCTCGACCTCTATATCCAGCGCGACGGGGAATGGGTCTATGCCGGATTCGGCTGGCCGAAGATGAATGCCGACAAACACGAGAGTGCCGTGGTGGAGAACATGGCCGAAGGCGAGAAATACTGCTTGCTCTACCTGCCTTTGTGGGACAAAGTGCTCTCGCTCGAATTGGGCGTGGATGCAGACGCGACGATCGAGGCCGCGCCGACGCCCTTCCGCCATAAGGTCGTGGTGCTCGGGTCGAGCATTACGCACGGAGCCGCTGCGGGACGTGCCGGTATGACCTATACGGCGCGCATGCAGCGCGACCTGGGAATCGACTTCCTGAACCTCGGGTTCAGCGGAAATTGCAAACTTCAGCCCGAATTCGCCCGCATGCTTGCCGAAATGGAGGCCGATGCGTTCCTGTTCGACGCGTTCTCGAATCCTTCGGGTGCGGAGATTCGCGAGCGGCTGGTGCCCTTCGTCGAGACGGTCCGCCGGGCGCATCCCACTACGCCGTTGATTTTTATTCAGACCGAGGTGCGCGAAACTACGAATTTCAACGAGCGTTTGCGGAAATTCGAGGAAGAGAAGCGTGCTGCGGCCGAGGAAGGCGTGAAGGCATTGATGAAAAAGGACAAGAACATCTATTTCATCGATTCGAAGGGGATGATCGGCACCAACCACCTCGGTACGGTGGATGGCAGCCATCCGTCGGACGAAGGATTCATGCACATGGCCGAATACCTCGAACCCAAGGTCGCCAAAATCCTGCGTCGCTACGGTATCCGCTGATCCGGCGGAATGATGACCAACGAAAAAGGCTGTCCGAAATGATCGGACAGCCTTTTTCGCTGGAACCATCTGATTCGGTGGGCTCGTCGTGTCGGCAGCATGCGCCGCACGATTGCGCGAAGCGGTTTCCCCAATTAGAGCAACGTTTCGAGAATCTGCACGGCGTTGAGTGCGGCGCCTTTGCGGATTTGGTCGCTTACGCACCAGAATGTCAGTCCGTTGTCGCAAGTCAGGTCTCGACGGATGCGGCCGACGTACACAGGGTCCTTGCCGGCCAGGAAAAGCGGCATAGGGTAGACTTTCTCGGCCGGAGCATCCATCAGTACCACGCCCGGAGCTGCGGCGAATGCCGCGCGGGCCTCCTCGACCGTGATCGGGCGCTGCGTCTCGACCCAGACGCTCTCCGAGTGGGCGCGCATCACGGGAACGCGTACGCAGGTGGCCGACACCCGCACGTCGGAGTGCATGATCTTCCGCGTTTCGTGGAACATCTTCATCTCCTCCTTCGTGTAGTCGTTGTCGGTGAATACGTCGATATGCGGAATGACGTTGTAGGCCAACTGGAAGGCAAACTTCTCGACCGTCGGTTGCTGCCCGGCTGTCAGCTGGGCGTATTGCGTCTCCAACTCGGTCATGGCGGCAGCTCCGGCGCCGCTGGCCGACTGGTAGGTCGAGACATGCACGCGCCGGATGTGCGAGAGGCGTTCGAGCGCATTGAGTGCCACGACCATCTGAATCGTCGTGCAATTGGGATTGGCGATGATGCGGCGCGGCGCGTTTTTCGCATCCTCGGGGTTTACCTCGGGTACGACCAGGGGTACATCGTCGTCCATGCGGAAGGCGCTCGAATTATCGATCATCACGGCGCCGTAGCGCGTGATCGTCTCGGCGAATTCGCGCGAAGTTCCCGCTCCGGCCGACGTGAGGGCAAAATCCACCCCCTTGAAGTCGTCATTGTGTTGCAGCAGTTTGATGGTTATCTCCTGGCCTCGGAACATGCAGGTGCGTCCGGCGCTGCGTTCGGACCCGAACAGCAGCAGTTCATCGATCGGAAGCGGATGCTGCTCCAGAATACGCAGAAATTCCTGCCCTACGGCGCCGCTCGCGCCGACGATTGCGATTCTCATTAAGCTACCTTTTTTAATATTGGTTGTATTTGTCGGGGGCGTTTCGGCCTGCCGTCATATTCATAATGCTGCTCCCGCTCGAATTCGGGGCAGTTCCGGGTTTCGAATCACCGACGTTGTGGTATATCAGTCGAAAAACTCGTCTTCCGCCGTCGAACCGACGCTTCCGGTCGGTTCGTAGCTTTCGCCCTTCTCCTCGCAGTCGTATTCGGGCATAAGCGTCGGACGGATAAAGCGATCCGTGCGGTCGACACCCAGACTGCCGTTGTCGTAGACTTTCTGGAGGAACTCTCCGACGATCGGCAGGGCCGCGACGCTGCCTTCGCCGCGCGCCAGCAGGTGCACCGACTGATCTTCGCCGCCGACCCAGGCTCCCGCGACGAGCCGCGGCGCTACGCACATGAACCAGGCGTCGCGGTTCTTGTTCGAGGTTCCGGTTTTACCGCCCAGCTCGACCTCTTTCATGCCGTAGCCCCAGTTCAGACGCCCGGCCGTTCCGGAATTGACGACGCCCCGCAGCATCGTGAGCATCGTGTAGGCGGTGCGTTCACTGATGGCGTCCTGCGATTGGGGGATGAAGCTGGCGATGAGGTTGCCCTGCCGGTCCTCGATACGCGTGACGAAGATCGGGTCGGTGTGCACGCCCTCGTTGGCGAAGGTCGAGAAGGCGCTCACCATCTCGAAGACGTTCGATTCCGACGTACCCAGACACAGCGCCGGGACGGGATCGATATAACTGCGAATACCCATGTTGTGGATGAAGTCGGCCACGGCCTCGGGCTGCTTCGCCTGCTTCATGATCCAGGCCGAATAGTTGTTGCGGCTGCGGGCGAGTCCCCAGCTGAGCGGATGCGGCACACCGTCGTACTCGACCTTTCCGGCCTCCTTCGGCGACCAGGCCGTGCCGTTGGCCGTCTCGATCGTGGTCGGGAGGTTGGGCACCGTCGTGCAGGGGGTGAATCCCAGGTGGTCGATGGCGAAGGTGTAGATGAAGGGTTTGATCGTCGAACCGATCTGCCGCTTGCCCTGCTTGGCCATGTCGTATTTGAAATAGCGGAAATTGGGGCCGCCGACATAGGCTTTGACATGTCCCGAACGGGGATCGAGGGCCACGAATGCCGCGCGCATGATCCGTTTGTGGTGGAGGATCGAATCGCGCGGCGTCATCGTCGTGTCGCGCTCGCCCTTGTAGGTGAAGACCTTCATTTTGCAGGGACGGTCGAATGCGGCGAGAATTTCCTTTTCGCTGGCTCCGGCGTTTTTCATTTCTCGGTAACGGTCCGAATAACGTACGGCGTGACGCATGATGCGCTCCTGCTCCTCGCGGTCGGCATCCACGAAAAGCACCTTCGTACGCTTGTACTGGGCATCCATCGCGGGCTGTATGACGCTCTCCATCTGCTTCTGTACGGCCTGCTCGGCGTAGCTCTGCATCGAGGAATCGATCGTCGTGTAGATTTTCAGTCCGTCGCGGTAGATGTTGTAGGGCGTACCGTCGGCTTTCGTGTTCTTGTGGCACCAGCCGTAGAGCGGATTGTTCTCGTATTCACGGACGGCCTGGTCGTAGTCCCATTCGTTGTAGAACTGCCCCCGGCGCGGACGCTCGGCCGTCATCACCAGGCGCAGCATTTCGCGGAAATAGGTCGCCGAACCTTCGTTGTGCGATACGGGTTTGTAGTTCAGCACGATCGGAAGCGCCGAAATCGAGTCGCACTGTTTCTGCGAGAGGGCTCCGGCCTGGCGCATGCGTCCCAGTACGAGGTTGCGGCGCGCCAGTGCGTTATCGGGGTTGCGTACAGGCGAATAGCGCGTCGGAGCGTTGACCACGCCCACGAGCATGGCGGCTTCCTGCACGTTGAGCTCCTCGGGTTCCTTGTTGAAGAAGGTGTGCGCTGCGGATTTGATGCCGTAGGCGTTCGAACCGTATTCTACGGTGTTGAGGTACATTGCGGCGATCTCCTCCTTCGTGTAGTTGTATTCGAGCTTGAGGGCCGTGATCCACTCTTTGAGTTTCGACGTTACGAGTTTCGCCGAACGGACGATCCGGCCGCGGTTGCGGACCGTATCGCGGGGAAAAAGATTCTTGGCCAACTGCTGCGTGATGGTCGAGCCGCCGCCCTGCGAGGTGTTTTGCAACAACAGGGTCTTGAAGGCTACGCGGGCCAGCGACGGGATGTCGATGCCCGAATGGCTGCGAAAACGCGCATCTTCGGTCGAGATGAGGGCCGCGACGATGGGCGGGACTTCATGATCGCCCAACCGAATATGGAGCGTCGAATCGGCCGGATAAAGATCGGCGTACTGCACATAGGAGCGGTTTTGCACGAAGAATGTACCGATCACCTTCCCGTCCGCGGAATAGATTTCCGTGGCGAGGTTGCTGCGGGGATTTTCCAACTCCTCGAACGACGGGAGTCGTCCGAAGGCCCCTGCGAGGGTGAGTAGCAGCAGTCCCGCCACCAGGGCGATCGGGGCGAATGCCGCGATCCATATCCATTTTATCGTTTTCGGCCCGATGGCCGTCTTATGTTTCGTTTCCATGATGCCGTATTTTGGGGGTAAAGATACGAATAAACGAGGGTAATGTCAAATTTATTGGAACATTGCCGAGCGGAAGTATCTTCGGCGGAGCCAAAGTACGAATAAGCGAGGGCAAAATACCGTGAGGGGCATATATAATTGCTTCCTCTTCCTAAATTCACCCGTTTTTACGCGATACTCCATGCGGGTGTTGTTCCAAAGAGCGAAAAAATTTTCTACCTTTGTAGCTGCCCGGGGGTATTCCCCTGAGCAGACATATTTTGATTAAAGTGTTTTCGCTTTTGTCCTTAACGGAAAATGTAGCAGTTTTCAAATGTAAGAGGACAACGAACAGCACTCATTTCTTGTATAGACTATGGCCGAGGTATATCCCTATACCTCGATACTCCATATCTATCCAAGTGTGGGGTATCGCGTCGTTTATTCTTACATAGGTCCTGCTACAACCTTCCGTTAGATAAACGAGAATCAGACCTCACACTTTCTTTTTTTACGAACCCGCCGCAGGAGAGGTCGATACGGCAGAATATCCATAGCTTATGGAACACCCATCTTTTGCCTTGCCGCACCGTGCGGTTTATGAATCGCCGCGGGTAGAGTCGTTCGAAATCGCCGTCGAACGCGGCTTCGCCCAATCGGGCGGTCTGAACGGCGGTGTACTCACCGAAGAAGATTACGAAAACAACACGACGAAAAACCTCTACACCGGAGGGCTTTACGAGGAGGAGTGGTAATTATTCCGCGAAAAATTCCAACAACGACAACTTATGAATACGAAAATCCTTTTCGCCGCGTTGCTGTCGGCCGCGGCATCGATCGCCTGCTCGGACGATCCTACCGAACCCGTTCAACCCGCCCCGCAGGGTCCGGGCATCGTTTTCGCCGCGTCGGACGGCTCCGACGAGACCCGTACCTTGATCGACGGCACCTCGATCCTGTGGCAGTCGGGCGACGCCGTGGGTATCTTCTCGCCCCAGATCGCCGCCGCTGCGAATTACAAGGCCGCTATCGCCGACGCGTATGTCGGCATGGCCCACGCTGCGCTGCAAACCGATCTGCAATACGACGACAACTCGGCCGAACATACGTTCTACGCCTACTATCCCTATAACGCCGCGCAACGCTCGGCGTCGGCCGTTGCGGGTACGATTGCGACGACGCAAAACGGCGATATCGTGAAGAACAGCTTTATGTGGGCCGCGACGACGGTCGTACCGTCCGAATCGCCCGTGGAATTGACATTCCGACATCCGTTCGCCTACCTCAATCTCCAGTTGCGGGCCTCGGGAACCTACCGCGGTGCTTCGGTTCGCAAGATCGAGATCGAGACGGCCGAGGGCAAAACTTTGGCCGGGAACTATACGGCCGATCTGACGACGGGTGTGATTACATTCACCACCTCCGAACATGCCGTATCGGTCACGCCGTCGATCGCGAGCTTGACGGCGGATTATCAAAACACGTTCGCGGTGCTCAATGCCGAAGATTTGAGCGACGCGGAGCTGACCGTTTACGTCACCGTGCGCAAAAGCAATCAGGATATCCGCCTGAAAACCACCAAACCGGGCCGGAAACTCAACCCGCAGCACAAGATCAACCTCAAACTGACGGTCGAGGAGATGGAGGAGGTCAAGACGGGCGACCCTTCGGACGAACCGATCCGTTTCGCCGATCCTTTGGTCGAAGCGATTTGTGTGGATAACTGGGATACCAACGGCGACGGAGCGTTTTCCTACAAAGAAGCCGCGGCGGTAACTTCGCTCGGTGAGTTATTTAAGGGGAAAGCGATCAAGACTTTCGATGAATTGCAATATTTTATTGGATTGAACCATGTCCATGGTTTCTTGAATTGCAGCAGCCTGACGAGTATTGTAATTCCTGATGGGGTGACTTCGATCGAAAATTGTGCCTTCCAAAATTGTAGTGGACTGACGAGTATTGTGATTCCCGATAGAGTGACTTGGATTGGAAATGTTGCCTTCTATGGATGCAGCAGTTTAATGAGTGTTATTATTGGCGACGGGGTGACTTCGATCGGATATTCTGCCTTCTCTGGATGTAGTAGCCTGACGAGTATAACGATTCCGAATAAGGTTATTTGGATTGGGAGCAGCGCTTTTAATGACTGTACGAAATTATCCGCTTTTTACGGGAAATATGCTTCGGCGGATTGTCGTTGTCTAATTCAGTATGGCACCTTATTGGCTTTTGCCCCGGCCGATCTTACCGAATATACAATTCCCGATGGGGTAACTTCGATCGGAAGTTCTGCCTTCTTTGGATGCCGCAGCCTGACGGATATTGTGATTCCCGACGGAGTGACTTCGATCGAAAATTCTGCCTTCTTTAGATGCCGCAGCCTGACGAGTATTAATATTCCCGACGGAGTGACTTCGATCGGAGGTTGGGCCTTCCAAGAATGCCGTAGCCTGACGAGTGTTACTATTGGCAACGGTGTGACTGCGATCAAAGAGTCCACCTTCAGGAGTTGCAGCAGCCTAACGAGTATAACGATTCCGAATAAGGTCACTTCGATCGGAGATTATGCCTTCTCTGGATGCAGCAGCCTGGCGAGTATTTATTGCGAACCGATTGATCCGCCGACAGTAGGGAGCGACGTGTTTTACAATATAAATTCAGATGCAAGAATCTATGTCCCGACGGCTTCGGTCGATGCTTATAAAACAGCAAGCTATTGGAGTAGCTATGCCTCCCGAATCATCGGATATAATTTTGAATAAATACAATATTGCATTGTAATACTTGCTGAAAACCTCGGAAGCGCCTCTTCCGGCTGCGGACCCGACGCAAGAGACCGTGATATCCGACAACGGCTCGGCGGCGGGTCCCTTTTAAAGGAAAAAGGTGAAAAGTACATTCGACTTTTCACCTTTTCTCTTTTCGGTGCGCACTTTCGGTGCGGCTCAAACGCGGGGGCTCTCCTCCCGCTTTTCGCGGAAGATATTGAGGTGTGCCAGCAGCGGATTGCGGCGGTCCAGCAGCAGCAATTCGATCAGCAGCAGCACGAGCGCGGCCAGGACGAGGTATTGGTACTGTTCGTCGAACTCCTCGAAACGCGTGGTCGAAAGTTCCGCCTGCTCCAGGGCGTTGATGCTGCGGACGATTTCGTCCAGACCGATATCCTGCTTCGTGGCGCGGACATAGGCGCCGCCCGTCAGATCGGCGATCTGCACGAGCATCTCCTCGTTGAGTTTCGAGACGACCATTTCGCCCTGTTCGTCCCGGATGAATTCGCCGTCGATGCGGATCGGTGCCCCTTCCGGCGTGCCGATACCGATGGTGTAGATGCGGATACCCAATTCTGCGGCTCGTTTCGCCACGGCCAGCGCATCGTCGTCGTGGTTCTCACCGTCGGTAATCAGGATCACGGCCCGGCCGTGTCGGTCGTCGCCGCTCTCCGAGAAGGCCAGCAGCGATTGTTCGAGCGCCTTGCCCACGGCCGTGCCCTGCACCGAGACCAGCGACGGGTCGATCCGTCGCGCGAAGGCCTTGGCCATGCGGTAGTCGGTGGTGATGGGGAGCTGCACCTTGGGCTCTCCGGCGAAGACGACCAGCCCCACGCGATCCTGCTTCAGCCCGTCGAAGAGCTTGTTGATGGCGTATTTGGTGCGTTCGAGACGGTTGGGCTCGAAATCCTCGGCCAGCATCGAGTTCGAGACATCGACGACGAGCAACATTTCGATGCCCTGCGCCTTCTCCTCGCGGAGTTTGGACCCGAACTGCGGGCGAGCCGCTGCGAAGACCAACAACATGATGGCCGTGCAGAACACAACGAATTTCAGGACGATACGTCCTCGTGCCACTTCGGGCATCAACTCGGCGAGGGTCGACGGACGCCCGAAACGGGCCAGACGACGCATGCGGCTGCGGGCTGCCAGTGCGAAAAGGAGCGCCATGGCGGGAATGAGCGCCAGCAGCCAGAGGTATTGCGGATTTGCGAAACGGAACATAGCTTTTTCTTCTTCCCGGCGGATCGTATTGTCACCGTTCGTCCCGCCGGGGCATTGCGGACACGACCGTGCCCGCCGAATAGTGATAGGATATCATTGCGGCGTGAAGGCCTTCTCCGCTACGGAATCTGCTGGAGCACCAGCCGCGCGAGCAGGAATTCCGCGACGAGCAGCCCCAGGGCGGCCAGCAGCCACGCGAGGAAACGTTCGTCGTAGGTGATGTGCTCCGAGACTTCGACCTTGCTCTTTTCCAGGGTGTTGATCTCGTCGTAGATCGCCTTGAGCTTGGCATTGTCCGTTGCGCGGAAATATTTGCCGCCCGTCAGTTCGGCCATCGCCGTGAGGGTCTTTTCGTCGATCTCGACCTTCTGGTTGACGAAGGTCATCTGCCCGAACATATCGACGGCGGGGTAAGGCGCCATACCCTCCGTGCCGACACCGATCGTGTAGACGCGGATACCCTGCGCCTTGGCGATTTCGGCGGCGGTCATGGGGGTGATCTGTCCCCGGTTGTTCACGCCGTCGGTCAGCAGGATTACGACCTTCGATTTGGCTTCGCTCTCGCGCAGGCGGTTGATCGCCGTGGCCAGTCCGTTGCCGATGGCCGTGCCGCTGTCGTCGATCAGGCCGCTGCGGATGCGTGCCAGCAATGTCTGGAGCGTGCTTTGGTCGGTTGTCAGGGGGCTCTGCGTGAAGGCTTCGGCGCCGAAGACGACCAGTCCGATGCGGTCGCCGTAGCGATCGGCGATGAACGAGGCCGCGACCTGTTTGGCCGCCGTGATGCGGTCGGGTTCGAAGTCGCGGGCGAGCATCGAGGCCGAGACGTCGATCGAGAGCACGATATCGATGCCCTCGGTCTCGGTGTGGGCGTGCTGTTCGACATCCTGCGGTCGTGCGAGCGCTACGACGAGCAGTGCGAATGCCGCGGCGCGCAGCACGAAGGGGAGGTGACGCAGGTAATAGCGGATGCTCCGCGGAGCGCCGGTTACCCCCTCGACGGTCGAAATGCGGATGGCCGCACCGCCCTGCAACGATCGCCACACGTAGTAGCCGATCATCGGGATCAGCAGCACGAGCAGCCAAAGATAATATGGAGAAGCGAAGTGCATACCTAATTAAGAATTAAAAATGGTAACTATATACGATTTCCCACCTCACAGGTTCTTCGAACGTCGGTACACTTGGGACTGTCGTTGTCTCGCGGCCTCTGGCTGCGTTTATAAATCCGACCCCATCCCAAACCTCTCCCGAGGGAGGGGCTTTGGGTGCACCCCGTAAAGTTATTGGGCTTTAAATCCAGCTTAGTGTAGAATTGTATGAGTTGCCTTAAAAATTATTTTTCGTTGTCATTACAATGCCGGATCATCTTCGGTGGCCAGATCGGTCGCGCCGGAAGTGCGAGCCGCCGGAGATGGCAAAGCTCCGTCTTGCGACATGTGTGTTGTCGATTTCCATAGAATATCACCAGTTTTTCCGCCCGCGTACGACCACACCCTGTTTCTCCTTGAGTTTTTCCTGGGTCTTGTCCTCCTGGGCCTGGATGGCGTCGAGCATCTGCTGCTGTTCCTGCTCCGAGATACCGGCCGGAACCTCTTGCGGCTGCCCCTGATCCTGCTTGTCCTCCTGAGGATTCTGCTGGTCTTGCTGCGGATCGCCGTTCTGCGGGTCGTTCTTCGAATCCCCGTTCCGGTCCTGCCGATCCTGCTGCTGGTCGCCGTTCTGCTGTTGCTTCTGGTCTTGGTTCTGCTGTCGATCGTCGTTGCCCCCGCCGCCGTCCTGGTTTTGGTCGTCGAGCAGGCGTTTGGTGTAGGCGTAGTTGTACTTGGCCTCCATGTCCGAGGGGTTGAGCCGCAGCGAGTTCTTGTAGCTCTCCAACGCCTCGCGATATTTCTGTTGCTTGAACTGGGCGTTCCCGAGGTTGTAGAAGGCTTCGGCGCGTTCGTCGTCCGTGCGGAGCGAGTCGGCCGCAGCCTGCTGCATGGTTTGCTCGGCGTTTTCGAACCGTTCGGCTTTGTAGAGGGCGTTTCCCAGGTCGTAGGTCGCTTCGAAACTTCCCGGGGCCAGCTCCAGGGCATGCGTGTAGCGGTCGATAGCCGTTTCGTAGTGGCCCTTGTCGTATTGCCGGTTGCCTTTGCGCACCTGGCTCCGTTCGGGCATCCGCTGCGCCGCGGCATCGACCGCGGTCAGCAACAAACATATATATAACAGTTTGCGCATCTCGTAAGTTCTTGATTGCAGGGTTATGCCTCTTTTTCGAGTTGTTCGACTTCGACGGGCTTGGTCTCCTCGACGAAGTAGTAGGCCTTCAGGTAGTCGGCCTCGTTCTGTTCGGCATCGGGCGTCGCCTTGGCGAATTTCACCAGGTCGCCGTCGCGCAGGATCGACGTGAGGTCCATGCGGGCCTTGTCCGGCAGTTCGATGCCGCGCATCGCCGCAATGATCTCGTCGGAGGTCATCTCCATGGCACCGACGCCCCAACGGCCGTCGATGTAGGTGCGCAGGATATCCGTCAGGCCGGAGTAGTATTGTTTGTACTTCTCGTTCTGCCACAACTTCTGGTGGTGCAGGGCTTCGAGTGCCTGGATCGCCGCGACGTGGGGCGGCAGGGGCGGCGGTGTCTTGAAAAGATCGCCCAGACTCTTGCCGCGGCGGCCGAGCCAGTATGCCAGGGCCGCGATGGCTGCGGCGAGCAGCGCGAGGGCCAGGACGGCATAGGAGACGTAACCTCGGATCTCGGCGAAGCGGAACGGCAGGGTCTTCTGCGGTTTGAGGTCGTAGATCGACTGCGAGGTCGAATCGATCTGGAAGGTCGTCACCTCCAAGAGCAGCGAATCGGCCGCGCGGAGCGTGTCGACGATGTTCTTGTCGGCATAGAGCACCTCGGCGCGTCCCAGGTTGTAGCGGCCCTCTTGGAAGGCGGCCAGGCGGTAGCGCTTGCGCAGCTTCAGACGGCGTCCGTCGCGTTCGAGCGTGTCGGTCGGGAAACTCCGGACCAGTTCGATATCGCCCTCCTTCGCGGGTTCGAACTCCGGAAACTGCACCACCTGCACCATATCCTTCTCCACGTCGATCACGTAGTCGAAGCGGTCGCCGATGCCGATGCTGTCGGGTTCGATGCGGGCCGTGACGGTCGGGGTCTGCGCCGCAGCAGGTACGGCCGCCGTGCAGAGCAGCGCTGCGGCTATTGCGGAATATCTGCTCATCGCTGTTTGAAGAGTTTAATGAGTTCGGTGACGTAATCCCCGTCGGTGGGGATCATCGCCGTGTCGACCCGGTTGTGTTTGAGCGTGGCGTCGATCCGGGTGCTGCGCTCCTCCCACGAGCGGGCATAGTGTTCGCGTACGGCGCGCGAGGAGGTGTCGACCCAGACCTTGCGGCCCGTCTCGGCGTCCTGCAACTCGACGATACCCACGTCGGGAAGCTCCGTCTCGCGGGGATCGTAGATGCGGATACCTACCAGGTCGTGTTTGCCCCGGGCGATCTTCAGCGCGTCGTCCAGCGCACGCTGGTCGGACGACGAATCCATGAAGTCCGACAGGATGAAGGTCGTGCACCGTTTCTTGTTGACGTTCGTCAGAAACCGCACCGGTTCGGCCAGCGACGTGCCGACCGACTGGGGGCGGAATCCGATCAATTCGCGGATGATCGTCAGGATATGGCTGCGCCCCTTCTTCGGGGGGATGAACTTCTCGATCCGGTCCGAAAAGAGGATGCAGCCCACCTTGTCGTTGTTCTGCGCGGCGGAGAATGCCAGCACGGCGGCGATCTCCGTAATGACGTTCTGTTTGAGATACTCCGTCGTACCGAACAGCCGCGACCCGGAGACATCCACGACGAGCATCATCGTCAGCTCTCGTTCCTCCTCGTAAACCTTGATGTGGGGTTTGCGCGACCGCGCCGTGACATTCCAGTCGATATCGCGCACGTCGTCTCCGGCGCGGTATTCGCGCACCTCGGAAAACGACATGCCCCTGCCGCGGAAGGCCGTGTGGTACTTTCCGGCGAAAATCTCGTTGGAAAGACCGCGGGTCTTGATCTCGATCTTGCGGACGCGTTTCAGAATATCGTTCTCGGTTTCGTGCATCGTCAGGGTACGATTACGTTGTTCAGGATGTCGGTGATGATCTCCTCGGTCGAGATGTTCTCGGCCTCGGCTTCGTACGTGAGGCCGATGCGGTGGCGCAGCACGTCGTGGCACACCGCGCGCACGTCCTCGGGGATCACGTAGCCGCGGCGGCGGATGAAGGCGTAGGCGCGGGCCGCCTTGGCCAGCGAAATCGACGCACGGGGCGATCCGCCGTACGAGATGAGCGACTGCAGCCGCTGGAGGTTGTACTCGGCCGGTTCGCGCGTGGCGAAGATGATGTCGATGATGTATTTCTCGATCTTCTCGTCCATGTAGACATCCTCGACCACCTTGCGGGCCTTCACGATATCTTCGGGCGAAATGACCTTGTTGACCTGCGGCATTCCGGCACCCGAAAGGTTCATGCGCACGATATCGCGCTCCTCCTGTTTCTTGGGATAGGTGATCTTGGCCTTGAGCATGAAACGGTCGACCTGCGCTTCGGGCAGCGGATAGGTACCCTCCTGCTCCAGGGGGTTCTGCGTGGCGAGCACGAGGAACGGCTGCGGCAGCGGGTAGGTGCAGTCACCGATGGTTACCTGGCGCTCCTGCATGGCTTCGAGCAGCGCCGACTGTACCTTGGCCGGCGAACGGTTGATCTCGTCGGCCAGCACGAAGTTGGCGAAAACAGGGCCCTTCTTGACGATGAAATCCTCGTTTTTCTGCGAGTAGATCAGCGTACCGATCAAGTCGGCGGGCAGCAGGTCGGGGGTGAACTGGATGCGCGAGAATCCGGCGTCTACGGCTTTGGCCAGCGTCGTGATGGCCAGCGTCTTGGCCAGTCCCGGCACGCCTTCCAGCAGGATGTGGCCGTTGGACAGCAGGCCGATCAGCAGCGTGTCGACCAGGTGCGACTGGCCGACGATGACCTTGCCCATTTCCGTGCGCAGCGTATCGACGAAGATCGATTCGCGTTCGATGCGTTCGCCGAGTTCCTTGATGTTGATGACTTCGCTCATGTTTCGTATGTTTTGTATATATTATTCGGTTTGCCGCACGATAGTAACGTGCTCCGTGCAAAATTATTGCAAATATAACGAAATTTCGGGGATGTTGTCTGCCCGTGCGGGTTTTTGTAGCGGGTCCGGCTTCGCCGACAGGCATCTCCCGCGGGTGCGAACGCGCTTATCGCGTCCGTTCGGCCCAGTCGATCAACCGGTCGAGGATCGGCAGGAGCTCCAGGGTCTTCGGGGCGAGCGCGTATTCCGTCCGCGGCGGCACCTCGGGATAGAGCGTCCGGCGGACCATGCCGGCCTGTTCCAGGTCGCGGAGCGTCGCGGCGAGCATGCGTTCGGAGATGCCTCCGGGGACCTCGCGGACGAGTTGGTGGAATCGTAGCGTCCCCTGCTCCCGCAGGGTATGCAGCACGAGCAGCGTCCAGCGGTTGCCCAGACGCTCGAACAGGGCGCAAACGGGCCCGGAAGCCGGGCTGTCGAAATTTTTCTCCATATTTTCATCGGTCGCAATCGCCTCGGGCGCACGAAAACTAACATCGGCGTAAGTGGCTGACAATCGCATAAGTTCTTGTTTCGTGCGCTGCGGCGGCCTATCTTCGCGGAACGAAAATACGAAAAAAATATGAACGAAACCATCTCGCAACATTTCACCGGTACCGTCTGGCGGCCGCCTTACGAAGCCTATTCCGTGTTGTTGCAGGCGACCGTCTCCTGTACGCACCACGCCTGCAAATTTTGTTCGCTCTACGGTTCGCTGCGCTTCCGCATGGCGACGCGCGCCGAACTGGAATCCGACCTGCGGCTGATCGCACGCTACCAGCCTCGTGCGCGGCGGGTCTTCCTGGTGGGCGCCAACCCCTTCGCGCTGAGTGCCGGACGATTGATCCGCCTGGCCGATCTGATTCGCGACTATCTGCCCCGCACGGCGACCATCGGCATGTTCGCGCGCATTGCCGACGTCCTTCGCAAGAGTCCGGAGGAGCTGCGCGAACTGCGGGCCCGGGGGATTACCGGGATCAGCATCGGCACCGAAACGGGCGACGGGCCGACGCTGGCCTTCATGAACAAAGGCTGCACGCCGGACGGTATCCTGCAAGCGTGCCGCAGGCTCGACGAGGCCCGTATCGAATACTACTTTACTTATATGACCGGGCTCGCCGGGGCCGGAAACGGACTTCGCGCAGCAAGGAATACCGTACGTCTTTTCAACCGCCTGCATCCCTATATCCTTTCGGTCGTTTCGCTGACCCTCTTCGAGGATGCACCCCTCGCCGCCGATATCGCCGCGGGACGTTTCGTCCCGGCGCCCGAGCGCGAACGGCTCGAAGAGCTGCGCGAACTTGTCGCCGGGCTCGACGTTCCCCTCACGCTGCTGGCCGATACGGTCTCCAACCCCGTGCCGCTGTGCGGACGCCTGCCCGAAGATCGCGCCCGGATACTCGCCGAACTGGATGCGGCTTTGGCCGCGGCGGACGAAGCGACGCTCGGCGAATATCGGCGCCGTATTGTGCATCTGTGAGTGGGCGGGGCAGTGTCTTGCGGGCCGGAGAGGCCTCCAAAAGCGGAAAATCGTGCCGGCCGCCCCGCCGAAAGTCGTTGCTGCGAAGCAATTTCGTCGGTCGCGGCTGAATTTTCGATTCCTAATTTTCAAATCTTAATTATCTTTTCTACCTTTGCCCCGATACAACTCGAACTAAAGAGATGGAACTATTTACAAGCGTCAAGGAACTCCGTGCCCGGCTCGATACGCTCGATGCCGCAGGCGTCGGATTCGTACCGACGATGGGCGCCCTGCATGCCGGTCACCGCTCGCTCGTGGAGCGTGCGCGGCGTGAAAACGCCACGGTCGTGGTGAGCGTCTTCGTCAACCCGACCCAGTTCAACGACAAAAACGATCTGAAGCACTATCCCCGCACCCCCGAGGCCGATGCGGCGTTGCTCGAAGCGGCCGGGGCGGATTACGTGCTGATGCCTTCGGTGGAGGAGATTTATCCCGAGCCGGACGGACGTCGGTTCGATTTCGGACAGATCGACAAGGTGATGGAGGGCGCTACGCGTCCGGGGCATTTCAACGGCGTGGCGCAGGTCGTCAGCCGCCTGTTCGACATCGTACGCCCGGCCCGCGCCTACTTCGGCGAGAAGGATTTCCAGCAGATCGCCGTCATCCGGGCGATGGTCCGCCAGCTGGCGTTGCCGGTCGAGATCGTCGAATGTCCGATCGTCCGCGGCGAGGACGGCCTGGCCCTCTCCTCGCGCAATACGCTGCTGGACGCCGCACACCGTGCCGCCGCACCGCATATCTATGCCGTGCTGGCTGCCGCAGTCGCCGAGTCGCAGCGCTTGACGCCCGCCGAACTGAAAGCCTGGGTCACGGCCGAGGTCGAGCGCGATCCCATGCTGAAGGTCATCTACTACCACTCCGTCGACGCCCTTACGATGCAGGAGGTCACTGCCTGGAGCGACGCCGAGCGCATCCAGGGCTGCATCGCCGTACAGGCCGGAGACATACGTTTAATCGACAACATCCGTATCCGATAATGAAATTCCAGATCGAAGTCATCAAATCGAAAATCCACCGCGTGACGGTCACGCAGGCCGATCTGAATTACGTGGGCAGCATCACGATCGACGAGGCGCTGCTCGAAGCAGCCAACATCCTCGAAGGGGAGAAGGTTCAGATCATGGACATCAACAACGGAGAGCGTTTCGAAACCTATACGATCAAGGGCGAGCGCGGCAGCGGTTGCATCTGCCTGAACGGCGCTGCGGCCCGCAAGGTGCAGGTCGGCGACGTCATCATCATCGCCTCCTATGCGCTGATGGATTTCGAGGACGCCAAGCAGTTCCGTCCCTGGATCGTCTTCCCCGATACGGCGACCAACCGCCTCGTCGAGTAGACGCGGGAAATTCGGGCTGAGACAGTCGTAAACCGGGCCTTGTGCGCCCGGTTTCGGTGTTTGGTGGCGGCCGTCTTCTTCGGATGTGCGGCCTTTCGGATAGGAGTCGGTAAACGAGCAGCCGCCGGATCTCCGGCGGCCGGAAAAACTTTCGAACGATGGATGCGATTCTCATACTTGCCGCCGTGCTGCTTTCTGTCGCCGGGATCGTCGGCTGCATCGTCCCGGCGCTTCCGGGCACGTTGCTCAGCTATGCGGGGCTGCTTTGTGCCTGGGGGGTCTCCGGTTCGGGACTCTCCGCGGCGACGTTGTGGCTGTGGTTGGCCGTCGCTGTCGCCGTGACGCTGGCCGATTTCTTCCTTCCGGGATGGATGACGCGGCGGTTCGGCGGCTCGCGAGCCGGGTCGATCGGCGCCACGGTCGGTGTTTTCGCCGGATTTCTGCTTTTTCCGCCCGTCGGCATCTTCCTGGGCCCTTTTTTCGGCGCCTTGATCGGCGAACTGCTGCACGATAGCCGCGATCGTCGGAAGGCGCTGCGGGTCGGAGTCGGCTCGTTCCTTTCGTTCGTCGTCGGCACGGGACTCAAACTTATCGTGTCGATTTCCATGTTCATCCATATCCTCACCGATCTGTGGCCCGTGATGCGGGGACTTTATAATTAAGAATTACCCGGCCGAGAGTCGGAATCTATGAAGGTGAGCGGTTAAAAGTGAAAAGTTTTTGCGGTTTGCCAGCGGAGGTTGCAGCTCGCGCGGCTTCGAGGATCCGCAGTTTACAGGAAAAGATCATCTTCGGAAGTAAAAGGGTCGAGTCGTAGCCTGCGGGGTGAGCGCGGCGAGCTTCCGCCCGGGGGAGGCTACGGCTCGCGCGATCCGCAGGATCGCATTTTGCGGGTGAAAGGTGAAATGTTTCTCGATAAATCATCTTCGGCGGCTGGGCCGGTCGCGCTGGGAGTGCGAGCGATCCGAAGTTTTGCGGCCGGAGGCTCGCGTCGCTCACTCCGCAGACTACGGCCCGCTCCACACCCTTCGAAAATGGTTTTTGAGCGCAAAGGCAAAGAATTTTACTTGCGGAACGCCCCCTCCGATACGAAATCCCCGCCCCTGAAAACTTCAGAGGCGGGGTTTCTTATTACGATAACGCGATCAATAGCGGTAGTGCTCGGCCTTGTAGGGCCCCTCCTCGGGAACACCGATGTAATCGGCCTGCTTCTTGGTCAGGTGCGTCAGTTCGACGCCGAGGTTCTCCAGATGGAGGCGTGCGACCTCCTCGTCGAGGTGCTTCGGCAGGCGGTAGACGCCGACTTCCAACGACTGCTGCCACAGCTCCAGCTGGGCGAGGCACTGGTTGGTGAAGGAGTTCGACATGACGAACGACGGGTGTCCCGTGGCGCATCCGAGGTTCACCAGACGTCCTTCGGCCAGGATGAAGATGGCATGTCCGTCGGGGAAGGTGTATTTGTCCACCTGCGGTTTGATGACGGTCTTCACGGCCGCGGAACTGTCGAGGCGTGCCATCTGAATCTCGTTGTCGAAGTGGCCGATGTTGCAGACGATCGCCTGGTCGCGCATGCGCTCCATGTGCTCCAGGGTGATGATGTCGCAGTTGCCCGTGCAGGTGACGAAGATGTTGCCCTCGGCCAGAGCACTTTCGACGGTCTTCACTTCGAAGCCCTCCATGGCGGCCTGCAAGGCGCAGATCGGGTCGATCTCCGTGACGATCACCCGGGCGCCGTACGAGCGCATCGAACGGGCGCAGCCTTTGCCCACGTCGCCGTAGCCGCATACGACCACCACCTTTCCGGCGATCATCACGTCCGTGGCGCGCTTGATGCCGTCGGCCAGCGATTCGCGGCAGCCGTAGAGGTTGTCGAACTTCGATTTGGTGCAGGAGTCGTTGACGTTGATCGCCGGAACGAGCAGTTCGCCCGCCGCCTGCATCTGGTAGAGACGGTGTACGCCCGTAGTGGTCTCCTCGCTCACGCCGCGCCACTCGGCGACCGTGCGGTGCCACTTCTCGGGGTCTTCGGAGAGGATGCTGCGCAGCGTGCCGAGAATCACCTCCTCCTCGTAGGACGAAGGTTCGTAGTCGAGCGTCGAGGCATCTTTCTCGGCTTTGTATCCCTTGTGGATCAACAGCGTGGCGTCGCCGCCGTCGTCGACGATCAACTGCGGACCTTTGCCGTCGGGGAACGACATGGCCATGGCCGTGCACCACCAGTATTCGGGCAGCGTCTCGCCTTTCCAGGCGAAGACCGGAACGCCTGCTGCTGCGATAGCCGCCGCGGCGTGATCCTGCGTCGAGAAGATGTTGCACGAGCACCAGCGCACCTCGGCGCCCAGTTCGACGAGCGTTTCGATCAGCACGGCCGTCTGGATGGTCATGTGCAGCGAGCCCATCACGCGTACGCCGCGGAGCGGTTTCGAAGGCCCGTATTTACGGCGTACGGCCATCAGGCCCGGCATTTCGTGTTCGGAGATTTCGATCTCCTTGCGTCCCCATTCGGCCAGCGACAGGTCGGCGACTTTGTAGGGGAGTTTCGTATCGAGAAACATGATATGGTGAATTATGTATTGTTAGGATATTTTCGAATTGTCGTTCTGCTTTCGGGCGCGCATCCCTCTGAAGGGACTTTACGGTGGCCTCCGTTATCTTCGGGAATAGCGGACGTCCGCCTCCAACCGCTCCTCGCAGTATTTCTTCAACTCCGGCCATGCGTAGTAGGGGGCTCCGGGGATGGGCAGCACGGCGTCGCGCTCGTTGTGGAGTATCCGCACCCGAACGTCGCCCGTCGCGGCGTTGCGCAGGAAGATGAACTGGATGTTGGCCGCCATCGGGGTGACCTTCTCGGTGCTCCACGACGAAGCGATGTCGTCGATGCGCTCCACACGGGCCGAAGCACCCTCGACCTGCAACAGCGCCAGCAGGGGCGTCAGGTAGACGTCGTGGCCGAAACGCAGCGATGCGGCTACCTGTTCCTCGCCGTCGATCACGCGTTGCGCCGTCTCGATGATGTTGCGCAACAGCGGTTTGGCACTCTCGATCACCGTATCGCCGAAGCGGACCGAAGGGCCCATAATCAAGTAGCGCCGTGCGTTTTCGCATTCCCACAGGGCGTAGAGCTCCTTTTCGTCGAACAGATCGTAGAGGTCGATTCCGAGGTAATCCACGTCCTGGGCGATGCCTGCCAGATTGAATATCCGACTCATGAATTTCACGGGGTTGTCCACGGCCGACGGATCGGTGAAGATCGTGCCGAGGAACCGCGCGGGATCGACGCGCACTTCGCGCAGGCTGTCCGCCGTGCGGTCGGCCACGTCGCTGCCCCGGCTCGTATCGTACTGGTTGGCCAGGTAGTAGGCGTTGCGCTTGCTTGCTTCGCGCAGGGTCGTGATCTCGGGGTTCTGCTCCTTGAGCCCCTCGTTGAAGGCCGCCATGCTCAGGATACAGCGCGGATAGACCGTTGCGCGGCTGTCCACCGTGCAGGTGCGTCCGTCCCGGGTCGAGAATACCTCGGGCCAGGCGGCATACATACGTCGGGCGATGCCGCGGTGTTCGCGGGCTCCGCGGGGCGAGAGATCGCCGTAACGGTCGCGGGCATCCTGGGCCAGCCGTTCGGCCTGGGCGAGCAGCCGGCGACCGCGCGCCGTCAGGATTCCTTTTTCGTCGGCTTGCCGCAGGGTCTTCAACGGTGTGGCGTAGAAGGGCTCGGAGGTGTGCCACCGGCTTCCGTGACGGCCGTAATGGCTGATGTAGAAGGGTACGTATCCCGCAGGTACGGCAGCGTCGGATAGGGAGGGTTCTTCGTAGGAGTGGTAGATTCCGGCCGATCGTTCGGGCATCGCAGAGAGTTCGGCGGGGCGGGTTTGCGCCGAAGCGCAGATTACTGCCGGAAGGAGCAGCGTCGTGAAAAGGAGTTGCTTCGTCGTGCGGTTCATATCAGCATTTGTTAGTCATGATTTCGAGTACGAGACGATCCGTTTCGCCCATGCCGTCGCGACCGATCGCCGTGAGGTTGCGGATGCACTGGTCGACATCCTCGTCGATGATCCCCTCGACCGAGGTCACGCAATGGCCGTCCATGGCCATCATGGCCGACAGCACGGCGGTCGAGACCCCGCTGGTGAGTTTCAGCGCGCAACTGGGTTTGGCACCGTCGCAGATCATGCCCGTGAGGTTGGCGATCATGTTCTTCACCGCTGCGGCCGTCTGTTCGTAGGTGCCGCCCATCAGGTAGGTGATGCCGCAGCTCGAACCCGTCGCGGCGACCACGCATCCGCAGAGGGCCGACAGCCGGCCGAGGCTCTGTTTGATGTAGATCACCGTGAGGTGGCTCAGCGCCAGTGCGCGGATCGTGCGCTCCTCCGATGCGGCGGTCTGCTCGGCGTAGATCGCCACGGGCAGCGTCGCGGCGATACCCTGGTTGCCGCTTCCCGAATTGCTCATCACGGGGATCATCGCCCCGGCCATGCGGGCGTCGCAGGCGGCCGAGGTGTAGGCCAGGATGCGCGAAAAGATGCTTTCGCCCATGATCTCGCGTTCGCGTTCGCAACGCATCGTGCGGCCGACCGAGTGTCCGTAGTCTCCGGCGAGCGCCTGTTCGGCCGCCGCGCGGTTCAGGCGGCGCGTCTCCAGGATGAAGCGCAACTCCTCGACGGGCGACGTCGTGGCGAACTCCCAGACGCGGCGCAGCGTAAGGGGCATTTCGTCCTGGGCTTCGTCTCGTGCGCCTCCGTTTCGCAGGTCGAGCAGCACTTCGTCGTCGCGCCGTGCGTAGACGAAGTCGGTGTGCCCTCCGGCGATCACCGCCGTGGCGCTGTGGTTGTCGGCCTGAGCTTCGACCTCGATATAGAGTTTCTCGTCGATACCCTCCTTGAGCGCGATGGCGATGCGCCGCTCGTCGATGAAGCGGCGCCCTTCGGCGACGGCCTCGGGCGTCACGTCGCGCAGCACTTCGAGCCGGTATTCCGAACGGCCCACCAGTGCCCCGAGCGCCACGGCGATCGGCAGCCCGATCATCCCCGTGCCGGGAATTCCCACGCCCATGGCGTTTTTGAGGATGTTGGCGCTCAGACGTACGTCGATCCTCTCGGGGCGACGGCCGAGCAGTTCGGCGGCGCGTGCCGTGCAGAGCGCTACGGCGATCGGTTCGGTGCAGCCGATCGCGGGCACGACTTCGCGGCGGATCAGCTCGATGATGCGGCGACGTTCGGGGGTTGGTATCATGCGTTCCGGTTTTTGAGGGTCGTATAACGGCATTTTATGATACAAAGATACGAAAAGTCGAGCGCAGAAGCAAGCGTTAGCTTGGTTCTGCCGAGACGAAGTATCTTCGGCACAGCCAAAGATACGTATTAACCGCGATACGCGGAAATGCCGTACGCGAAAAAACGTAAAAAACGTCGTGCAGATGTAAAAAACGGGCCGAAGAGTTGGAGTTTACGGAATATTCCATTACTTTTACGAACCATTCGAACGATCGGAATGCGGGCGTTTTGCGTCGGTACCGCGCATTTCTTTTTTGGACAATTTGCCCCCCCCCGGTGCCGGAGGAGGCGCTTTAAAATCAACTTTTTATGAAAAAACTGTTGTGCGCGATGCTGCTGTTTTCGGCGGTTTCGACCCTCTCCGCCCAGGAGAAGAACATTTTCGGTGTGCGCGCCGGTCTGAACATCGCCAGTCTGACGATCCCCGACGGTGCTTCGACGAACTCGAAAGCCGGGTTCCAGATCGGTGTCTCCTACGAGCGCAACCTGGCGGAAGCGCTGCCCCTCTACCTCGAAACAGGCCTCTACTACACGGGTAAAGGCGGCAAGGCGGGCGAGGCCAAACTCAACCTGGGTTACCTTCAGATTCCGGTGTTGGTCAACTATCATTGGAATGTAGCGGGCGATGTTTCGATCCAGCCTTTCGCCGGTCTTTACTATGCATTCGGCATCCACGGTAAAGGCAAGGCCGGAGGCGAGAAGGCCGACCTGTTCGGCGATGAGGGCGGCATGAGCCGTTCGGACCTCGGTCTGCGGATCGGTGCAGGTGTCAATTTCCTGAAGCACTATTATGCGGGCTTGGGCTACGACCTGGGCCTCAATACGATCAAGGAGTCCGATGCGGCTACGATGCGCACCGGGACGTTCTTCATCCAGGTGGGATATCGTTTCTGATTCGTCGCGACGAATAGATTTTCAGGCCCCGCTTCGGCGGGGCTTTTTTCGTGGGCGGTTCTGCTGAGAGGTGGATGTATTGCGCTTGCTGTGCGGTTCGCCGCCAGCGGAGGCTGCCGGAGCCTTCAGGCGAGCGCGCCGGAGGTGGCGGCGAACTGCGCGATCCTGCGGATCGCAATATCGTCCTCGGCAACTGAGTGGTCGAGTCGTAGTCTGCGGAGCGAGTGTAGCGGGCCTCCGCCTGGGGGGGACTGCGCGGTTCTGCGGACCGCAATGTCATCTTCGGCGGCAGTGGTCGAGTCGTAGCCTGCGGAGCGAGTGTAGCGAGCCTCCGCAGGGGGGAGCTACGGCTCGCGCGGCTCCGAGGAGCCGCAGTTTGCAGAAAAGATCATCTTCGGCGGCTGCAAGTTGGGTTTACAGGCTAAGGTCGATTTGAGGATCGCAGCCTGCAACCTCCGACAAACGAAACCGGCCCGGAAACTTCCGGGCCGGTCGAAATCTCCACCTGTCGGGAACGCTTAGTTGACGTTGGGCAGGAACGAATAGTTCTTCGAGTAGTCGAGCATCTGCTCCACGTAGTTGGCTGGGTAGACGACCTTCACGTCGACGATCTCGCCGTCCTTCTCCACGACCTCGTATTCGGGGTTGACGAAACCGCCGTAAGGCTCGATGCCCAGGGCGTAGTAGCGCTCGCGCACCTCCTGGTGCAGCGCCGGATCGACTGCCACGGCATACTGTTCGACCAAAGCCCGTCCGGCTTCGTAGTCACCCTCGGATTTGATGCGCTGCACTTCGCGGAGCATCTCGCCGAACAGCGCGCGGAGCTTCTCGAAGTCGTTGACTACGACGTAGGTTTTGCCGTTTTCCTCGACCCACTCGATCACGTTGTCCTCCTTGCCGCGCTCGTAGCACCACTCGGCGATCAGTTTGCGGTTGCGCATGTGCGACTCCTCGACATTCTTGCCCGGTTCGATACGCGCCAACTGGGTCATCAGACCGTTCATGATGTAGTGGGCATAGCCGGCTTTCGCAACGTCGAACGACGGAACCAGTCCCAGTTCGACCATCTTCGGATCGCCCAGGTAGTAGAGTCCGAACAGGTCGGCGCGCGCCTCCTCGAGCGTCGAACCGTAACTTTTGAGCTCACCGCCCTTCACGCCCGGAGCCAGCTGGCCCGAGCCGTGGCCCAGGCATTCGTGCAAGTCGGTATGCAGGTCGTCGGCCAGTTTGCCGTATTGGTCCATCCGCTCGCGATCCTCGGCACGCAGTACGAACTCCTCGTCGAAGCCGTTGCCGTGGGCCGCCTTGTCGTAGGCGTAGGTGATGTTGTCGATCGTCACCGATTTCGAACCGTACTCCTTGCGGATCCAGTCGGCATTGGGCAGGTTGATGCCGATCGGCGTGGCGGGGTAGCAGTCGCCGCCCAGCATGGCCACCGTGATGACCTTGGCCGATACGCCCTTGACCTTCGCTTTCTTGTATTCGGGAGCCACGGGCGAGTTGTCCTCGAACCATTGGGCGTTCTCCGAGATCACCTCCGTGCGGTGGCAGGCGGCCTTGTCCATGAAATTGACATTGGCCTCCCACGACGCCTTGCGACCCAGGGGATCGCCGTAGTCCTCGATGAATCCGTTGACGAAATCGACGTTCGACACCGTGTCCTTCACCCAGCGGATGTTGTAATCGTCGAAGCGCTTCAGATCGCCCGTCTTATAATACTCCACGAGTGCTGCGATGGTCGATTTCTGCGGCTCGGCAGCTACTTCCTGCGCTTTTTCGAGCCAGTAGACGATGCGTTCGATCGCCGGGGAGTACATGCCGCCTATTTTCCACGTGCGTTCGTAGATGCGGCCCTTCTCGTCCTTGACCAGCTGCGAGTTCAGACCGTAGGAGATCGGCTCGGGGTCGTTGCCCGCGGCTGCGGCCATGTCGGCGTAGAACTTCTCGGCTTCGGCTTGGCGTACGCCGTGATAGTAGTTGCTGTAAGAGGTGAGCAGCAGGTCGTCGCCGTCGCGCTGGTTGAGGCGGGTGGGGTAGGCCTTCGGATCGAAGATCGCCACGCATACCGCTTCGCGCAGGGCGTTCAGCTCGCCGAACTTCTCCTCGGGAATCGACTCGATGGCTTCGAGCAGGAACACTTCGGAGAATTCGGGCGTGAATTTGTCGTTGGAGTAGTGGTGATGGATGCCGTTGGCGAACCACACCTTCTTGAGGTACTTTTCGAGTGCCTTCCACTCCTCGGTGGTGCGATCGCCCGCATAGTTCTCGTATACGACCTCCAGCGTACGGCGCACGGGAAGGTTCACGGCGCAGTTCTGGTCGAAAAGGATGTCGCGGCCGCATTTGGCGGCTTCGGCGAGGTAATAGACGAGTTTTTTCTCTTCGAGCGGCAATTCCGCGAAGCCCGGAACCTCGTACCGGATCACTTTGATGTCGTCGAAACGGTCGACGATCCAGGGCGTTTCGCGCTGCGGGGCCTTGCCGCACGATGCGAGCGCCAGTAAGGAAAAAGCCATAGGATGAAATCTTTTCATGTCGTCTGGGTTTTATTGCTGCGAAGATAGCAAAAATTCGGCAAAAGCGCGATCGAACGCAGGTCGGATGTACGATTCGAAAAGATCGGGGCGATTCCGGACCTTTGATCCGGGCCCGCGGAACCTCTTTTTTCGAACGAACGGGATTGTCGTACTATCGGGAGAGAGCCGCACGGCCGGTGCGGCGTTTCGCTGCGAGGATGCGGAGATGCGGTGGCGGATCCTATTTCTCCGTACGGAATACGATATGGGGCATTTTGATGCCTCGGTAGTGTTTGACGATCGAATCGATCGGAGTCATTCCGTTGCGAAGCGCCACTCTTTGCGATGCGAGGTTCGTGTCTCGGATGATCGAGTACAACGCGTCGAAACGCAGCGTGCCGAAGCCGTATTCCCGGCAACCGATCGCCGCTTCGGTCGCATAACCTCGATGCCAGTATTTGCGAGCGAACAAGTAGCCGATTTCGGGCACTTGGGTCGTTCGGTATGCTTGCATCGTGATGCCGCATTGACCGATCATTTCGTCGGAGCCTCGCCGGAATACGCCCCATAAGCCGAAGCCGAATTCCTCGTAACGTCGAAGCTGCTTTTGCATCCAGGCCGTCGTCTCTTCTTCGCTGAACGCTCCCTGATATGCATACATTACGTTTTCGTCTTGCAATATGGCGGATAAAGACGGCATGTCGGAAAGATTCATTTCGCGCAATTCCAATCTTGCCGTTTTTAGAATGGGTTGTTTCATATCATGATCGTATTTCTCTTTTGGCGATCGGCCTCTTGCGGTCTCGGGCCGTGTCCGCAGCCCTTACTTTGCGGATTCTTTCGGTATAACTTGTTGTTTGATAGTTTGTTCCGTGCGGAATCGTATGCGGCTGCCTGCTTTCTGGGTGCCGTTTTCGATTCGCGTTCGATATCCGTTTTCGTGCGGACGGTTGCAAATATCGTGATTTTTACGTAATTTGCCAATCGAAAGAGCGCGAAGCGCACCGCAGAATCTCCGACGGGTGTTGCTTTACGGCTTTGCGGGCCGTGCGCGAGACGGTGCGCGCAGATCGTCGAACCTGCCGATCCGGCCGCTGACGATGGTAAACTGAAAATTCGAAATATGAAAAGAACTTTTTTACGTGTGGCGTTCGCGATCATCGCATTGCAGGCCGCCGCTTCCGCGTGCGGGCAGCCCTGCCGCGTCGACACGCTGTTGAATTACCTTTACGATCGGGGCGAGTCCGATCATGTCATGATCTTCGCCCATCGCGGAAACTGGCGCAATTCGGCGGAGAACTCCATCCGGGCTTTCCAGGAGTGCATCGACGAGGGGCTGGACGGTATCGAGGTGGACCTTCAGATGTCGAAGGACAGCGTGCTGGTCATTCTGCACGACGAGACGCTCGACCGGACCACTACGGGCCACGGCCGGGTCTGCGACTATACGCTGGCCGAGTTGAAGTCGTTGCGCCTGCGCAGCCCGATCGGGGTCGTGACCCGCATGCGCATTCCGACTTTCGAGGAGGTGCTGCTCCTGGCCAAGGGGCATATCCTGATCCAGGTGGACAAATGGAAACCCTATGCCGAACAGGTCGTGGCGTTGGCGCGCAAACACGGCTGCGAGCGGCAGATCATCGTACGGACGACCGATCGGAGCGATCGCAACCGGCAGAAATACGGCGAGCTGTTCGAGGGGATCGTTTTCATGCCGGTGCTGGTCTGCAAAGGCGAGGGCGACGACGAGAAACTCGACGATTTCATGAAAAACTATGCCTCTCCGGCGATCAGTCTTTCGTTCACCCGAGAGGATTATCCGGTGCTTGCCCGGATTCCCGAAATCCGGAAGGCGGGATTCCGTCTTTGGTTGAACTCGTTGTGGGACACCTTCAATGCCGGACACGACGACGAACTGGCCTTGACCGATTTCGAGAACAGCTACGGCTGGCTGCTCGAAAAGGGCGGTGCCGATATCATCTTCAGCGATAATCCGATGCTGTTGAAAAAATATTTGGAGAGCATCGGGCGGCGGTAGCTCGGTATTCGGGAATTTTTTGAATGGCGAAAAGTTTGTCTTGAGAATCATCTTCGGCTGGGCCGGTCGCGCCTTGCCCGCCTGAGAGGGGCTTTAGTCCCCTACGCAAAGAAGCTGCCCCGAAAGGACAGCTTCTTCGTTTACTCCACGACCTCCTCGAACTGATCTTTTCCCACGCCGCAGACGGGGCAGGTCCAGTCGTCGGGAATCGCTTCGAACGGGGTTCCGGGGGCTATGCCTCCGTCGGGATCGCCCGTGGCCGGGTCGTAGATCCAGTCGCATACGGTGCAACGATACTTTTTCATGTCGACGTGATTTTGAAATCCGCGATGCAGAGAGCAAAATCCCTGCCGGAATCACGCTTCGTCGGACGCTTCGAGGCGATTGCCTCCGGGAGGCGTCAACGCGGCGATCAATTCGTCGGCTTGGGCGCAGGAGACATAAAGCCGCTCCTCGTAGATATCGGTGATCTCGACGAAATTGTTCCATTCCGATGCGTAGATGCGGATGCGTTCCAGCTTGCGCAGGTCGAGGAAATGGCCGTAGTAGCCGAAGAATCCGCAGACTCCGAAAATCGGAAAGACCCACTTCATGCGCCGCGTCTCGACCCGGCGTACCGAGGCGATTTCGTTGCGGCGTATTTCCGTGATATCCAGCAGACAGCAAATCTCGACCGTCTCCTCGCCGACGACGATCCTCCGGGGGATGGATAAAGCCATCAGGGCGATCAGCGCTACGATGAACGAGGTGAACCACGCCGAGAGATATCCGCCCTCGTAGAGCCGGAAGAGCAGAATGCCGAGCAGCACGAAGACCACCAGATAGACCATCGTCCAGTAGAGCGTACGGCGCCCGAAACGGTATTTATAGATCGTAGGCATGCGTTTCGTCGGTAGGGAGTGGGAGATGCTCCGCGGTGTCGGCGTCGCGCCGGGCGAGCAATGCCTCGGCGACGGCGAAATCTTCGGGGGTCGTGATCTTGAGGTTCGAGCGTTCGCCCTCGCAGAGGCATACGTCGTATCCGGCCGCTTCGACGACCGAAGCGTCGTCCGTGAAACGCTCGTCGTAGGATGCCTCGTAGGCCTTCGACAGCACCTCGGCCCGGAAAGCCTGGGGAGTCTGCACGATGCGCAGGCGGCTGCGGTCGACCGGATGCGACGTCGTGCCGTCGGTCGTCTCGCGGAACGAATCCACGGGTGCCACGACCGGAACGGCTGCGCCGTGCAAGGCCGCAGCGGCGAGCGTGCGGCGGATGAGCGCGGCGGAAGGCAGCGGTCGCACGGCATCCTGCACGGCGACGATTTTTTCGCTGCCCGAGAGCGCCGAGAGTCCGTTGCGCACCGAGTGGAACCGGGTGGCGCCTCCCTCGACGATGCGGTGCGGAGCGATTTCGAAGCGGGCGGAGAGGTCGCGCCAGAATCCGATCCATTCGCTCGGCAGCACCACGACGATCCGTGCCTCGGGGACCGCCCGGACGAAAGCATCGATCGTGAGGGCCAGTACGGGACGTCCGCCCAATATCTTGAACTGCTTGGGTATTCCGCCGCCGCAGCGTTGTCCGCTGCCGCCGGCCACGATGATGATTCCGGTATCCATGACGCTATTCGGTTTGGGCCTGCGGGGCTGTTTCCCGACGGGCGGCGGGAATTTCGAGCGAGTCGAGCTGCGTGATGCGCTCCTCGTCCTTCACTTCGCCGTCGAGTTCGGCCACGATGCGGTCGCGGACGAATTCGAAAGCGGCCCGGTTCTCTTGGCTCACCGGTTCGGCCGGCTCCTGGGGAATCTTCAGCGGGTCGATCGGCGTGCCGTTGCGCCATACGCGGTAGTCGAGGTGCGGGCCGGTCGACGCTCCCGTCGAGCCGACGTATCCGATCAGCTGCCCCTGCGAGACGCGGGCTCCCTGGACGATGCCTTTGGCATAGCCGCTCAAGTGGAGATAGGCGGTCATCAAACCTCCCGGATGCTTGATCTTCACGGTGTTGCCGCCACCGCCGCCCCAGCCTTTGAAGACGACCGTGCCGTCGGCCACGGCGTGTACGTGGGTGCCCTTCGGTGCGGCGTAGTCGACGCCCGTGTGCGGGCGGTAGACTTTGTAGATGGGGTGCTTGCGGGCGTAGGTGAATTTCGAGCTGATGCGCGAATATTTCAGCGGTGCCTTGAGCATCTGTTTGCGCAGGCTCGCACCGTCGGCCTCCCAATAGCTGATTTTGCCGTTCTGCCGGAACGGAATGGCGTAGACCGGTTTGCCCGACTGGACGAATTTCGCGCCCCAGATGCGGCCGATGCCTGCCGGGATCGTGTCGTCGATGAACCGTTCGTCGTAGACCACCGTGAACGCATCGCCGGGCTGGATGCCGAAGAAATCGATCGTCCACTGGTAGATATCCTCCATCTCGGCGGCCAGCGCATAGGGCATCCGCTGCTCCATGATCGCGCCCCAGAGCGAGGAGCTGATCGTGGCGCTGCGTTTCGTGCGTCGCAGCGTGAAGGGTTTGGTGTCCTTGCGGATCGAGAGCGAATCGCCGTCGTGGAATCCGAAGACGACGTAATCGGTGAGCGATGCTTCGTAGGCCAGGTAGTCCAGATGCGGTGCGTAGAGCGAATCCTCGTGGATGAAGGCCGTGTATTTGTGACCTGCGCGGATGTTGCGCAGCGGGAAAACCTCGCGGGCCGCGCGGTCGAGGCGGTCTACCGTAGCGGCCGATACGCCGTAGCCGCCGAGGATTTTGCCGAGGGTTTCTCCGGCGCCCACTTCGCCCGTTTCGGTGCGGTAGTCATCGGCGTCGATGCCGTACAACAGGTTCCGGGGAGCGCTCTGCTCCTCCGTTTGCGCGGGTTCTCCGTTCGGTCCTCCGCAAGCTCCGGCCGCAGCGAGCAGCAGGGCGTATATCGCGATTTTCCACTTTTTCATAACCGGTAGCAAAGTTAACAAAAGTCGGAGAAAAAACGGCGGAATCGTAATTTTTATTCCGGATTGTCGGCTCGGGCCCGAGTTTTGCACCTTTTTGTTTTGCGATCCGGAGAATTATTGCTACCTTTGAAACATTGTGTATATAAACCGGTACGAAGATGTTGAAACTCCTGCTCGCGCCCGCTGCGTTCCTCTATAAAATGGGGGTGACTTTCCGTCACCGCCTGTTCGACTGGGGAGTGCTGAAGAGCGAGCGGTTCGATATCCCGATCGTCTGCATCGGCAACATCACCGTCGGCGGCACGGGGAAGACCCCCATGGCCGAGATGATTATCGGCTACATGTCGCAGATGCACCGCGTGGCGCTGCTCTCGCGCGGCTACGGCCGCCGGACGAAGGGCTACCGCGAGGTGACGTGCGACGCGCACTACCGCGACGTGGGCGACGAACCGTTGCAAATCAAGCTCAAGTTTCCCGATACGGTGGTCGCCGTGTGCGAGAAGCGGGCCGAGGGTATTCGCCGGATCCGTGCGGCCCATCCCGAAGTGGACCTCATCGTGCTGGACGACGGTTTCCAGCATCGCTACGTCGAACCGAAGGTCAATGTCGTGATGATCGACGCCACGCGTCCCATTCAGCACGACCGCATGTTGCCGCAGGGGACCTTGCGCGATCTTCCCGAGGAGCTGCACCGCGCCCACTATTTCATCGTGACGAAATGTCCCGAGAAGATGGCGCCGATCGACCGCCGCATCCTCTGCAAGGTGTTGATCCAGGTCGCCTATCAGCGGGTCTATTTTACCCGTTTCGAGAGCTTCATCCCGCGGCCGCTTTATGCCGACGAAGCCTCGTCCGAGCCGTTGAAGAAGGGCGCTCCGGTGATCGCCCTTTCGGGCATCGGCAACCCGAAGCCTTTCTTGCAGACGTTGCGCGAACGCTACGAGGTCGTCGCCGAATGTACGCTGGACGACCATCATGTCTACAAGGTGCGGGATATGAACATGCTCAAGGGGTTGCTGGCCAAGCATCCGGGTGCGGTGATCGTCACCACGGAGAAGGATGCCGTGAAGATGACCCGCCGGGCGAAAATCCCCGAGCAGGTGCGGCGGAATTTGTATTATCAACCGATCAATATTTCATTCATAGAAGATTCGGCAACGGATTTTCTCCAAAAATTAGAAGCGGATGTTAGAGGAAATTAAGCAGACCGCCGCCTGGATCAAGGCGCAGACGCACGATTTCGCCCCCGAGGTGGGCATCGTGCTGGGTACGGGTCTCGGCGACTTCGCCGAGGCGATCGACACCGAATATGCTCTCGAATACAAATCCATTCCCGGATTTCCCGTCTCGACGGTCGAGGGGCACAAGGGCCGCATGATCTTCGGCCGCCTGGAGGGACGCCGCGTCGTCGCGATGCAGGGGCGTTTCCATTATTACGAAGGCTACACGATGCAGCAGGTGACTTTCCCCGTGCGCGTGATGCAACAGCTGGGCATCTCCTGCCTCTTCGTGTCGAACGCCTCGGGCGGTATCAATACGTCGTTCCGCACGGGCGACCTGATGGTTATCACGGACCATATCAACCTGATGCCCAACCCGCTGATCGGCCCCAACATGGCCGAACTCGGACCCCGGTTCCCGGATATGCACAACTGCTACGACAAGGCGCTGATCGCCAAGGCTACGGCCATCGCCGAGGAGGAGAACATCAAGCTCCAGTACGGTGTCTACGTCGGCGGCACGGGACCCACGTTCGAGACGCAGGCCGAGTACCGTTACTTCAAGGCCATCGGCGGCGATGCGGCCGGCATGTCGACCGTTCCCGAGGTGATCGTGGCGCGTCACATGTCGATTCCGGTGTTCGGCGTGTCGGTCATCACGAACTGCGGCCTTTCGGACGAGGTGGGCGACCACGAGGACGTGCAGCGTCAGGGCCGTAAGGCCGGTGCGAAGATGCAGACGCTCTTCCGACGGATGCTTCGCGATATGTAACCGGAGGAGCGGCCGGTCGGCTCATATATATTAGGTATTGAATGCGTAAAACAACGAACGATGGTAAATAAAGTGATTTTGGTGGGTAACGTGGGCATCGACCCCGAGGTGCGGACGCTCGAAAGCGGCACGAAGGTGGCCCGGGTGCGTCTGGCTACGACCGAACGGATGTTCGACCGTCAGACCAACGAGACCAAGGAGCATACCGAGTGGCATACGATCACGCTGTGGCGCGGCCTGGCCGATGTCGTGGACCGCTATGTCCGCAAAGGCACCCAACTCTATATCGAAGGCCGCCTGCGCACCCGCGAGTGGATGGACAAGGACAACAACAAACGCTATACGACCGAGATCATGGCCGATACGATGAACCTGCTCGGACGGCGCAGCGACAACCCGGCCTCCTCCTCGGATGGCTCGGCCTCCTCGTACGCAGCTCCGCAGCAACCCTACGGCGGCGCTCCGCAACAGGCTCCGGCGTACGGCCAGCAGGGCGGCTACCAACAGGGCGGCTACCAACAGGGCGGCTACCAACAGGGCGGGTATCAGCAGCCCGCCCAGCGTCCGGCTCCGCAACCCGCCGCTCCGGCGATGCCGGCCGAAGACCCGGACGATCTGCCGTTCTGAGGCGGCACGTCGCGCGGCCGGAATTCCGATCGAGAGCATCCTTTTTCGTCCGGGTGCTCTTTTTTCTTTTCGGGCGCTCCCGATCCGATCGTCCGCTTCTTTCGGCCGAAATAGTTTTTTTCCGATTTTTTCCGTAAATTTGAAACGGAACCAACCGAAAATCTATGAGACGACTGCTACTGACTCTGCTGATTCTGTGTGCCTGCGTCGGAGAACTCGCCGCGACGAATTCCCCGCAGTGCGTTTTCCAGCGCTATTCCACTTTCGAAGGGCTGACGCACGATCACGTCTCCGATATCTATACCGATTCCCGCGGATTCGTATGGGTCTGCACCTGGTACGGCGTCAGTCGTTTCGACGGCTATACGTTCAAGAACTTCAGCACCTCGCCCGGCGACTATTCGCCCCTGGCCCACCATCGTTTCCTCTCGGTGAACGAGGATGCGAACGGGCACCTCTGGTTCACGACCTACAACCACCATGTCTACCGCCTGAACCGCTATACGGAGCAGTTCGAGGATGTCGTGGCGTCGGTTCCCCAGGCCGATGCCAAGCACGGCCGCGTGCACTTCGCGCAGCACGATGCCGAGGGCGGCACCTACCTGGCCCTCGACGACGTGGGCGTCGTGCGGTTGGTCGGCAGCGACGACGAGCGTCCCGTGCGGGTCGATGCGATCTACGACCGGGAAATGCTCGGCGGCGAGGCTTCGGCTGCGCATGTCGACCGCCAGGGCAACGTGTGGATCGCCACGGCGCAGGGCACGCTGAATTACGTTCCGTCCGACGATCGGAGCTGCGCGCGCATCGTCAGCCGCCTCGCCTCGCCCGTTTTCGCCTTCGCGGAGACCGATCGCTGGGTCTGGGGCGCCGCTTCGTGCGGGGTCGTCAAGGCCTCCAAGACCGACGGACATGCCGTCGAAATGCCGGGCGAAGGCGCTCCGATCACGGCTATTGCGGCCGATACGGTGGGGCATACGGTCTATGCGGGAACCCGTACGGGCGAGCTTTACCGGCTTTCGGAGGAGCGCATGCGCCGCCTGACGCCGCGCGGACCCCAGCCGGGACGCATCCGCGATCTGGCGTCGGATTCGCACGGCATCCTGTGGATCACCACTCCCGAAGCGGGCATCGTGCGTTACGATCCTGCGAAGGGCGACTACAAACAGTTCCGCCACGAACCCTATACGGTCACCTATAATTTCGATACGATCACGAAGATCGCCGAGGGGGCCGGGCGTCTGTGGGTGAAGATGAACAAATACGGATTCGGCTATTACGACCGCGAGCACGACCGCATCGAACCCTTCTGCAACGATCCCAAACGGTTGGATTGCCGCATGACCAACGTCGTGGTCCGCTTCGACGTGCAGGACGACGTGCTGTGGTTCTCGACCTACTACGAACGGGGGCTGTGCCGGGCCGTGCTGCTGAGCCAGCCCGCCGAAATCTATACGCTCGACGCTCCGGGAAAGAATGCCCTTTCGGGCGATTTCCGGGCCTTGATGAACGACCGTCGGGGACGTGTCTGGGCCGGAACGCGCGACGGCGAACTGGTCGTCTTCGACGCTTCGGGCGAACCGGTGTACCGCCGCACGTTCCGCCGCGGCCGGGGTGCCGCGATGATTTATGCCCTCTACGAGGATCGTGCGGGCGACATCTGGGTCGGTACGAAGGGCGACGGACTCTATCGGCTGACCCCCGTGGGCGACGGATTCGATTTCCGCACGAAACATTATGCCCACGCTCCGGAGGAGGAGTTTTCGCTCAGTCACGACGATATCTACTCCATCGCCGAGGACGGTGCGGGCCGTATCTGGGTCGCGACTTACGGCGGAGGTATCGATCTGCTGGAGCACCGCGACGGGGAGCGGTTCATCCATGCGGGCAACCTGCTGACGCAGTATCCCTTGGAGGATGCCGCGCGGGCGCGGTGGCTGCTGTGCGACGGTCCGAACAGGATGCTCGTCGCTACGGTCGACGGACTGCTGGTGTTCGATCCTACGGAGGATTTCCGGCGGATGCGCTTCCTGCGGGCGCGGAAGATTCCGGGAGATGCATCGTCGCTCGGCAACAACGATATCATCCACATGCTCAAGGATTCGCAGGGCCGGGTGTGGCTGGCGACCTACGGCGGCGGATTGAACCTCATTGCGGATTACGACGAGCAGGGCATCCCCCGGTTCAAATGCTACGACAAAACCCACGGTCTGTCGAGCAATATCTGCCTGGCCGTCACGGAGGATCGGCAGGGCGACGTGTGGGTCTCAACCCACAACGCCGTTTCGCGTTTCGATGCAGGGAGCGAACGTTTCTCCGAATATCGGTTCTACGACAACGACCGCACCTCGCTTTTCAGCGAAGCGACGGCCGCGACCGCATCCAACGGCGACCTGCTGTTCGGCGGGGGGCGCAATCTCTATCGTTTCGAGCCGGGGAAGATGCAGCTGCCGAAGATCGACTACAAATTGCGTTTCACGGAGTTCGACGTGCGGAACCGCCCCGTCGTCGCCGGACCCCGCTCGCCGTTGGCCAAGCCCGTGACCGAAGCCGATCGGGTCGTTCTTCCGTACAATTTCTCCAATTTCCGCATGGAGTTCGCGTCGCTCAATTTCGCGATCCGGCACGTCGTGGGGTACATGTACAAACTCGAAGGGTACGACCAGGACTGGAATATCTCGGGGCCTGCGAACCAGGCGGCCTACTCCAATCTGCCGATCGGCAGCTACAACCTGCGCGTCAAGGCCTTCGTCGGAACGGTCGAGGCTGCCGACGAAGGTATTTCGATGCCCGTCGAGGTGTTACCCCCCCCCTGGCTTACCTGGTGGGCCAAGGCGCTCTACGCGATTTTGGCGGTGATGCTGATTTTCGTGGTTTTCTCGACGATCGATTCGGTGGCGCGCATCCGTCGCGAAGCGAGCGTCGAGCAGGATATGGCCGATCTCAAACTGCGCTTCTTCACCAACATATCGCACGAGTTGCGCACGCCGCTGACGCTTATTCTGGGCGGTATCGAGGACGTGCGCAAGCACGACAAACTCTCGCCCCGCGGCGAAAGCAGCCTGACGCTGGCCCACCGCAATGCCAAGCGGATGCTTTCGCTCATCAACCAGCTGCTCGACTTCCGCAAGATCATCAAGGAGAAGATGGAGCTGAAAATCTCGCGCGTGGACCTGGTGCCGGTCGTCGAAGACGCGTTGGACGATTTCCGCGAGCTGGCGGCCGAACGGAAAATCGACTTGCTGTTCACGGTTTCGCGTCGTTCGATCCTGGTGTGGATCGATATCGAACGCATGGAGAGCGTCGTTTATAACCTGTTATCCAATGCTTTGAAATTCACCCCTTCGGGCGGTAGGATCGAGGTGATTCTCACCCAGCGCGATGAGGAGGAGTGGGTGTCGCTCACCGTGCGCGATACGGGTATCGGTATTCCGAAGGATAAGCTCGATACGATTTTCGAACGCTTCGCCCAGGCGTCGCGCGCCGTCGACCCCAGCATGAAGGGGTCGGGTATCGGTCTGGCGCTCTGTCGCGAGATCGTGGCGCTGCACCACGGCGAAATCTCGGTCGAAAGCCGTCAGGGCGAGGGTTCGGCCTTCACCGTGAAGCTCCGTCTGGGCAACGTCCATTTCGGCATGGAGCAGATCGATTTCACGGGGGCTGCCGGACGCAATGCGAAGGGCGACTACCTGGTCAGCGACTTCACGCCCGCCGACAGCCAGCGCCGTTCGGACGTGCGGCCGCCCGAGGATGCGCAGAAGATTCTGTTGGTCGAGGATAACCGCGAGCTGCGTATCTTCATGTACAACAGCTTGATCGATACCTATCATGTGCTCGAAGCCGACGACGGCGTGGAGGCGTTGGAGAAGATTCGCACCGACATGCCCGATATCATCGTCACCGACCTGATGATGCCCCGCATGGACGGTATCGAGCTGGTCGCCAAGCTGCGCGGCGACTTCACGACGAGCCATATTCCGATCGTCATGCTCACGGCCCGCCATTCGCCCGACGACCGGGTGAAGGCCATGGAGTACGGTGCGGACGGTTATATCACCAAGCCGTTCAGCATCGAACTGTTGCTCGCGCGGATCGATAATCTGCTCACGCAGCGGCGCAAATTGTTCGAGAAATTCTCGTCGCAGTCGGCCCGCAACAAGGCCGTCGAACTGGTCGTCGAGGATGTCGTCGTGACCGACCGCGACGAGGCTTTCATGAAGGACGTGCTGTCGTGGCTGAGCGACAATGTGGAGAATTCCGACCTGACCATCGACCAGTTGGCTTCCCACCTCGGACTGGGGCGTACGACCATGTACAACAAGCTGAAGAGTCTGACCGGAAAATCGCCCGTCGAGCTTATCAAGGAGTATCGGATCACCAAATCGAAACTGCTGCTGCGGACCGGACAGTTCTCCGTGTCGGAAGTGGCCTATAAGGTCGGTTTTTCCGATCCGGGCTATTTCAGCCGTTGCTTCCGCGAGCGTTATCAAATGTCGCCGGCCGAGTACCTGCGTACGCACAACCTGAAAAACAATCCCGAGCCCAAACAGAAATAACGGTTTTCGTTTCGGGATGGCGGTTCGTCCGCTTGCACCGCTCGGAGGTTCTCGACGGTTGCGGGGGGCGTTCGCGGCATTGCTGCGGCGGACGTTTCGCCGTGCAGCCTGTTGGGGCGGATCGGCCCGGCACGAATTGTGAATCCCGGGCATAGACGGACTTCGAAGTGCTGCCGGACCAAAACCTGCGGGCTGCGTTATGATATTCGGATTTGATTTTGTATTTTTGCAGATCGGTTGCATGCGTAGCAATCGTTTTCGTACGATATTCCATTGGCAATGGCTGAGAAAGACAAGGATCTGCTGGAGCGGATCGAAGAACAAGAATACAAATACGGCTTCACGACGGACATCGAGACCGAGACTATCGGTCGGGGTCTGAGCGAGGAGGTCGTACGCCTGATCTCCGCGAAGAAGGGCGAGCCGGAGTGGATGACCGAGCGGCGCGTGGCGGCTTACCGTCACTGGCTGACGCTCACGCCTCCGACATGGGCCCACCTGACCATCCCGGAGATCGATTTCCAGGATATCATCTATTACGCCGCCCCGAAGCCCAAGAAGGGGCCGAAGTCGATGGACGAGGTGGACCCCGAATTGAAACGCACGTTCGACAAACTGGGCATTCCGCTCGAGGAGCAGATGGCGCTGGCCGGTGTCGCGGTCGACGCCGTGATGGACTCCGTGTCGGTGAAAACCACCTTCAAGGAGACCCTTGCCGAGAAGGGCATCGTCTTCTGTTCGATCTCCGAGGCGTTGCGCGATTATCCCGAGCTGGTGAAAAAATACCTGGGCAGCGTCGTGCCCTATACCGACAATTTCTATGCGGCCCTGAACGCCGCCGTCTTTTCGGACGGCTCGTTCTGCTACATCCCCAAGGGGGTGCGGTGTCCGATGGAATTGTCGACCTATTTCCGCATCAATGCGGCGGGTACGGGGCAGTTCGAACGCACGCTGATCGTCGCCGACGAAGGTGCCTACGTCAGCTATCTGGAGGGTTGCACGGCGCCGCGGCGCGATGAAAACCAACTGCATGCCGCCGTGGTGGAGATCGTCGTGGAGCGGGATGCCGAGGTGAAGTACTCCACGGTGCAGAACTGGTACCCGGGCGACCGCGAGGGGCGCGGCGGCATCTACAACTTCGTTACCAAGCGCGGCATTTGCCGCGAGAACGCGCGTCTGTCGTGGACGCAGGTCGAGACCGGTTCGGCCATCACGTGGAAATACCCGAGCTGCATCCTGGCCGGAGATAACTCGGTCGGGGAGTTCTACTCGGTGGCCATGACCAACAATTTCCAGCAGGCCGATACGGGTACGAAGATGATCCACCTGGGGCGCAACACCCGCAGCCGGATCGTCTCGAAGGGTATCTCGGCCGGGCGGAGCCAGAATGCCTACCGCGGACTGGTCCGTGTGGCCCGCGCTGCGGAGAATGCCCGCAACTATTCGCAGTGCGATTCGCTGCTGATCGGCGACCGTTGCGGTGCGCACACCTTCCCCGAGGTGGATTGCCGCAATCGCACGGCGGTGTTGGAGCACGAGGCTACGACCTCGAAAATCTCCGAGGACCAGCTTTTCTACTGCAACCAGCGCGGTCTTTCGACCGAGGATGCCGTGGGGCTGATCGTCAACGGCTATGCCCGCGAAGTGTTGGCCAAGCTGCCGATGGAATTCGCTGTCGAGGCTCAGAAATTGTTGGCCATCAGTTTGGAAGGATCGGTGGGTTGATCGGCTGAGAAGATGAAGATCGTCGTATTGAACGGTAGTCCGCGCCGCGGGGGCGTAGTGTCGCAGATGTTGGGGCACGTCGCGAAGAACCTGCCGGACGGGTGTCGGGTCGAGGAGCTGTTCGTGCACGATCTGCACGTGAGGCCTTGTACGGGCTGCATGCGCTGCCGCACGTCGGGGCGCTGCGCGCTTCCGGAGGACGACGGACACCGCGTCGCCGAGCTGTTGCGCGAAGCCGATGCGCTCATCGTCGGGTCGCCCTGTTACTGGGGCAACATGAACGGCTGCCTGAAGGTGTTGTTCGACCGGGTGGTCTACGCGATGATGGGCGAGCGCGAGAACGGAATGCCCGTACCGCTGCACAAGGGCAAACGGGCCGTCGTGGTCTCGGCGTGCAATACGGTGTGGCCTTTCAACGTCTGGTTCGGCCAGACGAGCGGCGTCTTCCGCGCGGTGCGCGAGATTTTGAAATGGAGCGGTTACAAGGTGGTCGGCACCTTGGCCAAGGGCGGTTGCCGCAAGCGGGGCGGATTGACTCCGCGCGAAATAATGAAATGTAAGAAATTGGCGAAAAAGATATGTTGAGTGTAAAAAATCTGCATGCGTCGGTCGACGGCAAGGAGATTCTGCGGGGTATCGACCTCGAAGTCCGTGCCGGCGAGGTCCACGCGATCATGGGGCCCAACGGCTCCGGAAAGTCGACCTTGGCGTCGGTGCTGGCCGGCAACGAAAAATTTACGGTCACCGAGGGCAGCGTGTCGTTCCTGGGCCGCGATCTGCTGTCGATGTCGATCGAGGATCGCGCCCGGCTGGGACTGTTCCTCGGATTCCAGTATCCGGTGGAGATTCCGGGCGTCACGATGGCCAACTTCATGAAGCTGGCCGTTAACGAACAGCGTAAATTCCGCGGCGAAGAGCCCTTGACGGCTGCGCAGTTCCTCAAACTGATGCGCGAAAAGAGCGCGATCGTGGAGTTGGATACCAAACTCACGTCGCGTGCCGTGAACGAGGGTTTCTCGGGCGGCGAGAAGAAGAAAAACGAGATTTTCCAGATGGCGATGCTCGATCCGCAGCTGGCCATCCTCGACGAGACCGACTCGGGACTGGATATCGACGCTCTGCGCATCGTCGCTACGGGCGTGACGAAGCTCCATACGCCCCAGAACGCTACGGTGGTCATCACGCACTACCAGCGTTTGCTGGATTATATCGTCCCCGACGTGGTGCATGTCCTCTACAAGGGCCGCATCATCTATACGGGCGACAAGACTTTGGCCCTCAAACTGGAAAAGGAGGGTTACGACTGGCTTATCAACCAATACGGCGGACAATGACGACTTTCGATTTTGGGACCGAAGGCTGGCGGCGCGTGTCGCAGGAGGTGCTGCGCATCGAAGGTGCCGAGCCGATGCCGCTGGTCGCCACCGATCCCGCACGTTTGTGCGTCGAGGTGGCCGGGGGCGCAGCGACGCAGCTCGTCGTCGTGCACCGTGAGGCCGTGGAGTGCCGCGTGGAGTGCCGTCTCGACGAGGGTGCGCGGCTGGAGTTGGTCCACTTGTTTTTGGCCGATGCTGCGGCCGACGTGGCGGTGACGCAGGCGGCCGGAAGCCGCTGCCGCACCACGAGCGTGCTGCTCGCAGGCGGACGGGCCTCCTACCGCATGCGTCTGGAGGGAGCCGGAGCCGAGAGCGAACTGGGCGGCGTCTTCTTCGCCGCGGGCGAGGAGCATGCGGAGCTCGATCTGCGCACGGAGCACCTCGTGGCCGACTGTCGCAGCGATTCGCGTGTGAAGGGTATCGCCGCGGACGATGCCGTATGCCGCTTCGGCGGTATGGTATACGTGGCTCCCGATGCCCAGCGGACCGATGCGCAGCAGCAGAGCCGCAATATCCTGTTGAGCGACACGGCGCGTATCGTGACGCGTCCGCAGTTGGAAATCTATGCCGACGATGTGAAGTGTTCGCACGGCGCGACGGTCGGACAGATGGACTCCGAGGCGATTCTCTACATGCGTCAGCGCGGATTGAGCGAGATGCAGGCACGACGCTTGCAGATCGAAGGATTCGTCGGCGACGTGGTGCGTCGCTGCGGCCTGGAGCCGCTGTGCGACGCGGTGATGGAACGGGTCGCCGCGAAAATGGAGCAGATACGATGAATTTCGATGTGGAAAAAATACGCGCCGAGTTTCCGATCCTCGCGCGCGAAGTCTACGGCAAGCCGCTCGTCTACCTCGACAGCGGTGCCACGGCGCAGAAACCCCGGCAGGTGATCGAGGCGGTCGATCGCATCCATTGCGAGCTGAATGCCAACGTCCACCGCGGTGTGCACTGGCTTTCGGAGCAGACTACGGAGCTCTACGAGGAGGCCCGCGGGCGGATCGCCGACTTCATCGGAGCCGCGAGCCGCGAGGAGGTCGTTTTCACGGCGGGTGCTACGTCGGCACTCAATACGGTGGCCTATGCCTGGGGCGAGCGTTTCGTCGAGGCGGGCGACAACATTGTCGTCAGCGAGATGGAGCACCATTCGAATATCGTTCCCTGGCAACTGCTCGCCGAGCGCAAGGGGGCCGAGATCCGGGTGCTGCCCTTCGGCGACGACGGGGCGCTGCGCACGGAGTTGCTGCCGACGATCGTCGATGCGCGTACGCGCGTCGTTGCGGTGACGCAGGCGTCGAACGTGCTGGGTACGCGGCCCGATCTGCGGCCGATCGTCGACGCTGCGCATGCCGTGGGGGCCATTGCGGTGGTGGACGGCTGCCAGGGCGTCGTGCACGGGGGCGTCGACGTCCGGGCGCTGGATTGCGATTTCTACGCCTTCTCGGGACACAAACTCTATGGCCCGACGGGCATCGGCGTGTTGTACGGCAAGCGCGAACTGCTGGAGCGGATGCCGCCCTTCCTGGGTGGCGGCGACATGGTCGATCGGGTGTCGTTCGAGCGAACCACCTATGCTCCCGTGCCGCTGCGTTTCGAGGCCGGTACGGCCAATTTTATCGGTGCGATCGGCCTGGGCGAGGCCGTTCGGTTCGTGCGGCAGTTCGATCCGGCAGCGATCGAGGCGCACGAAGGGGCGTTGCTCGCGCGGGCTACGGAGCGTCTCTCGGCGATCGACGGATTGCGTATCTACGGAACGACGCCGGGCAAATGCGCCATCGTGTCGTTCGATATCGAGGGGGTGCACCCTTATGATTTGGGGATGATCCTCGACAAATTGGGCATCGCCATACGCACGGGGCAGCATTGCGCCGAGCCGGTGATGACCCACTACGGCGTGACGGGCATGTGCCGGGCGTCGTTCGCCCTCTACAACACACTTTCGGAGGTGGATGCCTTGGCTGCGGGGGTGCAGCGCGCCGTGCGTATGCTGCGGTAGGGGAGCGGAAGAAAAGGTGCCTTCTGCGAGAAATGCAAGGCTTAGCCTTGCCGTCTTCGGCGGCTCCTTGGAGCCGTGCGAGCCGCAGCCTCCCCCGGCGGAGGCTCGCAATGCTTGCTCCGCAGGCTGCGACAAAGGAAAGGAATATTGGGTAATTATATACGATTTAACGCTGTAACTGTTTTAAAAAGCTGTCATTTGCGGGTTGCACGGGAAGTTCCCTAAGCGGCAAGCGTGTGTTTCTGTTGGGGCGGCTCGGCAATTTGAGCTAAGTTCGATTGCGCTCGCCTTGCGACGCAGGCAAGGGGAGGGGCGGACTACTCTCTAACCTTGCGGGATGCAGGAAAAGTCCCCTCCGAGGAGGGGATTTAGGGGAGGGTCAGACTTGTAAACGCAGCCGAAGGCTGCGAGTCATCGTCGGTCCGAAGTGATCCGGCCATCGGCAAAGCGGCGAAGTGTAAGGTTTGTATATAGTTACCGAATTTTAAACTACTACACCATGTTTATCGTACTCGAAGGTTTGGACGGTGCGGGTAAATCGACCCAGATCCGGATGTTGCGCGAGTGGTTCGCCGCCCGCGGCGTGGAGAGCGAGTATATCCACTTCCCGCGGTTCGACGCTCCGGTCTACGGGGAGTTGATCGCGCGTTTCCTGCGCGGAGAGTTCGGCGCCGCCGATCGGGTCGATCCCTACCTGGTGGCCCTGCTTTTCGCCGGCGACCGTGCCGAAGCTGCCGGGCAGATCCGCAACTGGCTCGCCCGGGGACGTGCCGTGGTGTTGGACCGCTACGTCTATTCGAATATCGGCTATCAGTGCGCCAAACTTCCCGACGGGGAGCCGCGCCGTCGCCTGATGCAGTGGATCAAGGAGCTGGAGTTCGGCCATAACGACCTTCCGCGTCCCGATTTGTCGCTGTTCCTCGACGTGCCGTTTGCCTTCACCGAGCGCAAACTTACCGAAACGCGCGAGGGCGACGACCGCGCGTATCTGCATGGCGGTGAGGATATCCACGAGGCGTCGCTGGAGTTGCAGCGCCGGGTGCGGGAGGTCTATCTCGCCGCTGCGGTTGAGGACTCCGCATTGCAGGTGGTCGATTGTTCCGATGCCTCGGGCGCGATGGATACGCCCGAAGGTATTTTCCGTAAAATCGGAGCCTTGCTCGCTCCGTTGACCGCAGAGCGATGAGAACGACGCGTGCATACAAGATTCTGTCGCATGTCTGCCGGATCGTCCTGGCCTCGACGTTTATCGCTTCGGGATTCGTCAAGGTGATCGACCCGTGGGGCACAGCGCTCAAAGTCAACGAATATCTCTCGATCTACGGCATGGAGTTCCTTCGAGGGGCTTCGATGTGGTTTTCGATCTGGTTGTGCGGCGCCGAGCTGATGATGGGCTGCATGTTGCTTTTCAAGGTGCGTATCCGGCTCATCTCGATCTTCGCCGTGCTGTCGATGATCTTCTTTACGGTGCTGACGCTCTTGAGCGCGACGCTCATCCCGGTCGAGGATTGCGGTTGCTTCGGCGATGCGCTGAAACTCACCCCGTGGCAGACCTTCGCCAAGAATCTGGTGCTGCTGCCGCTGGCCCTGGTGGTGTGGTGGCGTTACCTTCCCGACAAGATTTTCGCGTTCAAGCCGTTGGAGATCGTTCTGACGGCGGGATTTTTCTGCTTCGCCATGTCGTTGGGTTACTATTGCTACCGCCATTTGCCCCTGATCGATTTCCTGCCCTATAAGGTGGGCGTGAATATCCGCGAGGCGATGCAGGACCCCCTCTACGAGCCGGGCGAAACGCAGACCGTACTGGTCTATCGCAATATCGCGACCGGAGAGGTGCGCGAATTCGCACTGGACGATCCCGAGTGGCAGGACGAGACGAAATGGGAGTGGGTCGATACCCGTACGACGGGCGAGTTGCCTGCCGTACGTCCTTTGGTGAGCGAATTCGCTCTGCGCGACGCAGAAGGAGATGCCACGGAACGGGTCCTGACGATCCCCGGGCGGGTCTATATGCTCTGCGTGACGTCGTTGGACCGCCTGCCGCGCGGATGCGCCCGGCGTATGGGGCGTCTGGCCGAGAAAGCCGCCGCCGAGGGTGCCGCGACGGTCTGCCTGACGCCGCAGCCGTTGGAGTCGGTCACCCGTCGTTTCGGGACGTGCGAGGTGCCGTGTTACAACATCGACGCCTCGACGATGCGGACCATGCTGCGCGCCGAATACGGAGTGGTGGTGCTCGACGACGGCACGATCACGGCTAAGCGGAATTGTCGGGATATTCGTCCGTAAGGACGCCCGGACCGCTGTGGTATGAAAGTTGACTTCGGGATGCGAAGTCAACTTTTTTCGTATGCGCCTTTTCTTCCTTTTGGTCTTCGTGTCGTCGCTCGGTGCCTGCACTCGCCGCAGCACTACGGCGGCAGATGCTCCGGTGCGCCCCGTGAAGGTCGTCACGGCCGCCCGGGCCGGTGTCATCGACCTGGATTTCGCGGGCATGGCCACGCCCGACGACGCTGTCAATCTGGCCTTCAAACTCTCCGGCCAGGTGTTGGATATTCCGGTCTCGCAAGGCGAATCGGTCGCTGCGGGGACTTTGCTCGCCGAACTGGACCCGCGCGACGTGGAGTTGAAGGTTTCGGCCGACCGTTCGGCCTACGAGGAGGCTCGTTCGCAGATGCAGCGCATGCAGCGGTTGCTGGAACACGAGGCGGTTTCGCGCCAGGAGGCCGAAGCCTCCCGCACGCGGTACGCCCAGGCCAAGTCGGCCTACGACAATTCGCTCGACCTGCTGCGCCAGACACGCCTTCGGGCTCCTTTCGCCGGAGTCGTCGAGGCGAAATACGTCGATAATTTCGAACAGGTGCAGGCCGGGCAGACTATTTTGCGGCTGGTCGCTCCCGAGACGCGGACCGTGAAGTTCACCATTCCCGAGAATTCGTTGCGGCTGCTCGGCGATACCACGACCCGTTTCGAAGTCGCGTTCGACAACTACCGGGGCGTGACGTTTCCGGCCCGACTGAAGGATTATGCCAAAACCTCGTCAGATGCCTCGGGTTTTCCCGTGTCGCTGACCCTTCAGCAGGTCGATACGCTGCGTTATCCCATTTCGCCCGGCATGTCGTGCACGATCACCATGCAGACCACCGACCCCGTGCACGATGCCGTGACGCTGCCCCTCTCGGCGATCTACGCTCCGACGGAAGGGGGTACCTACGTCTGGATCGTTACGCCGCAGAACCGTGTCGAACGGCGGGCCGTCGTGCCGGGCGAACCTTACGGCCGCGATCGCGTGCTGATCGATCGGGGCGTGGAACCCGGCGAGCGGGTCGTGACGGCGGGCGTCTATCGCCTCAGCGAGGGGGAACAGGTGCGGATCATAGCGTGATAAGACCATGAATCTGCCCGAATATTCGCTCCGCAACGCCAAGGTCATCGGCTTCTTCCTTCTTATCCTGCTCGCCGGCGGTATCGCCGGTTTCGCGACCCTGGGCAAGAAGGAGGATTCGGTTTTCGTCATCAAGAGTGCGGCCTTGGTCTGCAACTTCCCGGGCGCTTCGCCGCTCGAAGTCGAAGCGCTCGTTACCGAACCCATCGAACGCGAGGTGCAGTCGATGCGCCGCGTGCATAAGATCACGTCGGAGTCCCGCTACGGATTCTCGAAAATCATGGTCGAACTCGATCCTGCGACCCCGGCCCGCGAGATTCCGCAACTGTGGGACGAGTTGCGCCGCAAGGTGCTCGACATCCAGCCCCGCCTGCCGTCGGGTGCCTCGGCGGTGACCGTGGCCGACGACTTCGGCGACGTCTACGGCATCTATTACGGCCTGACGGCCGATGCCGGGTTTTCGCCTACGGAGCTGCGCGAATGGGCGCAGCGGATCAAGACGCGCCTGGCGACGGTCGACGGGGTGCAGAAGGTGACCCTTTTCGGCGAGCCGACGCCCGTGGTGAACGTCTACATCAGCCTCTCGACATTGGCCAACTTCTCGATTCGTCCCGAGACCGTCGTGCAGACCATCGGGGCGCAGAATACGATCGTCGACAGCGGCGAGAAACAGGCCGGGGGCATTTCGATCCGCATTCTCGAAGACGGCACCTACAAGGGATTGGACGACCTGCGCGACCAGTTGCTCATGTCGTCGGCCGGCAAACAGTATCGCCTGGGCGACGTGGCCCGCGTGGAGCGCGAATACCTCGAACCGCCCGTGACCCTCATGCGGGTCGACGGAAAACGCGCCGTGGGAATCGGTATCTCCACCGAAGCGCAGGTCGACGTGGTGAAGACCGGAGCGCAGATCGAACGGGAACTGGCCCGCATCACGGGACGCATGCCCCTGGGCATGGAGCTCGCGGTGCTCTATCCCGAGAATCGCATCGCCCGCGAGGCCAACGCGCAATTCGTGCTCAACCTGGCCGAGTCGGTGGGGATCGTCATCCTCGTTATCATGCTCGTGATGGGTTTCCGCGCCGGGGTGCTGATCGGCAGTTCGCTGCTCTTTTCGATCGGCGGTACGCTGCTCTTGATGCAGTTCTTGGGCGAAGGGCTCAATCGCACGTCGCTCGCCGGATTCATCATCGCTATGGGTATGCTCGTCGACAACGCCATCGTCGTCACGGACAATGCCCAGCAGGCGATGCTGCGGGGCGTCGCGCGTCGCGACGCGATCATCCGGGGTGCCGACGGCCCGCGCTGGGGTCTGCTGGGCGCGACGTTGATCGCTATCTGCTCGTTCTTGCCCCTGTACCTCGCCCCTTCGTCCGTCGCCGAGATCGTCAAACCGCTGTTCGTCGTGCTGGCGCTCTCGCTGCTTTTGAGCTGGGTGCTCGCATTGACGCAAACACCGCTGTTCGGCAACGTGCTGCTGCGCGTGAAGCCTTTGGCGCGCGATCCTTACGATACGCGTTTCTACCGCGCTTTCGATCGGCTGCTCGGGGCCCTGCTGCGCGGACGCTGGGCCGTCGTCGTTGCGGTAGCAGGGCTTTTCGTGCTCTCGGTCGTCGTCATGGGACGCATGCCGCAGAATTTTTTCCCGTCGCTCGACAAACCCTATTTCCGGGCCGACGTGCTGCTGCCCGAGGGGTACGATATCCGGGCTACGGAGGCCGATGCCGTGCGGATGGAGGAGTGGCTCCTTGCACAGCGGGAGGTCAAGACCGTATCGGTGACCATGGGCGCCACGCCGCCGCGCTATTATCTGGCCAGCGGCAGCGTCTCGCAGCGTCCCAATTTCGCCAACATCCTCGTCGAGGTGCACGACCGCCGGCAGACGGCGGCCGTCGAGGAGCGTTTCGGAGCCTATGTCGAGGCGAATTTCCCCGACGTGTGGCTGCGTTCGTCGCTTTTCAAACTCTCGCCCGTGCCCGATGCGGCGATCGAATTCGGGTTCATCGGCGACGATATCGATACGCTGCGGCACCTGACGGCCCGGGCCGAGGCGATCATGCGGCGGCACCCCGGTGCGACGAACGTCCGCAACGGCTGGGGCAACCGGATTCCGACCTGGATGCCCGTCTATTCGCAGATGAAAGGGCAGCGCATCGGCATTTCGCGCAGCCAGATGGCGCACGGCATCACTGTCGCCACCGAAGGCTATCGCTTGGGCGAATACCGCGAGGGCGACCGCATCATGCCTATCCTGCTCAAAGACGAGAATATCGGAAACTACAACCTCTCGAATCTGCGTACGTTGCCCGTATTCAGTCCTTCGGGCAAGGTCTATCCGATCGAGCAGGCGACCGACGGATTCCGTTTCGACTACCGCGACGGGGTGATCCGGCGCTTCGACCGCAGCCGCGTGATGAAGGCGCAGTGCGACCCCGCGCGCGGAGTCAATACGATCGCGCTTTTCCGGGCGTTGCGCGACACGATCGCGCAGCAGGTGACCCTTCCCGACGGCTATGCGATGCGCGTCTTCGGCGAGCAGGAGAGCCAGCAGGAGTCGAACGACGCTCTGGGGCGCTATATGCCGCTGACGCTCGTGGCGATCCTCGTCGTGCTGCTGCTCCTGTTCCGCAACTACCGCGACCCGGCGATCATCCTGTTGATGATTCCGTTGATCTTCATCGGCGTGGTCCTCGGCTTGGCCGTTACGGGCAAGGTCTTCAACTTCTTCTCGCTGCTGGGACTGCTGGGGCTCGTGGGTATGAATATCAAGAACGCCGTGGTGCTCGTCGAGCAGATCGGGGCCCTGCGCGCGGCCGGAACGGCGCCCTACGAAGCGTTGATCGCTGCGACGCGCAGCCGCATCGTCCCCGTGGCGATGGCTTCGGGCACGACGATCCTCGGCATGCTGCCGCTGCTGTTCGATGCGATGTTCGGCGCCATGGCTGCGACGATCATGGGCGGACTGCTGGTCGCCACGCTGCTCACGATCTTCGTGCTGCCGGTGGTCTATGCGATTTTTTACCGTATACGCAAACCATGAAACGACTTCTCTGGGTGTTCGCGATCCTCGGATCGCACGTCGCGGCGGCGCAGATCTCGCTGGCGGAGTATCGTGCGGATGTCGCCGCATACAGCTGGCAGCTGAAAATCGCCGCTTCGCAGGTCGATGCCGCGGCGGCCGAGGCGCTGCGCACGCGCACGGGGCGCCTGCCACGGCTCGCGCTGGAGGGCGATTTCGCCGCTTCGTTCCACCGTTACGACGGCATCGAGCCGTGGAGTTTCAACCTCCGGCCCGAGGTCGTGCAGACCCTCTACGGCGGCGGTGCGGTGCGTGCGGCGGTGCGGCAGACGGACCTGGGCTACGGCATTGCCCTGTGCGAGGAGGAGTTCTCGCAGATAGACGTGCGTTATGCCGCCGACTATGCCTACTGGAACCTTTCGGCTGCGGAGTTCTATGCGGCCTCCATGCGGGAGTACGTTGCGTTGATCCGTTCGCTCAAGGAGGTGATCGACCGTCGTTTCGCCGAGGGGCTGATCGCCAAGGGCGACGTGTTGATGATCGATACGCGTCTGAGCGAAGCGGACTATACGCTGCTCGCCGCCGAACGGCAGCTCGAAGTCGCCCGGCATAATTTCAACATGCTGCGCGGTGCCGATGCCGCGCAGGAGGTCCGCTTGCGCAACGGTATTCGCGATTCGTTGCCGGAACCCGTGCGGGTCCCGGGGTGCGAATCCCTGTCGCGAAGACCCGATTTCATGGCGGCCGGGTTGCGGATCGAGCAGGCCGAAGCCGCCGTCGCGGCGGCACGCGCTCCCTACAATCCGCAGTTGAGCGTCGGAGTCGGGGGCGTTTGGCAGACCTTCACGCCCAACCGTACGGGCTCCACGACGGTCGACGGTTCGGTTTTCGTGCGACTCTCGGTGCCGATCTTCCATTGGGGCGAGCGGCGTCGTGCCGTCGCTGCGGCCCGGGCGGCGCAGATGCAGACCGAGTGGCGTGCGGCTTCGTTGCACGACGATATCGTGCGCGAGGAGATCAACGGTTGGACGATGCTCGTGCAGAGCCGTGCGCAGATCGATAATTCGGAAAAAAACCTCCGACTGGCCTCGGAGAACCTTTCGATCAGCACCTATTCCTATCGCGAAGGACTTGCGACGATCCTCGATGTGTTGCAGGCGCAGTTGAGCTGGATACAGCTCTACACCAATTCCATCCGCGCCTATTACGATTATGCCGTCGCACTCTCGAACTATCGGCGCATTACGGCGCAGCCGGATTGAACCTTCGCTTCCCGTTGCATCGAATACCGAGAACAGGGGAGTCGCAACTGGCGGAAAAACGCTATATTTGCAGTCGATATGATCGTCTCCGAACAAAATTTCTGGATTCCGCTGCTGTTGACGGCGGGTGCGGGCCTGGCTACCGGCATCGGCAGCGCCCTGGCCTTTTTCGCCCGCCGGACGAATACGCGCGTGCTGTCGTTTTCGCTCGGCCTTTCGGCCGGGGTGATGATCTACGTCTCGTTCGTCGAACTTTTCCGGCAGGCCGATGCGGCGCTTGCGGCCGAGTGGGGCGAACGGATGGGCGGAGCGCTCACGGCGGCGAGTTTCTTCGCGGGGATTCTGTTGATCGGCATCATCGACCGGCTGGTGCCGTCGGTCGAGAATCCCCACGAGGCCCACAAGGTCGAGGAGATGGATGCCCGGCCGAATCATCCGAAACTCATGCGTATGGGGCTGCTCACCGCCTTGGCGATCGGTATCCACAATTTTCCGGAGGGTATTGCGACCTTCACCGCGGCGATGGACGATACGGCGCTCGGGGTCGCAATTGCCGTTGCGATAGCCATCCACAACATCCCTGAAGGTATCGCCGTTTCGATACCGATTTTCTATGCGACGGGCAATCGGCGCAAGGCATTCCTCTATTCGTTGGCCTCGGGACTGGCCGAGCCGATCGGTGCGGTGATGGCCTGCCTGGTGTTGATGCCCTTTATGACGCCGACGTTGATGGGATGCATTCTGGCGGGCGTGGCGGGGATCATGGTTTTCATATCGATCGACGAGTTGCTGCCCGCAGCCCGCGAATACGGTCAGGCGCACACGTCGATCTACGGCGTGGTGACGGGTATGGCCGTGATGGCTGCGAGTTTGATTCTGTTGAGGTAGAGAAGGGAAGTTTTTTGACTTCGATTATCTTCGGTGGCTGGGCCGGTTGCACCGGAGGTGTCATGGAAATGCGAGTCGGAGGCTACGGCTCGCGCGGCCTTTCAGACCGCATGGTCCTACGGTGCGAATATTTACTTGAAATAATAATATGGACATTCTTTTGTTACTTGTCGGCCTGGGGCTGATCCTCGGCGGCGCGAATTACTTGACGGACGGTTCCGCCGCACTGGCGTTGCGGTTTCGGGTTCCGGAATTCATCGTCGGACTGACGGTCGTCGCCGTCGGTACTTCGATGCCCGAACTGGTCGTCTCGGTGTTGTCCGCCATTGCGGGAAACAGCAGCGTGGCGATCGGAAATGTCGTAGGTTCCAATCTGTTCAATACGTTCGTCATCTTGGGTGTCTGCGCCTTGATTCGTCCGGTGCCTCTTTCGACGGCCAGCATTCGCCGCGATATTCCTTTCGGGGTCGCTGCGGCGCTGCTGCTCCTTCTTTTGGCGTCGGACAGCCGTTTGCATCCCGGTGCGACGGACGGGCTCGGACGAGGCGACGGCATCGCGATGCTGTTGCTCTATGTCGGGTTGATGGTCTATACGATCCGGACCGTGCGACGCTCTGCTCCGGTAGAGCCCGGCAGCAAGGAGGCTCCGACATCCGGCAAGGCTTTGTGGCTCGTCGTCACGATGATTGTCGGCGGACTGGCCGCCCTGATCGCGGGCGGCGAACTTTTTCTGCGGAGTGCGACCTCCATCGCCCGTCATCTGGGCGTCAGCGAATCGGTGATCGCCATCACGTTAGTGGCCGGGGGAACGTCGCTGCCCGAACTGGCTTCGTCGGTCATCTCGCTCCTGAAGGGCAAGGCCGATATGGCGCTGGGTAATGTTATCGGGTCGAATATCGCCAACATCCTGCTGATCCTGGGCCTCAGCGCCACGATCCGTCCGCTCTCGATGGGCGGCATCACGACCGCCGATCTGCTTATGTCGCTGTTAGGCGCGGTGCTGTTGCTCGTCACGGCTTTCACGTTCCGTCGCAGGGCCATCGACCGTTGGGAGGGAGCGATCTTTTTGATAATCTACGTCGTCTATATCGTGCGGTTGCTTCATTGAGCGGATTTGCCGTCGGTTCCTGCGTCGAGCAGATAACGGTCGAGCAGCCGGGGTATGGCGTAGTCGCCCAGCGTCGATGCGGGAATGGCCAGGGACAGTGCCGCGGGGGTCAGCCGCTCGGTTTCGATGCGGTGGATTACGGCATGGATGCGCTGGTGGGAGAGTTGGTGCCGCGGCAGTGCGACGCTTTGCCGCAGGTGCCACGGCGTGTCGCTCAATAGCGTCTGGAAGGTTTCATGCGCAAGGAGTTGCGGCAATTCCGCCGCTGTTGCGGTCTCGATCATCGGGAATTCGTAGAGCCCCTGCCAGATATCTTTTTTCTCGCGGCGGCGGAGCAGCACCTTGTCGCCGCATGTGACGTGTAGGTAGGAGAACCAGCGGTCGCGTACCTGTGTGCGGCCCTGCTTGACGGGACGCTGTGCGACGGTTCCGGCCGCAGCGGCGAGACAGCGCGCCACGAAGGGGCAGTCCTCGCAGCGAGGTGCCGCCGGGGTACATTGCAGAGCTCCGAAATCCATGATCGCCTGGTTGTAACGCCCGGCTTGCGCGGGATCGATCTGCGACTGGGCCAACTCGGCGAAGAGCCGTTTCCCGGCCGTGGTGTCGATCGGTTCGGCAAGGTCGAACAGACGCGACAACACCCGATAGACATTGCCGTCGACCACGGCGCAGGGGGTGTCGTAAGCCGCCGAGCAGATCGCTGCGGCCGTATAGTCGCCCACGCCGCGCAGCAGCCGTACCTGCTGCACCTCGCGCGGAAACCGGCCCCGGAACTCCTCGACGATCTGTCGCGCCGCGGCGTGCAGATTGCGTGCTCGGCTGTAATAGCCCAGTCCTTGCCAAAGTTTGAGCACTTCATCCTCCGACGCTTCGGCCAGTGCCGCGACGTCGGGAAAACGCTCGGTGAAACGCAGGTAGTAATCCATGCCCTGAGCTACGCGGGTCTGCTGGAGGATGATCTCCGACAGCCAGATGCGGTAGGGATCGCGGGTCCGCCTCCAGGGCAGGTCGCGCCCGTGTCGGGCATACCATTGCAACAATATTTCGGCGATCGTCTCCATGCGGGGGTAAAGATACGAAAAGTCGGGTGCAGTAGCAACCGTCAGTTTGATTATACGCTTGACTTCTCGTATTTTTGATTTCATCTCAGATACTCCCGCCCGGCAATGTTCAAATAAATTTGATATTGCACCCGTTTATTCGTATCTTTGGCTGCGCTGAAGATACTGCACCTCGGAAAAAATGCAGGCGAGCTTGCTTTTTTCTCTCGGCTTATTCGTATCTTTGCAAGGTTATAGATATGCATTGAATAATTTATGGAGAAACTGATAGAGACGATCGTTTCGGCGATCGAAGATAAAAAAGGTAAGAATATTGTATCGTTGGACCTCTCGGGTTTCGACGGAGCGATCTGCTCGCACTTCGTAGTCTGCAACGCCGATTCTACGACGCAGGTGGCGGCCATCGCCGACGGAATCGAAGAAAAGGTCCTCGAAACGTTGGGGGAAAAGGTCTGGCGTATCGAGGGGCAGCAGAATGCCGTGTGGATCGCTATGGACTACGTGGATGTGGTAGTGCATATTTTCCAGACCGAGTTGCGCGACTTCTACAAACTCGAAGAGTTGTGGGCCGATGCTCCCGTCGTACGATATGAATACGAAGTGTAAATTCAGATCATGGCAGAACAGAAAAAACCGAACAATAAGTTCAATATGAATATGCCGCGGCCCTCGTTGCTGTGGATCTATGCGCTGCTGGCTATCGGAATGCTCGGCTGGTGGGCCGTTACGCAAGACAACAGCGCACCGATCAAAAGCAACTGGGCTACTGTCGAAAAGATGGTCCTCGAAGGCGAGGTCGAAAAGATCGAGATCACGAAAGGAATCGATCAGGCGGACGTTTTTCTCAAAAAAGAGGCTATCGCAAAATACCGCAGGGATTCGGTCAAGCAGTTTCAACGAATGCCCGAAAGGGGTGTGCAGCTCGTCTTTACGATCGGATCGGTCGATTCGTTCAACGACGATCTCAAAAAGGCGGAGGAACTCTCGGGTAACATCGTGACGGTGGAATATAAAAAGCCGGAGGGCGGTTGGATCAACATGCTCGGCAACTTGATTCCCTGGATATTGATTATCGGCGTTTGGATTTTCGTCATGCGCTCGATGGCGCGTGGCGGCGGAGCTGCCGGAGGAGGCATCATGAATGTCGGCAAGGCCAAGGCGCAGGTTTTCGACAAGGACAACCAGAAACGGGTGACCTTCAAGGATGTCGCCGGATTGGAGGAGGCCAAAGTCGAGATCATGGAGATCGTGGACTTCCTCAAAAAAGCCGACAAATACCGCGAACTGGGCGCCAAGATTCCGAAGGGAGCTCTGCTCGTAGGCCCTCCGGGAACGGGTAAAACCTTGCTGGCCAAGGCTGTTGCCGGAGAGGCGAACGTGCCGTTCCTTTCGATTTCGGGATCGGATTTCGTCGAAATGTTCGTAGGTGTGGGTGCTTCGCGTGTCCGCGACCTGTTCGAACAGGCCAAACAAAAGGCGCCTTGCATCGTCTTCATCGATGAAATCGATGCCATCGGCCGTGCTCGCGGCAAGAACGCCGGATTCTCCGGAAACGACGAGCGCGAAAATACGCTCAACCAGCTGCTCACGGAGATGGACGGATTCCAGACCAATGCCGGAGTGATCGTGCTCGCGGCTACGAACCGCGCCGATATTCTGGACAAGGCGCTGATGCGCGCCGGACGCTTCGACCGTCAGATCGAAGTCGGGCTTCCCGATATCAAGGAGCGCGAGGAGATTTTCAACGTGCATCTGCGGGCTCTGAAACTCGATCCGCAGCTCGACCGTTCGTTCCTGGCGCGTCAGACTCCGGGTTTCTCGGGCGCCGATATCGCCAATGTCTGCAACGAAGCGGCCCTTATCGCCGCCCGGCACGAGAAGAAATTCGTCTCGAAAGAGGATTTCCTTGCCGCCATCGACCGCATCGTCGGCGGATTGGAACGCAAGAACAAGATCATTTCCGACGAGGAGAAGCGCGTGATCGCTTACCACGAAGCCGGACACGCCACCGTGAGCTGGATTCTGGAGAATGCCAGCCCGCTCATCAAAGTGACGATCATCCCGCGCGGACGTGCATTGGGGGCCGCTTGGTATTTGCCCGAGGAGCGGCAGATCACCACGCGCGAACAGATGATGGACGAGCTGGCCGCCACGTTGGGCGGACGGGTCTCCGAACAGCTGACTTTCGGGCATACCTCGACCGGAGCGCTCAACGACCTGGAACGTGTCACCAAGCAGGCATACGCCATGGTGGCCTACTACGGCATGAGCGAACGCGTCGGTACGCTCTCCTACTACGATTCGACGGGGCAGAGCGACATGGCCTTCTCGAAGCCCTATTCGGAACTCACGGCTCAGCAGATCGATGCCGAGGCCAAACGGTTCATCGAACAGGCTTACGCCATGGCCGAGCAGGTGTTGCGCGAGCATGCCGACGGGGTGAAGGAGTTGGCCGAACTGCTGTTGAGCCGCGAAGTGGTCTTCACCGAGGATGTCGAACGCATCTTCGGCAAACGCAAGAAGGATATCGAACGCGAGCGTCGCGAAGCGGAAGCCGCCGCCGCCCCGGCAGCAGCAACCCCTGACACTCCGGCTGAAACCGCCGCGGCAGACGCCGGCCCCGGTACTTCGACCTCCGACGCCCCGAACGAATAACCCCGACCTTTCGAAAACGAATTGACGAATGAACGATAAAATGAAGAACCTCGCGGTCCGCACGGTGAGCGGCGCGGTCTTGGCAGTCGTCACGCTGGGGGCGATCCTGTGGTCCCAGTGGAGTTTCGGCGCCCTGTTGCTCGTGCTGCTCGTCGTCGGCATGCACGAATTCTACGCGCTGGCCGAAAAGCAGGGCGACGCTCCGCAGCGCATCGTCGGCATGGTCTCTGGAGTGGTTTTCTTCTTGCTGAATCTCGGAATCATAACCCGCATATTCGATACGCAGCCGATATTTCTATTTCTCTGCAGTGCGGCCTATGGGCTGCTGTCGCTGCCCGCGATGTTCATCCTCGAACTCTATCGCAAGAGTGCCCGACCGGCCGCCAACATCGGCACGACGCTCTCCGGCGTGGTTTACGTCGCCTTGCCGCTGTCGCTGATGTGCTACATTCCGCTGCTGGGCGGGGACGGATGGGAGCCCCTCAGGGTGCTTTTCTTCATCTTCATCATCTGGGCCAACGACGTCTTCGCCTACCTCGTGGGCATGAGCATCGGACGCCACAAACTCTTCGAGCGACTCTCGCCCAAAAAGTCCTGGGAAGGATTCTTCGGAGGGCTCGCGGGAGCCGTCGCGATGGGATTCGTCGCCGCATACGTCCTGGACGCACCGCGTGCGATGTGGATCGGCCTGGCGCTCGTCGCCGCCGTTGCGGGCGTGCTGGGCGATCTCGTGGAGTCGATGTTCAAACGCGCCGCCGGGGTCAAGGACTCCGGATCGCTCATCCCGGGGCACGGCGGCGTATTGGACCGTTTCGACGCCCTGCTGCTCGCCGCTCCGTTCGTATTCGTTTACCTGCTGTTCTTCCACCTATAATCGCTAACCCTTTGCAACTATGAGAATCAATAAGGAAGGTTACAAAATCATCGGTATCTCGGGCTTGCTGTGCCTGCTGATCTGGGTGTTCTTCTATCATCTGCTCGTCAACCACGCCGCACAAACGCTGCTGTGGGTCGGAACCGCTTTCATTCTGTTGTTCTGGTTCTTCATCGTGGGATTCTTCCGCGAGCCGCGCCGTGTGCGCATCCACGACGCCGACTTGGTTTTTGCTCCGTGCGACGGCCGCGTGGTCGTCACGGAGGTCGTCGAGGAGACGGAGTATCTGCATCGCGAAATGTTGCAAATCTCGATCTTCATGTCCATCACCAACGTACATATGAATTGGGTGTCCGTAGGCGGCAAGGTCGAATATTTCAAATACCATCCGGGACGTTTCCTCGTGGCCTGGCACCCCAAATCCTCGACCGAGAACGAACGTACGACGACCGTCGTACGCATGAACGACGGCCGCCAGGTGCTATTCCGCCAGATCGCCGGACTCATCGCCCGCCGGATCGTCTCCTACATGAAGATCGGCGAGTCGGTCGAGCAGAATAGCGTCTGCGGATTCATCAAATTCGGTTCGCGCGTGGATGTCCTCATTCCCAAAGACAGCGAATTGCTGGTCGAGATCGGCGATGCGACCGTCGGATCGCAAACGCCGATCGCGCGTCTGAGCAAAAAATAGCCGCATCGCCGTATGCAGACGACACCGCAGACCTTTCTGAAATTCATCGCCGGGGCGGCAGCCGTTGCGGCCGTACTCTTTTTGGTCTGGTATTTCTCGTCGATCGTCGTCTACGTTTTGGTATCGGCCGTATTGGCCGTTGTCGGCAACCCGCTCGTCAAACGACTCGCAGCATTGCATATCCGCGGCCGGAACTTTCCCCGCTGGGCTGCGGCGCTGGTGACGCTCGCGGTGATCTGGGCCGTGCTGGCAACCCTCTGCTCGCTGTTCGTGCCGTTGGTCTTCCACAAAATCTACCAGTTGGCCGATGTCGATTTCGTCGCGGCACTCGACCGCATCGGCGAACCGATTCTCGGCATGCAGCACCATTTGCAGGAGCTTTTCGCCCTGCCGGCGAGTACCTTCTCGCTCTCCGAGGAGCTGGCTTCGTCGCTTCGGCAATTGATCGATGTCGATTCGCTCAATACGGTATTTTCGTCTGTGCTCAACACGGTGCTGTCGTCCGTGATCGCTATCTTCTCGATTTCGTTCATCACCTTTTTCTTCCTGAAAGACGAGGGTTTGTTCTATGCGATGATTACGGCTATGTTTCCCGACCGCTACCGCGACAACATTACCCGGGCACTGGACTCCGTAACGATTCTGCTGTCGCGTTATTTCACGGGCATTCTCGCTGAGAGTCTCGGGCTCACCATTGCCGTGACGCTGGCCATGACGGCCCTGGGAATGCGGGCGGCCGATGCGTCGTTCATCGGACTGGCCATGGGCGTGATGAATGTGGTGCCTTACGCCGGACCGCTCATCGGCGGCACCGTTTCGGTGCTGGTCGGTATCGTCACGCCGATCGAAGGCATGACGACCGGGCATACGGTATGCGCCATCGCCGTCACGCTTTTGATAATCAAAGGCATCGATGATTTCGTGCTGCAACCGGCCCTCTACTCCGAACGGGTGAAGGCCCATCCGCTCGAAGTGTTTCTGGTGATCCTCATCGCCGGATCGCTGGCCGGAATTCTGGGCATGCTGCTGGCAATCCCCTCCTATACCGTGCTGCGCGTCTTCGCCAAGGAGTTCTTTTCGCAATTCCGGCTGGTGCGTAAACTCACCGAAAAAATCTGATGCCGATGAAACCGATCGTTATCGAAGGTCGCGTGGACCACGGACGGCAACTCGGCCGCGAAATCGGATTTCCGACGGCTAATCTGCCGCTTCCTGCCGGTTTGGAGGTCGAAGACGGTGTTTATGCCGCATGGGCCGAGGTCGAAGGCGTCCGGTACGATGCCATGTCCAATGTCGGCGACAATCCGTCGGTCGGAGCTACCCGTCGCCGTTTGGAGACCCATCTTTTCGACTTCGAGGGCTCGCTCTACGGCGAGCGGCTGCGGGTTACGCTGTTGCATCGTATCCGCGAGGAACGCACTTTCGCGACCCTCGATGCCCTTACTGCGCAGATTGTCCGCGACCGGGAAACGGTGCGGAACTACCTCGCCCATTGCGGGCAGTCCGCAGCGTCGCTCTGATTCGCCGCGATCGATTTCAGGGTTCGGGTTTGTCCCGGTTCGAAATTTCTCGTTCTATCTGTTGCCGGGAACTGTCAAGTCGCTTGTTCTTCCAAGTAGGGACCCAATCCAAAAAATACCGGTTGCACGATAAATTGTTTGGCATTTATAGCTTTACACCAAGCACGTTTTAACCCTGTTAAACCAAGCGGATTTACGGTATTGCAGAAAATATAAACGAGTGCCGTTTGATCAAGCAGAGCTCGATTGCAACCGCCTGCTGCCGCAGTTAGAAGTGGGCCGGATTTGAAAGCGAGGTTAAGAGCATCTCCAATTACAATGCTTCGGAGATCGCGACCGAATCCGAAGACTCAGCCATTCCGGCTGCAAACGGTAAGACGACACACGCGGTCCTCTTGATCTGACCGGTATACGAGCTCAATCGTTATCAAGACCGACACGATATACGATACGTTCGTTCATGTTTGAGGCGTTGCATCTCCGAAACGACGGAAAGGAATATTTCCGTAAACTTTCCGACAGCGGGCTCTGCCTGATCGGATATCTCGCATATTTTTCCGAGCTGCAATGAATCCCCTTTAAATGAAAGAAGCCGCCGATTTTCGGCGACTTCTTCATGCATGCAGGCCCTGTAAGCCGGGTTCTGTCCCCGAAGCGGACTTCGGGTCTCTGTCATTTATCTACGGCGGCAGTCGCCTGCCGTCTCCAGCAACCTACCCCCCGGCATCGGACGAGCAACCCTTAATTGCCGGTATACATGGTCTTGCAACCCACGGGACGTACGGCCGGGTGACATCGCTGCCCCCGCGGTGGGCTCTTACCCCGCCTTTTCACCCTTACCTGCCGGAGTTCGAAATGAGATTCGCTCCCGGCGGGCGGTTCTTTTCTGTTACGCTGCCATACCCTCACGGATATCGAGTCATTAGCTTGCGTGGTGCTCTGTGTTGCCCGGACTTTCCTCCCCCGGCACACGGCCGGCAGCGACAGAGCGGACCTGCACCGCAAAGATACGAATAAGCGAGGGCAATGCCAAATTTATTTGAACATTGCCGAGCGGGAGTATTTTCGACGAAAGTCAAAGATACGAATAAACGGGTGCAATATCAAATTTATTTGAACATTGCCGGGCGGGAGTATCTGAGAGCCGTTTTTTATGATTATCTTTTGCTAATTGCAGTTTGCCGCCGAAACCTGCTGTTCGCGCGGTTCAAAGAGCCGTAGTTCTTGATAAAATCGAATCCTGCTGTGCAGCGGCACGATCGTTTTGTTCGGAGTACTCGACCGTCGAAGATCCGGTGTTGTGGGCTGAGATCGATTTCCGGACGGAGCGGGCCTTCGGACATCATACGTGAAACTGAAAAAGGCTGTCCGCCTGCAAGGGGACAGCCTTTCGTCGCACGCGGGTGCGGGATTATTTCGCAGCGTTGGAGAAGTCGCCGTCCTTGTCGAAATGGAGGTAAGTATGGTTCGAAAGACCGATTTTATAGCCGTCGGCCGTCGTTTCGTACGAGGTGATCTGTCTTCCCGCATAGTTGCTCGAAACATAGCTGCGGATTTTGGCGGGAATAGTGCCGGCGGGTACGGACCCGTTCTTCATGATGATCTGCGAGCAGTCGCCGCTGCCGCCTTCGAACGAAACCTGACTGCCGCTCGTGAAATAGACCGTATATTTGTCCCACGAAGCCTCGCGATCCATCTCCACCGACTTGATCGTCTCCTGCGGGAAGTTCTTGCGGACGAATTCTTGCGAATTCTTCGGCATCTTGTCGAAATCGACCTTCTGAGGTGCGGCGCTTACGGCAAATGCGGCTACTGCGCAGACGAGAAACAATACGAATTTTTTCATAATCCTAACGTGTTTAAAAATGAATAACGCCCGCTTTCGTGCAATAAATGTTCCATTCGGGCCGTCGGGACCGAAAAAACGGGGACGTCGGGATCGGTGAAAAAGTACGGAATTGTCGTTTAGGAACGTTTGCGGATTTTGCGTAGCGGAAGTTTCATCACGCCGAAAAATGCCTCGGAGAAGATGCCGCCCGACATTTTGGAGGTTCCTTCGCGGCGCTCGACGAAGATGATCGGCACCTCGGCGATGCGCAGCCCCAGCCGCCAGGCTGTGTATTTCATTTCGATCTGGAAGCCGTAGCCGTTCATCCGAACGGCGTCTAAGTCGATCGTTTCGAGGGCCCGGCGCGTGTAGCAAACGAATCCGGCCGTGGCGTCGTGCAGCGGCATGCGCGTGACGATGCGGACGTAATACGACGCGAACCAGGACATCAGCAGTCGCGACATGGGCCAGTTGACCACGTTCACCCCCTTGACGTAACGCGAGCCGACCACTACGTCGTAGCCCTCTGCGGCTTTGCGGACCAATTGCACCAGATCGTCGGGGTTGTGCGAGAAGTCGCAATCCATTTCGCATACGCAGTCGTAATCCCGCCTAAGGGCCCAGTCGAAGCCCGTGAGGTAGGCGGTGCCCAGGCCCAGTTTCCCGGCTCGTTCGAGCAAGTGGAGCCGCTCGGGGAACTCCGCCTGGCGGCTGCGGACGATGGCGGCCGTGCCGTCGGGCGAACCGTCGTCGATAACCAGCAGGTCGAACGCCTCGGGCAGGGAAAACACCTTGTCGATCATCGCCGAGATATTCTCCCGTTCGTTATAGGTGGGTATGATTACCAGTTTGCGCATGGCTGTGTTTCTATGGATCGTTCTACAAAGATAGTCGCTTTGGCGGAATAATCAAAAGAATTAAGAATTGTTTGACCCGGCTAAGAGATGGGCTTTATGAATAGAGGTGTTCCTGTCGCGTTAGCTGCGAGCCGTAGCCTGCGGGGTGAGCAAAGCGAGCCGCCGAAGATGGCAAAGCAAAGCCTTGCATTTTGCAGAACCAACTATTCCCTTCCTTTCAGCCGTTTCCGCATCGCGCGGATCGCCGTTTTCGTCGTGGCGTCGACGCGGTTCGACTCGACGATCTTCTGTAACGCTTTGTCGCGGGTCCACGCATCGATCGGGGCCTCCGAGAGCCACTCCATAACCCGCTGCGGGGCCTGTACGAAGCAGACCGATACCGCCCAAGCCACGCCCATGCGGACGTAATAGCCGTCGTGACGCACCGCGGCGAGGCGTTCCAGCAGCCATTCGAGGTGTTCCCCGTCGACGTAATTCACGAGTCCCGTGACTACGGCGAAACGCACCGTGAACTCCTCCTCGGCACCGAACAGCGGTTCGACGAACTGCCGCATCGGTTCCCGCAGTTCGGGACGCAGCTTCCCGCAAAAAATGTCGCAGACGGCCCAGTTGTCGATCTTCGGCAGGAAGCGGGCGACGAGTGCGAGTTTCTCCTCCGCCGGGCAACGGACGTATCCGATGACCAGTCCCTGCAACATCCGTTCCTCGAAATAGCGATCCTCCGCCCGGGCAAGGTACCTACGCCAGTCGCCGCGGGCGATTTCGCGGGCCATGCGGCGCAAGACGGGGATACGCACCCCCAACAGGTCGGTTACACCGGGCAGCAGCGAGGCGTTGAAAGCGCGGTAGGCCGGGTCGGCCGCACCGACGAGCCGTTCGCGCAGGGATTCGGCCGAAAGGGCCTCTTTCGGCAGCTGCTCGTGGGGGCGCCGGGTCATTGCTCCGTCACTTTGCGGTAGCAGCCGATGCCGCAGACCTCGGTGGAGATCTCCCCGATATCCGGACGTGCGGCGTTGATACCGGTCTGCACCTTGATGAAATCCACCCGTTCGAGCCGGGCCGGTGTGCCGTCCTCCCGCACAGCGTCGGCGATCCGCATCCGGTTGGCGCCCTGCGAGCGGTCGATCGTCGAGGCGTTGTCGGCATATCCCCAGGCGAATGCGTTCATTACATAGGTGCCGTCTGCTTTCTGCGTGATGTTCTCCGGGAGGAGCGTGCCGCGCAGGATCAGACGATCGGTGGCGATCCATGCGGGGAAATAGCTCTCCTGGGTGTGGTGGCTGTTGCGTGCTACGACTCCCGTATTGCCGCGGTTGTCGCTCCAGGGGATATCGTCCGACGGATTTTCGGGGCGCAAGTAGGTGATTTCATAATCGCGTACGGAGTGGTCGTATTCGCTGCCGCGGAGTTCGTACCAGCGGTCGTCGGGCTCGCCGTTGCGGTTCGTATCCTCCATGACCCACACCACGCCGGGCTCCGAGGAGCCGTCGAACGAATTGCCGCGGACCCAGAGGTCGTATTCGCAGGCGCCCGCCACGACGGGCCGGTCGAAACGGGCGACCAAATAACCGCCCCAGCTGCCCAGCGAGACGTAGAGCCCCCGGGCGATGCGCTCCTCGGCATAGGCGACGGCTGCCGCGGGGGTTGCGACCTGTTGGAATCCGCTCGCCGGTTCGTTGACGAACTGTCCCGGGGCGGGGGTGTATTCGACGATGCGGTCAGCCGCTTCGGCGACCTCCTTCTCGAAGGTCGTTTCGCTCGAATTGCAGGCTGCGAGGGCCAAGGCCGTCGACAGCAGAATCAGGTGTTTTTTCATCGGAATCATCGGTTTATAATGCGGTGGCCCGGCGGCGGAACTCGGCGCAGACGATGCCGGTCGCCATGGCTACGTTGAGCGATTCGGAGCCGCGCCGGTCGGCAGGGTAGGGCGGGATGAGGAGTTTGCGGGTCACGCTGCGCGCCGTGGCGGCGGAGATGCCGTGCCCTTCGTTGCCCATCACGACGATACCCGCCTCGGTGAGCGGTGCCTCGTAGAGGTTTTCGCCTTCGAGAAAGGTGCCGTAGATCGGGATCGCACGGTTCGCGGCCTGGGCCAAAGCGGCCGGCAGATCGGTGTAGTGGACCCTCACGCGCAGGATGGCACCCATCGTGGCCTGTATGACCTTGGGATTGAAGCAGTCGGCCGAATCCTCCGAGCATACGATGTCGCGGATGCCGAACCAGTCGGCCAGTCGGATGATGGTGCCCAGATTCCCGGGATTGCGCACCTCGTCGAGGGCTATCGAGAGCCTTCCGTCGAGGTCGTCGATCCGGAAGTCCCGGTGCGGTATCTCGACCAGAGCCAGCGAGTTGTTGGCTGTTTTGAGCAGCGAGAGCCGTTCCATGTCGCGCGTGGTGACGGTCTCGACCTCGGGGCCTTCGAAAACCTCTTCGAGGGCGAAGATTTTACGGATGCGCCACCGCGAGGCGCGCAGCTCGCCGATGAGCTTTTCGCCCTCGGCGACGAAGAGGCCCTGTTCGGTGCGGCCGCGTTTGTCGGCCAGCGAGCGGACGAGTTGTATTTCGGATTTGGTCATTGCTTTTTTTCGATGGTGAAAGTGCTTCCCTCGATGGCCGGGTAGCTTTCGGGAAAAAGTGCGCGAGCCTCCTCGACCAGCACGTTCTCGTCTTTGTAACGGGCCGAGTAGTGGCCGATGACGAGTCGTCCGGCTTCGGCCTGCAAAGCCGCTTTGGCCGCATCGGCGCTCGTCGAATGCCCCCGGTCGCGGGCCAGAGCGTGTTCCCCGGCGGCGTAGGTGGCTTCGTGGTAGAGCAGATCCACGCCCCGGACCAGTTCGGCGGCTTTGGCCGAGAAATTCGTATCCGACAGGTAGGCGTAGCTGCGGGCTCGGTAGGGGCGATAGGTCAGTTCCCCGTTGGGGATCGTCTCGCCCGTGTCGAGCACGATATCCTCGCCCCGTTTCGCTGCCGTGATCTGCGCGATCGAAAGGCCGTATTTTTCGATGCGGAACTTGTCGACGTTCAACGGCGGTTGTTTTTCGCGGAAGAGGAATCCGGCGCAGGGAACGCGGTGGCGCAGCGGGATGCTCCATACCTCCAGCGTGCGGTTTTCCAGCAGCAGGGCGTGCTGCGTCGTGGCGACCTCGCACCACTCCACGGCGTAGGGCAGCTCCTTGTCGAAAAAGCGTAGGTGGGCGTCGAGCATCTCGCCGAAGGGCGCCGGAGCGAATACCTTCAGCGGCGTGCGACGTCCGTAAAGCCCCAGCGTGGAGATTAACGGAAAGAGTCCGTAAACATGGTCGCCGTGGAGGTGCGAGACGAATACGGCGCGGAGCTTCAACGGGTTGATGCCCGCGCGGATCATCTGCTGCTGGGTACCCTCGCCCGCATCCACGAGAAAATGCTGTTCGTGGATGTTCACGACCTGCGCCGAAGGGTGGCGCTGCGGCGTCGGTTTGGCCGACGAGGAACCGAGTATGGTGACCGAGAAGCTCATAAAATTAAGAATTCATAATTAAGAATTCATAATTGTTTGGCAAGTTTTGCCGTTCGTCGCCAGCGGAGGCTGCCCGAGCCTTCGGGCGAGAGGCAGTCCGCCGCCGGGGGTGGCGGCGAACTGCGCCCGGCTATAAGCCGGGCATTCCGACGACCGATTCTATCTCAGCAAAAACCGCTCGCAGTCGAGTGCCGCGACGCAGCCCGATCCTGCTGCCGTGATGGCCTGCCGGTAGTGGGGGTCTTTCACGTCGCCCGCAGCGAAAACGCCCTCGACCGAGGTCTTCGACGATGCACCCTCGACGCGGATATATCCCTCGGCATCCAGCTCCAGCTGGTCGGCGAAGAGTTCCGTGTTGGGATGGTGTCCGATGGCGAGGAAGAATCCCGAAATCTCGATCCGCCGCTCCGAACCGTCGTTGCCGCGCAGCAGGGCGCCCGTTACGCCCGATTCGTCGCCCAGCACTTCGGCCGTGTTGTGTTCGAAAATCACTTCGATATTGGGCGTGGCGAAGACGCGCTGCTGCATCGCCTTCGAGGCGCGCAGGGCGGGTTTGCGGACGATCATGTAGACCTTGCGGCACAACGATGCGAGATAGGTGGCCTCCTCGCAGGCCGTATCGCCGCCGCCGACCACGGCCACGTCCTTCTTGCGGTAGAAAAATCCGTCGCACGTGGCGCAGGCACTCACTCCCTGACCGCGGAATTTCGTCTCGGAGGGCAGACCCAGGTATTTGGCCGTAGCGCCCGTGGCGATAATCAGACTCTCGGCGACGATCTCCTTCTCTCCGTCCACGATGACGTGGAACGGCCGCGACGAGAGGTCGACGTTCGACACGACGCCCGTGCGGATATCGGCGCCGAAACGCTCGGCCTGACGCCGCAGGTCGGCCATCAGCATGTTGCCGTCGATACCGTCGGGGTAGCCCGGGAAGTTCTCCACGTCGGTGGTCGTCGTGAGCTGGCCGCCCGGTTCGATACCCTCGTAGAGTACGGGTTGCAGATTGGCGCGCGACGTATAGATCGCTGCGGTATATCCGGCAGGTCCGCTGCCGATGATGAGTACTTTTACCTCTTCCATATTTGTGAATGTTATGTTACATTTTTACTTCACCGGTTCTTCGCCCGTTGACACGCTTAGGACGGTTGTTGTCTTGCAGCCTTTAGCCGCCCCGCTAAGCGGGGTTTTCGAGGGAAATAGCCGCTCGTCGTTCTTTCGAGCGTATTCTGTCCTCGGTATTGCTCCACCCTCGGGTGGGGCTCTGGTATAACCCGCAAGATTGCGGGGAGTTTAATCCGGGATTCGTGTAAAATTGGGTGCGGTTGTCAAATTTTAGGTGCGTTTTTCATCTTCGGCGGCTGGGCCGGTCGCTGAAGACTTCGCATATTTCAAACTCCGGGTTTCACCGTCTCCGAAAAGTCGGTGAGCTGCCGTCCCGAGTAGTCGAACAGCGCCCAAAGTCCGTCGCGGCGGACATATACGGCACTCGTCGCGGGCCGGTACTCCACGATCTCGTATTCGGGTGCGATGACGTAGCGGCCTTCGCGGTCGATGAGCCCCATGCCCGTCGGAGTCTCCACTTCGGCGCGTCCTTCGTGGAAATCCCCGGCCCACAGGTATCGGGAGGGGATCACCGGCCGGTTCTGCGCGTCGACATAACCGAATCCGGTTTCGTCCTCGACGCAGACGAGTCCTTCGAACAGATTGCCGGTCCAGCGGTGCCCGCCGAGCGGTTTCGGAGCCGTGTATGTCGCCGCTACGTCGCCGACGGTTTGCGGTTGTGCGACGGCCGCCCGGTCGACGATCCGGTGCAGCTCGCCGAATGCCGCGGTGTCGGCATCGGTCGGGGCTTCGACCTTCAGATCGTGGTAACGTATCGGCACGAGATCGCCTCCCGACCAGCGGAGGTTCTTTTCGCCGAGGTTGTTGTGTGCGATGCCCGCTTCTCGGAGTCGGACTTGGAGCCGGTCGAGTGCCCCGTGGAGGGTCTCGGCCGCAACAGCGGTCAGCGCTTCGTCGAAGGCGTATCCTTCGGGCAGCCGCTCCAGCACGAGGTCCGTAGCATGTTCCGTGCCTGCGGCGTCGTACCAGCGCATCTCACCGCTGAGGATGCGGTATTCGTGCACCCAGGGTGCCGTCAGGCGGCGTACGAAGGAGGCCGCGCGCTCGATATGCGGGACGGCTGCCGAGGTGAGCGGCATGGAGAGCAGCCAGCGGGCGCCCCGCCACTCGATTTCGGCCTCGACGAAACGCGAGGTGCGCAACAGCCGGGGAAGCGCGTCGTTTCCGGTGATGACCCGGGCGTCGGACAGCGTGCGCAGCGAGAGATCGGGCGTCAGCAGTGCCCGCATGAAGGTGTGTAAGGTCGCTATCATCGTTATTCCGTTTTTACGCTGATCGAACCGATATTGAGCATGGCGACCAGTTCGGCCGCCGAGGCGTTGTAGCTCATGCCGCGGAACGGGGGTATGGCCCCGGGACCTTTGGCCTCGCGGATCGCTGCGTCGAAGGCCTCGGGCATCTCGCTCGAACAGTCGTAGAGCAGTGCCGCATAGCGATTCGGGTAGCATGCTTCGTCCCGCGACGGGAAAAATAGCGGCTGCGACTCGTCGCCGCATGCGATATGGATGTTGATCAGCAGTACGTTGCCGTCGCTCGTGCGCAGGTTGCGTATCTGCTGCGCCACGGCGCGGAGTTCCTCCTCGTCGCCGTCGGTAGCCTCTCCGTCGGTGATGTTGAAAACGACGGGCGGGAAACTCGCCGCATGTTCGGGCCGTGCCGTCCAGCCACGCACCAGGTCGCGGGCCCGGCGCAACGCTTCGCACATGGGTGTCTGCCCTGCGGCCTGCGGAGCGATCCAGGCCGGGACGGGGATTTCGCGGATCGCCATGCTGCCGTCCGGAAGCCGGTATTCGACGCTCTCGCGCCGCACGGGCATTTCCGAGGCGGCCAGTTCGGCCACCGACATCGTTTCGCGTCCCCCGGGCAGCAGCGAGCGCACTTCGTCGTCGCCCGAATAGCTCAGTACGGCCAGGTCGTAATAGTCGCGCACGCCGTCGTTGCGGCGCGCCCGCTCGATGAGTTCGAACAGCAGATCGTTCGTTACGGCCGCGACCGCCTCGGCCTTGGTCATCTCCCGGCCGCGGAAACGCATCGTCTCGGACATCGATCCCGAGCAGTCGATCGTCAGCACGAAGGCCGTGCGGTGTTTGCGCGTAATGCTTTGCGTGTACATGGGTTAACCGTTTTAAATCAATCGTCAGCGAAGTCCGCGCACGGCGAAATAGTCGTCGCGGCGATCCTGTTCGTCGTCGCTGTCCAGACCGTAGCTTACGGCCATGTCCAGCGAACAGTCGCGGTCGCGGTCGGCATCGGTCGTGCGGCGCATGGTCTCGTGGGCGTTGCGGCCCGCTGCGACGGCTTCGGCGATCTCCTCCGCCGTGGGGATATGTCCCAGCAGGGATGCGTAGGCGCCCAGCGCCCAGTCGTGCGCATAGTCGGCATAATGCACGGCGAAGACGCGGAAAAGGTTGTCCACGGCGTCGAGCGATCCGAGCCCGCCCTGGTCTATGGCGTCGAGAATACCCTCGCAGGCGCGGCGCGTGATGTATTGTCCGGCCAGGTCGATCCAGCGTCCGCTGCCGTCGTAGCCCTCGGCCGAAGCGCCTTCGGCGAGCATGGCGCCCAGTGCTGCGACGATGGCTTTGTTGTAGAGCTTGATGCCGCGCTGGAGCGCTGCCGCGCGGATTTGCACCTTATTATACGTGTAGACCGGAGCGTCGGGGTCCTGTTCTTCGAGCGTGTGGAGCATATCCACGGCCCGCAGCATGGCCCCCGCGACGTAGGGGTTGTACTCCTCGAAGTTGATGACGTCGCGTTTGAGCTTGCGACGGTCGCGTGCGGGCCATTTCTCGATATCGCGCACGGCGCCGTAGCTGTTGAGATTCGCGCCGGGCATGAGCACCGACCGCCCCTCCTTCTCGATGAGGTAGGAGTAGGGGAAGATCGAAGTGTCGTGGTGGTAGGAGTGGTGTCCCATGACCATCGTGAAGGCTCCTTCGAGTGCCGGGGACATGATGTAGGCGCTCGATGCGAACTTGCAGCCCCGCAGGTGGACCGACTGGTGCACGGCTCCGCTCTTGAAGAGGTGGTTGCTCTGGTTCGAACCGCTGCCGGCGTTGAAGAAGGAGAACATGCCGGCGATCAGCAGCGACGATTTGTGGTGCGAAACCGTATAGGGTCCGGCGAAGATCGCAGCCGCTTCGCCGTTCTCGCAGTGCGAATTGGCGAAGAAAAGCGATTCGGCGGCCGTGAAACCCTTGTCCATGATGCAGCTTTCGCCCACGAAGCAGCGTTCCAATGTCGTGCCGTTATCGATGCGGGCCGATTCGCAGACGATGAAGTCGTAGGCCTTGACATCCACGCCGATATGGGCGTCGTCGCGCAGCGTGCCGTTCTGGAGCGCCGAGGCGCCGTCGATCTCTACGCGGTCGCCGATGCGTACCTCGCGGATGAAGCGGGCCCCGGCGATGCGGCAGTCGCGACCGACTTCGCCCATTTCGGAGCTGCGTTCTTCGGCGTATGCCTCGATCATCCGTTCGAGAGCGGCGACGGTCTGCGGGCGGTGGCGGTAGACGGCCATGACATAGGCGATTTGCGCCGACATCGTGTCGTAGATCTTCACCGTGCGGCCGCCGCATTCGTTCATCGTCGCGACGCCCGTGCCGTTGCCGAACGAGCTGCGACGGCGGCATTCGAGCGCCGTGACGCCTTCGACGAGCGATCCTTCGCCGATCCGGTAGTTGCATACGCGGGAGCGGACGATGCGGGCGTTCGAGGCGATCTCGACGCGTCCTTCGAGGTGGCATTGTTGCAATTGGGAGGGGGTGAAATCCTCCGATACGAGAATCTGCGACCAGTCTTCGGCCGTGACACCGAGGGAACGGACGGCTTCGATCTGGGCAGAACTCAAGGGGGTGAGTGGAAGCATGGTTGTTTGCAAGTATCGGATTATGATGTTGCAAATATAACGATTTGCCGCTAAATATCAAACTCCCGTCCCGAGGGGTCGATCCACAGGCGTCGTCCGCCGCGGCGAATTTCCGCCCGTCCCTCGCGGAAGGGTTTCACGGCCTCGCATTCCGGGCAGCTCAGCCGCAGGCGGCCCGACGAATCTATGTAATGCCACTCCCGGCCGAGCCGCACGGCGGCCAGCCCCTCCGAGAACTCGAATCCGCAGTCGTAGAGCGGCGGTACGACGATGCGCTGCGGCGTGCGATAGCCCCACAGTCCGTTTTCGGCGAAGAGCTCCGGGGATTCGGCGGATCGCTCCGGAGCGGGTTGCACGGCGTGGTCGAAAAGCTCCGCCAGGCCGAATAACCGGTAGGTCGGGGCCGTCATCAGCCCTGCGATGCGGTAATGCACGGCATCGCCCGTGCGGCTGAAACGCTCGCGGGCCTCGTTCCAGGCGGCATCGTTGCGGATGTTCGCCGGTTCGATCAGCAGACCGTCCCGGTCGCCGTAGCGAACATGGGCTGTGGGGTCGAGCGCCAGCAGATGCAGGGCCGTGGAGATCAGCGCCGCGGGGAAGTCGTCCAGTCGTGCGTCGAAATCCCGGGCCGTGCGTGCCGGGTGCTGGTAGGCGGCCGTTCCCAGCTCGGGGCTCGGATGCCCCGCGAAGTCGGGCAGGAACATCGCATCGAAGTCGATCGCCCGCAGTTCGCCGTCGGGTGCGACGATGAGATTTTCGGGTTTGAGATCGCCGTGCGCCCACGGTGCGGCGATGGTACGAGCCGCCCAGCGGTCGAATGCGGCCGCAAGGTGTGCGAGTCGGGCCCGGTCGTTGCGGGTTGCGGCTTCGGTGACGGCTTCGTCCAGCGGGGAGCCTTCGATCCAGTCGCACAGCACCACGTCGGCCCAACGGCCCGTAACGGGTGTGTCGTGCAGGAAAAGTTCGGCTTCGAGCAGCCGCTCGCCGTAGATTTCGCGCAGGTGGGGCATCGGCCGGAAGTAGCAGCGCAGGGCGCAGCGGCGTCCGTCGATTCGTACCCGGAACACCGCGGCGCTGTTGCCCGCGGCGAAAAGGGGACGTCCCGCCGCATCGCGGCACGGCTCGATATCGTGCAGCGTGCGCGTCAGCCCGTAGGGGTCCGAGAGCGCAGTGAGGTATTGGCGCAGGGTGAACATGGCGGAGCCGGCTTATTGGCAGGGGTATGCTGTTTTTTTGTGTGATGTTTGGTTGCAGTCTGGTTAAGCGCCCGTCTTATGAAAGATCATCTTCGGCGGCTGGGGGCGTCGCACCAAAGGTGCGAGCCGCCGAAGATGGCAAGGCTGCGCCTTGCATTTTGCAGCAAGTAT
>CANPHE010000001.1 GCA_947573795.1 uncultured Alistipes sp. | reverse complement strand
TGGTGCCGCGAAACGGAATTATTTTTTTGCTGCGGACTGCGATCCGCAGGATCGCGCAAGCCGTAGCCTCCCCGGGCGGAGGCTCGCTACGCTCGCCCCGCAGGCTACGCCTCGCCCTTAACAGGACAACTGCTCCTGCTCTTTGCCGGGCGCAGGCTGCGGCCACGAAATACCTTTTACTTCTGCACAACCTACCCTTTGCGCTTGTAACGCGACGGCGAAGTCCCGGTATGCTGCTTGAAATACTTCCCGAAGAAAGATTGCGTGGAAAAATTGAGGTGGTAAGCAATCTCCTGGATACTCATACCCGAGTATTTGAGCAGCGCCTTGGCTTCGAGAATCACCGATTCGTCGATCCACCGCGCCGCCGTCTTGCCGCTGACCTCCTTGACGACCGAGGAGAGATATTTCGGCGTGATATTGAGCTGCTTGGCATAGAATCCGACATTGCGTTCGCGCTTGTTGTACTGCTGCAAGAGCGACATGAACTCGTCGAAAAGCACTTCGCAACGCCCCTGTTTGGGCTCGCCGGGCTGCTCGCGCTGGTTGATCTCGGTGATGATGTAGAACGCCGTAGTGAAAAGCGTGCGGATGATCTCGTGGCGATAACGTTCCTTGTCGCTCAACAACATGGTCTTGATGAGCCGGAACAACTGGCGGATCTCCTCGACGTCCTCCTGCCGTACCTCCAGCACGGGAGCCTTGCCGAAACGCATGTATACGGGCAGCGAGGTCGAAAGATCGATCTGAATCTCGTTGACGAACGATTTGGAGAAAGCCAGGAAATACGCCGCGGCGTTGGCCGAACATTTGACCGTCCGGATGATACTGTCGGGATTGAAGAATACGATCGTGTTGGGCCGCACCTGGTAGTTCTGCATGTCGATCGACACGACCGCCTCGCCCGTCATCATGATGATGGCCGAGAATCCGTCGATCGAAACCGGATAGTTGGACGTCGTGTTGTTCTGAGCGGAGAGCGTCGAAATCACCAGATCGTCGGAGATGTAGGAGACGTCGCTCATCTCCTTCTTGATCCGCGAAATCGATACTTTGTGCAGCCCCTCGTGCGATACGGCCTTGCCGCGACGCGCGGTTTTGTCGGATTCAGCCATGATACGGACAGTTTACACGTTACACGGAAATCGCAGGCATCCCCGACCCGACAGGCCGATTCGGCTTGCGATCGCTATTTTCCGGACAAATTTAACAATCTTCTATCGAAACTACAAGTGCACGACACGAAATCCTATTTCTCGCGGGACGCGCAGACTACGCGCAAACCGCCCGGATGGCACTCGATATGCAGCGGGAAGCGGGCTCCCTGCTGTCCGTCCACATCCGTCGGTTCGTCGATCGCCGAGACGATATCGAGCGTCCGGGCCCGCAGATGGCGCACCAGCCGGGGATTGCCCCCCAGCAGATAGCGCAACATGGCGAAGACCGAACGGAAGAAGTTGCGCTTTTCGAGCAGCAGACAGTCGAACACCCCGTCCGAGACCGACGAGTTGCGCGCCAAGCGGAACCCTCCGGCGGTTTCGCCGTTGAAGATCAGCGCCATCAGCGCATCGAACCGGAACCACTCGCCGTCGGCCGTCACCTCCAGCGGCACGGCATGCATCGACCGCAGCTCCTTGACGCCCTCGATGATGTAGGCCAGTTTGCCGATGCGGTGCTTCCGCTCGTCGGGCGTGCGCTGCGAGGTGGTGGTGAAGATGCCGAACGAGAAGATATTGATGAAGTAAAGCCCGTTCACGCAGCCGCAGTCCACCCGGCGTTCGCTCCCCTCGGCGATCTGCCGCGCGGCGCGCAGCGGGTCGTGCGACATGCCGATCGCCCCTGCGAAGTCGTTGGCCGTACCGGCCGGAATAATTCCCACCGGAATATCCAAACCCTTGCGCTTCATGGCGTTGAGCGTGAAGTTCACCGTCCCGTCGCCGCCCGCGACGACCATCAGATCGATCCCCTCGTTGCCGTCGAACGGATTGGCGGCGAAGTCGATGCCCTGCGGCACGATATCGTATCCGCTCGCACGGAAAACGGCGCAGATATTTTCGACGTTGCGGGCGATTTTTCCCTTGCCCGCCCGGGTGTTGTAAAGAAATACGGCTTTTTTCATCGTACGTATCTTATTCCATAATCATACTTTCCATCGCGGGCGAAATATACTCCTCGTAGGCGTCGCCCTCGCCCGCCAGGATGAAGTAGGCTTTCAGTTCCGGCATCCGGCGCAGGGCTTCCAGCGCGTCGTCGGCCCCCATGGCCAGCAGCATCGTACCCAACGCATCGGCTTCGGCGCAGGTCTCGGCGGCCACCGTCACGGAGAGCAGCCGCGACACGGCGCTGCGCCCCGTACGCGGATCGATCGTGTGGGCCACCTTGCGTCCCCGGGCGTCTACATAGAAACGGCGATAGTTGCCCGACGTAGCCAGCCCGCCCCCGGTCATGCGGATGCGCCGCTGGAGGAACTCGCCCTCGGACATGTTGCCGTCGAAAGGGGTTTCGATGCCGATGCGCCACGGATTTCCGGAGGCGTTCACCCCCTTGCAGCGCACCTCGCCGCCGATATCCACGACGTAGTTTTCCGCCCCGTAACGCTCCGCCAATTCGGCCAGCAGATCGACCGTATACCCTTTGGCGATCGAGTTGAAATCCAGTCGTACGCGCGGGTCCGACTTGACGATCCGCGACCCTTCGGCACGCACCTTGTCGCGCCCCACGAAGCGCAGGATCGAATCCACGTCGGGATCGGCCGTGCGTTCGCGCGCGGCGAACCCCCACGCCTCGACCAGCGGCAGCACCGTGACGTCGTAGCGTCCGTCGCTCAAAGCACCGATGCTGTCGGCCAGACGGAGGTTGAAGAGGATATGCCGGTCGGCCGAATCGGTCTCGTTGCGGTTGATGCGGCTGAGCAGCGAGGTGCTTTCGAAAACCGACATCGACGCCTTCATCTCGCGGTCGAGCTCCGCGACGGCGGCGTAGAACTCCTGCGGCGCAGCGGCACGCAGATCGGCCGTGACGTGGAACGTCGTGCCGAGCATCGTGCCGTCGACGGTCGTATAAGGTCTGCGCGAGGTGCATCCGCACGACAAAGCGAGCAGCACGGAAAAGAAAAACAGAGGCTTCGTTCCCATTGGTTGCATATATTTCAGCACAAAAATACGACATTCCCCGATATATCGCAGCTTTTCGCCGTAAAAGCACAATATTTTTCGATTTTTCATTCCTAATTACTAATTATATTCGTACCTTTGCGGAACGCTCTGGCGTTATTCCGGTAAGGGGAATGCGTCGTAGAGTGGAACTTAAATAATCTCATACAATGGCTTATTTAACAGCTGAAAAAAAGCAGGAGCTTTTCGGTACGTACGGCAAGTCCAACACCGACACGGGTTCGCCTGAGAGCCAGATCGCGCTGTTCTCCTACCGTATCAACCACCTTACGGGACACCTCAAAAACAACCGGCACGACTTCGGTACCCAGCGCGCGCTGCTGCGCCTGGTCGGTAAGCGCCGTCAGTTGTTGGAATACCTCAAGGAGGTCGACATCGAGCGTTACCGCGCTATCGTGAAGACGCTGAACCTCCGCAAGTAATCTGCGAGGAAGAAATGAGGGCAATTCCCTGCAAGGGGTTGCCTTCATTTTCGTAATGACAGAGAAAGAATCAACATCATAGGTTTTAAAATTTTTATGGAAGAAAAGAAGCTGTACAACGCAGTCCGCAAGATCATCACGCTGGCCGACGGCCGCGAGATCGAGATCGAAACGGGCAAACTGGCCAAGCAGGCCGACGGCTCGGTCGTCGTCAAGATGGGCGACACGATGCTGCTCGGTACGGTCGTGGCCGCCAAGGATGCGAAACCCGACACCGATTTCATGCCCTTGCAGGTAGAATACAAGGAAAAATACGCCGCCTGCGGTCGCTACCCCGGCGGTTTCATGAAGCGCGAAGGCAAGGCCAACGACTCCGAGATTCTCGTAGCCCGTCTGATCGACCGCGCCCTGCGTCCGCTTTTCCCCTCGGATTACCACGCCGAGGTTTACGTCACGGTGAACCTCATCTCGGCCGACAAGGACATCCAGCCCGACGCGCTGGCCGGTCTGGCCGCTTCGGCCGCACTGGCCGTGTCGGACATTCCGTTCGGAGGCCCCATTTCGGAGGTCCGCGTCGTTCGCCGCAACGGTCAGTACGCCATCAACCCCAACTTCTCGGAGATGCCCGAGTGCGATCTCGACATCATGGTCGGCGGTACGATCGACAACATCCTGATGGTCGAGGGCGAGATGAAGGAGGTTTCGGAAGAGGTCATGCTCGGCGCCATCAAGTTCGCCCACGAGGAGATCAAGAAGCACTGCGCCGTACAGATCGAGCTCGCGAAAGAGCTGGGCAAGGACGTGAAACGCACTTACTGCCACGAGGTCAACGACGAGGAGCTGCGCCAGACGATCATCGCGGAGCTCTACGACAAGGCCTACGCCATCGCCACGAGCGGCACGATGAAGCACGAGCGCAGCGACATGTTCGACGCCCTGGAGGCCGAATTCGCCGCGCGCTATACGGAGGAGGAGCTCGTGGAGAAGGCTCCGCTGATCCACAAATATTTCCATGACGACGTGCAGAAGAAGGCCATGCGCAACATGATCCTCGACGAGGGCAAGCGCCTGGACGGCCGCCGTACGGACGAGATCCGTCCGATCTGGTGCGAGGTGGGCTACCTGCCCGCAGCCCACGGCTCGGCGATCTTCACCCGCGGCGAAACGCAGTCGCTCTCGACCGTGACGCTCGGCACGAAACTCGACGAGAAGGTCAAGGACGAAGTGCTCGTACAGGGTACCGAGCAATTCGTGCTCCACTATAACTTCCCGCCCTTCTCGACGGGCGAGGCCAAGGCCGCACGCGGTCTGAGCCGCCGCGAGATCGGCCACGGCCACCTGGCATGGCGCGCCCTGAAGCCGATGATCCCGCTGGGCGAGGAGAACCCCTACGCCGTGCGCATCGTCTCGGACATCCTCGAATCGAACGGTTCGTCGTCGATGGCCACCGTCTGCGCCGGTACGCTGGCCCTGATGGACGCCGGTGTGAAGATCAAGAAACCCGTGTCGGGTATCGCCATGGGTCTGATCTCCGACTCGGCGACGGGCAAATGGGCCGTGCTGTCGGATATCCTCGGCGATGAGGACCACCTCGGCGACATGGACTTCAAGGTAACGGGTACGCGCGACGGTATCACCGCCACGCAGATGGATATCAAGGTCGACGGCCTCTCCTACGAGGTGCTGGCCGCAGCCCTGGAGCAGGCCCGCAAGGGACGCATGCACATCCTCGACAAGATCACGGAGTGCATCGCCGAGCCGCGTGCGGACTACAAGCCCTGCGTACCGCGCATCGTCCAGATCACCATCCCGCAGGATATGATCGGTTCGGTGATCGGCCCGGGCGGCAAGGTGATCCAGGACATCCAGAAGACCACCAACACGACCATCACCATCACCGAGGTCGACAACAAAGGCATCGTGGACATCTTCGGTATCGACAAGGCTGCGCTCGACGGAGCCCTGGCCCGCATCAAGGCGATCGTCGCCATCCCGGAGGTGGGCGAGACCTACCACGGCAAGATCCGTTCGATCGTCGCCTTCGGCGCCTTCGTGGAGATCATGCCCGGCAAGGATGCGCTGCTGCACATTTCGGAGATCGACTACAAGCGGTTCGAAACCATGGACGAAACCGGTCTGAAAGAGGGCGACGAGATCGATGTGAAACTCATCGGCGTCGACCCCAAGACCGGAAAGCTCAAACTTTCGCGCAAGGCCCTGCTGCCCAAACCCGAAGGATACGTGGAGCGCGAACGCCGTCCCCGTCCGGAGCGCGGCGAACGCCGCGACCGGGGCGAGCGTCGCGAGCGCAAAGAGGAGTAACAGCCGTCTTCGAGCATGTTCCGGACGGAAAATTTTAGGAATTTCCGTCCGGAATATTGCAGATTTACCAGGAGTTTCCTATATTTGCGATGTTCTGAGATACGGTTTGCCCGAAAGGCATCCGTTTTGAAGCGAAAGCCCGAAAAACGGAGGTTAAAACAGCCGCAGAGGAGGAGCGAATTGGGGGAACGAAAGGAAAACTAAGGCAAACAAATAACACATTAAAATTACCTGAAATTATGAAGAACTTAATGAAATTGAGCATCGTACTCGTTGCTGCCGCCATGGCGTTTTCGAGTTGCAATTGCTTCAAGAAGATGGCTCAGAATCGCGATGAGATCAAACTGAGCGTCAATCCGGAGGTGCTGACGCTGAACAACGGCGTCGTCGCTGCCGACATCAACGTTTCGTTCCCCGTAGACTACTTCAACGCCAAGGCCGTCATCAAGGTGACGCCCGTGATCGTATTCGAGGGCGGCGAGGTAGCCGGCACCCCCAAATACTACCAGGGTTCGAAGGTAGACGACAACTACTCGGTAGTGGACAAGAAGAACGGCGGCAACTATACGCAGCACGTCGAGTTCCCCTACGATCCCCGCATGGATCTGTGCGAACTCCAGCTGCGTGCCGAGATCAAGTGCCCGAAGGGCAAGTGCAAGACCTTCACGCTCGTAAACCTCAACACGGGTGCCATCCCCACGAAGCAGCAGGCTGCCGTGCTGGCCGGTAACGATGCCGCTGCCAAGGCCGCTATCGCCCGCGAATTCGGTCTGACGGTCGCTTACGGTCTGAACACCCTCCAGAAGGATATCCAGTACAGCGACCTGATGGAGCAGATGGCCAACAACTATAAGAAGGTAACGACGGTAGTCGACAAGACCGACCTGCTCTACGCCATCAACTCGTCGAAGGTAACGAAGAAGAACGAGAAGAACGCCAACCTCGACGCCTTCAAGGCCAACGTAGACAAGAACCTCACAAACGATCGCGCCACGCAGAACATCGCCGTGAAGGGTTACGCTTCGCCCGACGGTCCGGAGAAGTTCAACGACAAGCTCTCGAAGGCTCGTAGCGAGTCGAGCGAGAAGGTCGTAGCCAAGCTGCTCAAGGATGCCGGTCTGGATATCGACGCTGCCGCCTACGGTGAGGACTGGGACGGTTTCAAGGAGCTGGTCGAGAAGTCGAACATCAAGGACAAGAACCTGATTCTCCAGGTGTTGAGCCTCTACAACTCGCCCGCAGAGCGTGAGCGTGAGATCAAGAACATGTCGACGGTATTCAACGAGCTGAAGGAGGATATCCTTCCCGAGTTGCGCCGTGCACAGATCGTCAACAGCACCGATCTCCAGGGCAAGACCGACGCCGAGATCATGGCCGCTTACCGCAACGGCGATGCACTGACCGTCGAGGAGATGCTCTACGCCGCCGAGACGCTGGCTAAGAATCCCGCCGAGCAGGTTGCCATCCTGACCGCCGCCGCCAAGAAGTACAACGACGCACGCGTATACAACAACCTCGGTATCGCACAGAGCGAGATGGGCGACAACGCCGCTGCGCTGAAGTCGTTCGAGAAGGCTGCCAAGCTGGACAACTCGAAGCAGATCACCAAGAACCTCACCCTCTCGAACCTGGCCAACGGCAAAACGGCCGAGGCTAAGAAGTACGCTGCCGCTGCCGACGCTCAGACGAAGGCCGCCATCGCTGCTGCCGAGGGTGACTACAAGGCCGCATCGAAGAACCTCACGGGTTACAACGCCGCTATCGCTGCCGTGATGAACAACGACCTGGCTGCTGCCAAGAAGGCTATCGCCAAGGACAACTCGGCCGATGCCGACTACCTGCGTGCCGTGATCGCATCGAAAGAGGGCGACCTGAAGACCGCAGAGGCTCAGCTGAAGAGCGCCGTTTCGAAGAACCCGGCACTCGCTCAGAAGGCTGCCAAGGATGCCAACCTGAAGGCCCTGAAGAAGTAAGATTTCCCGGGGAGGGGTCGAAGCGCGGTGAAAAACGAAGGCTCCGACTTGAACAAAACCCCGATTTCTCCAAAAAAAGAGTCTGAACATAAGTTCAGGCTCTTTTTTTGTAATTCAATCACAACCGCATCGCCGAAACCGGGAAAACGACGCAGCACACCGGGTATACAATCGCTATTGGCAACCCGCCGAAACTGCGACACCGAATTTCGAGGAGCGTGAAAAATTTCCCGACGGGAAAAAGCGGTCGAAACGAATATTTTTTCTACTTTTGTACAAAACAGGAGAGTATGGAATACGCCAATCAACTCAATGATTACGCCCCCGCGTGGGACGCAGCGCGCGTCGACGAAGAGGTGGCACGCATCCGTCAGGTCGCAGAATCCCGCAACCACCGCAAGGAGGTATACGAATTCTGCTATTCGGCCATCGACCTCACCACCCTGTCGTGCTCGGACTCGGTGACCTCGGTGACGACATTCGCCCGCAAGGCGGCCGAATTCTACGAAAAATATCCCCATATCCCCAACGTCGCTTCGATCTGCATCTATCCGGCCTTCGTCGAGACGGTCGGCGTAGCGGTCGAAGGAACCCCGATGCGCATCACGAGCGTCGCAGGCGGTTTCCCCGCCTCGCAAACCTTCCTCGAAGTGAAGATGCTCGAAGTGTCGATGGCCGTTGAAAACGGCGCCGACGAGGTGGATATCGTGCTCAACGTCGGCCGCATGCTTACGGGCGAATACGACGAAGCGGCGAACGAAGTGGAGGTGATCCGCCAGGAGACGGGCGAAGACGTCGTGCTGAAAGTCATTATCGAGTCGGGAGCCCTGAAAACTCCCGAGCTGATCCGCAAGGCCTCGCTGCTGTCGATGCTCGCAGGTGCCGACTTCGTGAAGACCTCGACCGGAAAAACCGACGTTGCCGCAACGCCCGAAGCCGCCGTCGTCATGTGCCAGGCCATCCGCGACTATTACGAAAAGACGGGCCGCAAAGTGGGCTTCAAACCCGCCGGAGGCGTCCGCACGGCCGAAGACGCCGCACTCTACTATACGGTCGTCGAGGAGATTCTCGGCAAGGAGTGGCTCACGACCGACCTGTTCCGCATCGGCGCTTCGTCCGCTGCGAACAACATCCTTTCGGCCATCGAGGGCAAAACGGTCAAATACTATTAGCCGTCCGTTTCCCGATACGGTCGAACCTGCTCAAGGCTCCGAGCTTCCGGCTCGGGGCCTTGCTCGTTCGGGGCTCGAAAGGTACACCGCTACCCAGGACACGGCTTGCTCCGAAATTGTAAAGCACACCGCACCCAGGACCATATTCGCTCCGGAATCGCAGAGCACACCGCAGCCCGGAACCGCCCGAACCCCTTCTTACCCGACGACCACCGCCGTACGATTTCCGCCGCACGACCGCGTTCGTTCGGGATTTTTTGCTACTTTTGTATCGGGAAGGCTGCCTTCCCTACATATTGAAAGCGTTTTTGCTTTATCCTTTCTCGAAAATTCGCCAAAATTACGATTCACAGGACAAAGCAGTCGGAAACGCTCTTGCTTGTCGTGTATCCACTCCCCGACCAGGGGCATCGTGATATTCGATAAGGCGTGGAGTGGACTGTTTATCGTGAATCAGGCGTTTGGCGATGCCTTCGAGAAGATAAACCGAACATCGTTCCACGTCTTTCTGTTTTATAATCGGAATAACTCGGCCACCGGGGAACGCGGATGGCTCCCGGAGTCGGCGCTATGGCACATATCGGCAAGATGATAAAGGCGGAATTCGAGCGCATGCCGCGATCGTATACGGTCGCGCGATTCGCCCGACAGCTCAACTGCCGCCGCGGCAACATCTACGACATTTTCAAACGCGAGACCATCGACACCGAGCTGCTCGAACGCATCTCGCGACTGCTCGGACACGACTTTTTCCGGGACCTCTCCGACGAACTTTCCCGCGAGCGCACCGCCGACCGCCCCGGTGTCCGATAATTCGGTACACTCCGTACGAATATCCGGAACACCTCGTGCCGCCGGATGCGACGATTTCCCGCTAACTTTGCGCAATCACGTACCTATTAACCCTTTACAAATCGGATTTCATGAAAAAACTCATTCTGATGATTGCCGCCGCAGGGCTCTCGGCGGGTGTTGCGCAAGCGCAGAAACGCATCAAGGACACGATCGCCCCCACGACCGAGCAGGTCGAGACCCAGAAAAAACAGGCCACTGAAAACGAATACAAAGTCAAGGGCGGCACCTCGTTCAACTACGGATTCGTGGAGAAAGGCTACCTGTTTCATATCAACTTCATGGTCAAGGGATATTTCCTCGAATACGGCATGGGAAGCCAGGATTTCAAGGATGCGGGCTTCGAAACCGACAACTGGATGGTGACGGCGGGTTACAACTACCGCTACTGGCTCGGCAGGTCGGTCTACCTCCAGGGGGCCGCCGGCATCGGCTATGCCCATACGAAAGTCACCGTCAAAGGCAGCCGGGACGAAGATTCGTCGGGAGGAGCCATCTTCACGCTGCGCCCGGCCCTGGGTCTGCGCGTATGGAAATCGATGTCGCTCGAAGCGGGTTACCGCTGGAACTTCTCCGAATTCAAATTCGACAAGGAGCATACGAGCGACTATTTCAACATCGGTATCAACTTCGGATTCTAACCGGCCATGAGATCGAAACTGCTCGTCGCCTTGCTGGCGATCGCCTCCGCGGTAGAGGCCCAGCCGTATATGGGCATGACGGAAAAAGGCGCCTCGGCGTCCTACCGCTATACTTTGGACGGAAAGGACGTCGGCGCCTATCCGAGGCTCGAAGTCGACGCCGTGGAAACCACCGACGGAGGATTGGAGGTCAGTTACCTGTTCAACCTCTATGACAAGAAAGGCAAAATCCACAAAGGAGCGAAGATGATGGGGCTCGGCGAAGGACTGCTCTACACCGTAACCTACGAAAACGGCGCCTATTACCTGACCCAAGACCTGATCTTCGCCCAGGCCGACGACCGCATGGGCTATCTGCTGAAGATGCCTGCCGCGCTCGAAGTCGGGCAGGAGATCGAGGGCGGCACCTTCTCCTCCACGGCGAAGGTTCCCATAGTCGGAATCCTGCGCACCGAAATCACGTTGAGCGGCATGCGGGTCGTCGAACAGCGTGAAGTGACCCTCAAGAGCGGCCAAACCCTCCGTTGCTACGTCGTCGAGGGCAACGTCGACGGCGAGGCTTCGAAAACCAGGCAGAGCGGCCGGATCATCTTCCATTTCGCCCCCGGCATCGGCATCGTCCGCGAGGAGGTCGTCGAATACCTCGACCTGAAGAAGCCCTACGCGGCCGAACTCGCCGAGTTCCGCCAACCCGAATAACACGACCCGCCGAATCCCTCGAACGGGTCGACAAGGTTATTTTCTTCCCGACGACACTCCCCCGGAAGCTGCGCGATGCCGCTTCCGGGGTTTTCCGCTTCATCCGCCGCGCTCGAAGCGATTTTTTCTCCGCTCGTCAAAATATTTCGGACTTCCGTTCGTCTGCATCTATGAAGGCGTTTCGAACACGTTCCCAAACAGGAAAACCAACGAATCGATGAACGAACAGAACCCGATAGAACTCCATACCTTCGACTGCATCGGATGCGGCCGTTGCGTCTCCGCCTGCCGCCGCGGCGTCTTGCGACTCGCCGACAACGGCGCCTGCCGCTTCGTCGTCATTGCCGACGCCGGGCGCTGCGCCGCCTGCGGACATTGCGCACGAAGCTGCCCCCGACACGCGATCATCCTTCGAAAACACGATACCATGAAAAAGAAATTCGGAAAATTAGGACACATTCTGGGCGGCATCGCCCTGATGGCGGCGCTGGTCGCCGCAACCATGTGGCTGTGGAATGCACTGATCCCCGAGATCATCGGCTGGAAAAGCATCGATTACTGGCAGGCATTGGGTCTGCTCGTATTGACGCACCTGGTCTTCGGGCACTTCGGGCGCCCCACCCGGCACGACGAACGCCACCACATGCACGAAATGATGCGCGGCATGTCGCACGAGGAGAAACGCGAATTCATCCGTCGCAAGATGCGGAATCTGTGCGATCGGGAACGGCAGGAGGATGGAACTACGGCCGAATGATCCCGCCGAAGTCTTCGAGCGTTACCGGCGTCAGCTGCGGGCCTTCATCGCCCGGCGCGTCGATTCCGTCAGCGATGTCGAAGATATCCTCCAGGAGGTATTTCTGCGATTCGTCCAGACCGACGCCGCGACACCCATCGGTCAGGTGGCGGCGTGGCTTTTCCGGGCGGCACGCAACCGCATCATCGACCGCAGCCGCAAGCGGCGCGAAACGGCCTATCCCGTCTGCGAACAGGACGACGAAACAGGCCTCGTGAGCGAGGTCACGGCGCTGCTGGCCGACGACCGCGATACGCCCGAAATCCGATACATGCGGGCTTTGGTCTGGGAGGAACTCGAAAAGGCGCTCGACGAACTGCCCGAACCGCAGCGCGAAGTCTTCTACCTCACCGAGATCGAAGGATTCTCCTTCCGCGAGCTGGCCGAGGATACGGGCATTCCCGTCGCGACGCTGCTCTCCCGCAAGCACTATGCGGTCCGGTACCTGCGGGCCCGGCTCGCCGATATCTACGAAGCGCTGCTGACCGAGTGACCGCACCCGGCATTCGGTCCGGCCGCTACTCCTCGGCGAAGGCTTTCAGCGCCGCGATCTCGGCGGCCCAGCGCGACTCGTCGGGGGTTTCGAGGATCAACGGAATGCCGTCGAAACGGCTGTCGCGGGCGATGTAGCGGAAACACTCCCAGCCGATTTCGCCGTCGCCCAACGGAGCGTGGCGGTCTACGCGGCTGCCCAGGGGCTTCATCGCATCGTTCAGGTGCATGCCCCGCAGGTATTGCAGACCGACGATGCGGTCCAGTTCGGCGAATGTCTCCTCGCACGCCGCAGCCGTACGCAAGTCGTATCCCGCCGCGAAAGCGTGGCAGGTGTCGATGCAGATGCCCACACGCGATTTGTCCGACACGCGCTCGATCAGATAGGCCAGCTGCTCGAACCGGAATCCCAGGTTCGAGCCCTGCCCCGCGGTATTCTCGATCACGGCCGTCACGCCCGACGTCGCCTCCAGCGCCAAATCAATCGACGCCGCGATCCGGTCGAGCGACTCCTCCTCGGAAATCTGCTTCAGATGGCTGCCCGGATGAAAGTTGAGCCGGTCGAGCCCCAGCTGTTCGCAGCGGCGCATCTCCTCGATGAAAGCCTCGCGGGATTTCCGCAACCCCTCCTCCTCGGGATGGCCCAGGTTTATCAGATAGGAGTCGTGAGGCAAGATCTGCGCCGGCGTGTAACCGTTTTCGCGGCAGGCGGCGCGGAACGCCTCCGTTTCGGCCTGCGCGAGCGGTTTGGCGACCCATTGGCGCTGGTTCTTGGTAAAGAGTGCGAAAGCCGTAGCCGCTAACGCGTGTGCATTGACCGGTGCGTGCTGCGTACCGCCCGCGGCGCTGACGTGTGCTCCGAAATACTTCATGATCGTGTTCGTTTACGGGCAAAGATACCGTTTTTTTCCGTACCTCCTACCATTTTCATGCACTTCTCGCCGCGAACGGAAATCGCCCCCGCCGGAACCTACCGACAGGGGCGAGATCATCGCGACCGGACTTTTCGTCCGAGAAGCATCCGTTAACGGCGGAAAGGCACGCGCACCGTGCGATTCTTCTTCGCGGCAGCCTTCACGGCGGCAGTCACTTCGGGGTTCTGCGTCGCAGGCGCAGGCACCGTCTCGGGCAGCGACACGGTGATGCAGGCCGGAGTTCCGGGATCCCGGAATGCGTCGTAAGCCGTATAGATCAACTCGTAGGTCTCGCCGGCCATCGATGCGTCCCAGAACGTCACGCCGTAGTAATAGAAACCGTCCGCGCTGAGTTCCAGATCGTTGCTGCTGATCCAGCCGGAATAGCCGCCGTCGTAGGCCTCACCGCTGGCATTGGCCGCCGAACCGAAGTACTTGCGCCAGTAGGCTGCCTCCTGCTTGGCGAAGTCGCCCACGTAGAATCCGTCCTCGAAGCGGAACGAGCGGGCTCCTCCGGTCAGTTCGAAACGGTAGACCGTCGCGAAGCAACCTGCGGGAGCATCCTCGCCCAGGTCGGCCGAGTTGGCGATTACGGTCTGGATGCGCAGCGCGGCCTGGCTCGTCTCGTCGTCGCCGTCGTCGCCGCGGAGTTCGGAGCGGCTCGGAGTCTTCAGCTTCACCCAGTGGAGTTTACCCGGCTTGCCATCCTTGTCGACAGCCACCGCACCGATGATGAAATCGTAGCTGTAGCTCCACTGGAAGGATTTCGTGTTTTCGGCAAGCGGTTTCGAGGCCATCAGGTAGGCGATCAAATCTTCGTCCGTATTGGGCTCGAATCCGGGCTCGTCGTAGATGTCGAAATAACTGCCGGAGATGCAGTCGGCATAGAAAGCCGCCGCATCGTCATTGGGCTTAAACGTCACGTCGATATAGCATTGATAGGAGCTGCGCTCCCTGTATGCGACCTCGAATTCGACCCACGGACCCTCGACCTGGGCGGCAGGAGCGGTTTTCACCTTCAGCTCGGTCCACGGCGAATCCAGCGTCGTATGATCGTCGCCCTTGGCCTGCACGCGGAAGAGGTATTCGGTGTCGGCTTTCAGGTTCGAGCATACGACCGAAAGCGTCTCGATCACCGTGGGCTGCACCACGACCGAAAGCGATCCGTTGGCGTTGCGGCTCATCAGCGAGTAGACATATGCCGTGGCCTCCTCGACCGCGGGCCAGCCGACCTTGAATCCCGAATCGGTGATCTCCGACGCTTCGGGTGCGGGCTGTCCTACGGACACGGCCCCGGCCCAGACATCGAGCGTGATAGCGTCCGCCAGGCCGTTGTGGCCGATGTAGGCGATCGTCACCGTGCCTTCCAACTCGGCGCAGGCGGCATGCTCGGCCGTCGGGGCCGTGATCGTAAGCTGCCGATCCTTATAGCTTACGCGCCACTCGTCGGGTTTGGTGATAAGTACCGTCTTCACGCCAGCCTCCTCGGCTTCGAACACCTGCGTTTCGCCGAAGCGGAACTGTGCCTTCTCGGGCGCATCCTTCAACAGGATGTAGAGGTCGCTGCGCACGGGAACCGTCAGCGTCGTGCCGTCGGCCAGCTCGAACGTCACCGTCCCCTCGCCCGGAACCACGCTGCGGAACAGCGGCTCGGGATCCTTCGCCACGGCCGAGACCGGGTTGCCCGCAGCGTCCGCGATGCGCGTCGACGTGGCGCCGCCGTCGTAGCTGATCGTCCAGAAACCCTCCTTGTCCACCGAGATCACGGGCGTGATGCTCTCGCCCGTAACGCGCAGTTTCTCGCCGCCGCTCAGCAGCCACTCCGTCTTGCCGCCGGAGGTCAGCGTCCAGTAGTAGACGCCGTCCGCGTCCTGTTTCACGCCGATGATCGGGGCGCTGGCGCCGTCGGCGCCCGGCTGTCCGGCTGCGCCATCCTTTCCGTCGGCGATCGTAGCCGTAGTGCCGTCCGAGAAACGGATCGTGTAACCGTCGCCCGTGGACTCGACCTTGACGATCGTGATCGATTCGTCAGCGATCCGGCGAAGCGTCTCGATCTCCGTATTGAGCGTCGCCACCTTCGTTTCGAGCGTCTGCAAACGCTCGGCCAGATCGTTGACATTCGTCCACAGTGCCGAATCGTCGTAGTCGTCGCAACTCGTCCCTACGACGAGCGGTGCACCTGTCAGCAGCACGACGATCGCCGCACCCGCCAACTTGCGTAGTGTTTTTCTCATGTGTTAATTTTTAAAAATGTGAATGAAGGAGCATAACCTAACCCGGAAGAACCGGTATCGGTTCTTCCGCTTCGAAGATACGACTTTTTTCGTGAAAAAATACACGAACAGAGCGAATTCGGAACTTTTTCGATCGAAAACGGATGCGGCGGGGCATAAATCCGTTCCGGGCCTTTTCGTACGGCCGTCGTCCGGGTGCCGGATAAAAAACGAATGCGCCCGACCAGATGCACGTCGGTAATGGGAATTCGGGATATTTTTCGTAATTTTGCCGACGACTCCATATTTAAATTTTCGTGATGAACCGTTTCCATCGTTTGCTCCTTTTGATGTCGGGGCTTTGGACCTTAGGGTCCGCTTCGGCGCAGATCTCTATCGACGAAGTGGACGCTCCGCAGGAGAGCGTGAAATTCAGCGACCGGATGAAGTCCACGGGGGTCGATGTCGACTATTTCAGCCTGGCCCGCTACCGGGCCGAACGGGCTGCCGTACGTCGCGAGCGCAACTATCTCGAACTGGGCGGCTCCTTGCAGGGATCGCTGACTTCGTACAACGATCCGTGGATCGCCGTATCGGGCGGTGATAACTCCATCGCGCTGGTCGCCACGTTCAACCTGCGCCACATTTTCAAGAAAAACCGCTTTTCGATCGAGACCAAGTTCAACGCCAAGCTGGGCTACAACCGCATGAAGGTCGAGACCGCGCGCGACGACGGTTCGAAAGAGAGCGAAGGCGTCTGGTTCAAGAACCAGGACGAATTCCTGTTCTGGACCAACCCGGCATTCAAACTGGCCGATAACTGGACTTACGGTTCGACCATCCAGTTCCGCAGCCAGTTCGTCAACGGCTACAAGTCGCGCACGGAACAGAAGCGCGAGCACATGAAGAGCAAGTTCATGACCCCGGGATACCTCGATATTTCGCTGGGTATCACCTACAAGAGCCCCAAACCCAAGTTTCCGATCACGGTCAACCTCTCGCCGCTGGCCATGAGCGCCACCTTCGCCGAGAACGACTGGGTGCGCAAACGGCAGGTCGACGCGGAGGGCAACCAGATAAAACCCGCCTATCCCTACGGCATCGAGGATCCGGACAAAACCTCGAAGTACGAGGGCGGTTCGTCCATCGAGATCAACTTCGACCGCACGTTCGGCAAGACGGGCTACCTGCGCTACCGCACGACGATCTACTCCTTCTACGGTTGGATCACCGACATCGGTCAGGAGAATAAAATTCGGCGTTACGGCGAGTTCCTGAGCGCCTACGACACCTGGTCGCAGGGCGACAAGAACATCAAGGACAAGCCGCGGCTGCCGATCCACCCGATCGTGCGCTGGGAGAACACGATCGACATCAAGGCGACCAAATACCTCTCGACGACGCTCGGATTCCAGCTCTACTACAACCGGGCGCAGAACGTCGACGTGCAGACCCGTACGTTGCTGACCGTGGGCATCGGATATACGTTCAAGAACAAACCCAAACCCTGATCCCGCACTTTGCGCCATGTATAAGAATTCGAAACAGATCGTGCTTTTCCCCCTGCTGCTGGCCGCAGGCGTTGCAGGGGGCGTGCTGCTGGGGCAATATCTCGGCCGCAACAGCACTTCGTCGCGCATCGAAAACATGCTCAGCCGCATGAGCGTGCCGACGAACAAACTGACCTATACCCTCTCGCTTATCGAGAACCAGTATGTCGACTCGGTGTCGATGGACTCGCTGGCCGAGCACGTCATCCCGCGTCTGGTCGAGGAGCTGGACCCCCACTCGGTCTATATCCCCGCCTCGGAGATGCGGGAGCTCAACGAACCCCTGGAGGGGGAGTTCGACGGCATCGGCGTGGTGTTCAACATGGCTACCGACACGGTGATCGTTCTGAACGTCATCCCCCACGGACCGAGCGATAAGGCCGGCGTGAAGGCCGGGGACCGGATCATCGAGATCGACGATTCGCTGGTGGCCGGACGCAAAATCCCGCAGAACGCCATCGTCAAGCGGCTGCGGGGCCCGCGCGGCACCAAAGTCCGGCTCGGTCTGGACCGGCAGGGCATTTCCGATCGGGTGGAGGTCGAGGTCGAACGCGGCGTGATTCCGATCAAGAGCGTCGAAGCGGCCTTCCGCATCGACGAGGGAATCGGTTATGTCAAGTTGGGACAGTTCGCCCGCACGACCCACCAGGAGGTGCGCCGCGCGCTCGACACGCTGCGTGCCCAGGGTGTCGAGCGGCTGATCTTCGACCTGCGCGGCAATTCGGGCGGATATCTCGACCAGGCCATTGCGGTGGCCAACGAATTCCTGCACGAAGGGCAGCTGATCGTCTACACCGAGGATCGCCATCACGAGCAGCTGCGCGAATACGCCGACGGACGAGGCACGGCGCAGGATATGGAGGTCGTGGTATTGATCGACGAAGGCAGCGCCTCGTCGAGCGAGATTCTGGCCGGAGCCCTGCAGGACAACGACCGCGGCACGATCGTCGGACGCCGCTCGTTCGGCAAGGGGCTCGTCCAGCGCCAGATTCCCTATGCCGACGGCTCGGCCCTGCGCCTCACCACGGCCCGTTACTACACCCCCACGGGCCGTTCGATCCAGAAACCCTATACGATCGGCGACGAGGCGAGCTACGAGGAGGATTTGTGGAACCGCTACCGCAACAACGAATTCTTCTCGGCCGACAGCATCCATTTCGCCGATTCGCTGCGTCGCGTGACGCCCGGCGGCAAGGTGGTCTACGGCGGCGGGGGCATCATGCCCGACGTCTTCGTTCCGGCCGATACGACCGACGTGACGAAATATTTCGTCGAGGTGGCCGGACGCAACATTCTCTATCGCTATACGATCGAGTATGCCGATCGTCACCGCGAGGCGCTCAACGCCGTGCAATCGCTCGACGAGCTGAAACAGTTGCTGGATTCGGACAAAACGCTGGTCGAGGATTTCATCCGCTATGCCGCCCGTCAGGGCGTGGCGCCGCGGCGGGCCGATATCGCCCGTTCGCGCCGACTGATCGAAGCGCAATTGCGGGCCTACATCGGCCGCAACACGGCGCTCGAAGACAACGGATTCTACATCAACATCCAACCCGTAGACAACGTGGTGACGCGTGCGCTCGGGATACTGAACGAATCGAAAAACGATGATTAAGAGAGTTATCGGCCTGCTGGCCGCCGCTGCGGTCGTGGCTGTCGTCGTCCTGACGGTGCTGCACCGCGACCGCTATCGGTCGATGGTCGAACCTGCGCCATCGGCCGAGCAACAGCTTCCCGCACAACCGGAGGCACCCGAACCGGCCCCCGCACAGGCGGATTCCACGCTGCTCTCCGGCCCCGAGGCGGAGGCGCAAACGGAAGAATAATAAAAGGATATACCATGGCTACCAAACTTTGGGACAAGGGTTTCGAACCCGACGCGATGATCGAAGACTACACCGTCGGCGACGACCGCGAACTGGACATGCGCCTGGCGCAGTACGACGTCGAAGGGTCGCTGGCGCATATCGCCATGCTCGAACGCATCGGGCTGCTGACCCGCGAGGAGCTCGAAACCCTTACCGCAGGGCTGCACGAGATCGCCGCGGATATCCGCGACGGCCGTTTCGAGATCGAGCCCGACACCGAGGACGTCCACTCGCAGGTCGAACTGCTTCTGACGCGACGCCTGGGCGACGCCGGCAAGAAGATTCACTCGGGCCGTTCGCGCAACGACCAAGTGCTGGTCGATCTCAAACTCTTCCTGCGCGACGAGCTGCGCAAGATCGCCGGCGACGTACGCACGCTTTTCGACCGCTTGCAGGCGCAGAGCGAGCGCTACCGCGAGGTGTTGATGCCCGGCTATACCCATTTGCAGATCGCCATGCCTTCGTCGTTCGGGCTGTGGTTCGGCGCCTATGCCGAAACGCTCGTCGACGACATGCGGCTGCTGACGGCCGCCTGGCACATCGCCAACCAGAATCCGCTGGGTTCGGCCGCCGGTTACGGCTCCTCGTTCCCGCTCGACCGCGAAATGACCACCGAGCTGCTGGGCTTCGAGACGCTCCATTACAACGTCGTGGCGGCTCAGATGAGCCGCGGCAAGAGCGAACGCGCCGCCGCGGCCGCCATCGCAGCCGTCGCCGCGACGGTAGGCCGCATGGCGATGGACGTCTGCCTGTTCATGAGCCAGAATTTCGGATTCGTGTCGCTGCCCGACAACCTCACCACGGGGTCGAGCATCATGCCCCACAAGAAGAACCCCGACGTCTTCGAGATGATCCGCGGCCGCTGCAACCGCCTCCAGGCTGTGCCCAACGAACTGGCGCTGCTGACGACGAACCTGCCCGTCGGTTATCACCGCGACATGCAGCTGCTCAAGGATATCCTGTTCCCTGCGACGACCGAAATCCGCCGCACGCTGCGCATGTGCGACTTCATGATCGGGCACCTGCGCGTGAACGAACATATCCTCGACGACAAGAAATACGACTACCTCTTTACGGTGGAGGATGTCAACCGCCTGGTGCTGCAAGGCATCCCCTTCCGCGAAGCCTACCGCCAGGTGGGCATGGCCGTGCAGCGGGGCGAATACCGCCCCACGCGCGAGGTGCACCACACCCACGCGGGCAGCATCGGCAACCTCTGCACCGAGGCGATCCGCCGCAAGATGGAACATGCAATGGCCGAATTTACCCAGAAATGATGGACATCACGAAATACCGGCGCCGTCCGACCTGCGAAGTCCGCATCGGACGGGTGACCATCGGCGGCGAAAATCCCGTCGCCGTACAATCCATGACCAACACCGACACGGGCGACACAGCCGCCAGTACGGCGCAGATCGAGCGTATCGACCGCGCAGGCGGCAAGATCGTGCGCCTCACGGCCCAGGGACGGCGCGAAGGCGAGAACCTGGCCGCCATCGTCCGGCAGCTGCGTGCCGACGGATTCGACACGGCCGTGGTCGCCGATATCCATTTCGTTCCCGAAGTGGCCGCGATCGCCGCGCGCTATGTCGACAAGGTGCGCATCAACCCCGGAAACTACCGCACGGATCACGGCGAATTCGAAGCCCTCGTCGAGCAGTGCCGGCAGCGGGGCGTCGCCTTGCGCATCGGCGTCAACCACGGTTCGCTCTCCCGCCGCATCTTCGACCGCTACGGCGACACGCCCGAAGGGATGGTCGTCTCGGCGATGGAGTTCCTGCGCATCTGCAAGCGGCAGAACTTCGACCAGGTGGTCGTCTCGATGAAGTCGAGCAACACCCGCGTGATGGTCGCCGCCTACCGGCTGCTGGTCGAGGCGATGGACGCCGAAGCCATGCACTACCCGATCCACCTGGGCGTCACCGAGGCGGGCAACGGCCTGGAGGGACGCATCCGCAGCGCCGTGGGTATCGGCGCCCTGCTCTGCGACGGCATCGGCGACACGATCCGCGTATCGCTCACCGAGGCCCCCGAGCACGAGATTCCCGTGGCTCAGCTGCTTGCCGACCACTTCGCCGCACGCCCCGGAGAATTCCCGGTCGCCCACCCCGAACGCTATTCGCCGACGGAGTTCCGCCGCCGTTCGTCATGCGCGACGCCCGTCGTGCGCGACGAAATCACCGACGCATTCCGCATCCTCGAAGCCCGTTCCGAAAATCCGACGGCCGAGCTGCGCGCCGCGATCCTCGACCTCGAACCCGCCGGACAGCCCGTCGTCGTGACGCGCCGCTACGACGATCCCGAATTGGAGCACGTCGCCGTGAAGGCCGCCGCCGACCTGGGACCGCTCTTTCTCGACGGACTGGCCGACGGTATCCGTATCGTCGCCCCGCAGCACGACGACGAGTCGCTGCGCGAAATCGAGCTGATGATCCTTCAGGCCGCCCGCGTACGCTTCTCCCGCACGGAGTACATCGCCTGCCCCTCGTGCGGCCGCACCCTCTACGACATCGAGCGGACGCTGGCCGAGATCAAGGCCCGCACCTCGCACCTGAAGAACCTCAAGATCGGCGTCATGGGCTGCATCGTCAACGGCCCCGGCGAGATGGCCGACGCAGACTACGGATACGTGGGCGCCGGACCGGGCCGCATCACCCTCTACAAAGGGCGCGAAGTGATCGAGCGCGGCATTCCCCAGGAGCAGGCCCTCGACCGCCTCGTGGAGCTCATCCGCGCCCACGGCGACTGGGTGGAACCTGCCGAACGCTGAGCCATGACCATTCTCCCCGCCGCATACCTCCCCTCGATCGAATACTTCGCCGCACTGCTGCGCGGCGACTGCATCGTCGACCTGGGCGAACACTTCATCAAACGCTCGGAGCGCAACCGCGCCCGCATCCTGGCCGCCGACGGTCCGATGGCTCTCACGGCGCAGGTCCGCCATGCCGACCGGCCGCGGCAACCCATGCGCGAGATGCGTCTCGACTACTCGAAACGCTGGCAGCACCAGCATTGGGGCGCGCTGGTCGCTTCGTACAAGGCTTCGCCCTTTTTCGATCACTACGCCGCACGGTTCGAACCTTTCTACCGCCGGGAGTTCGAGTTCCTGGCCGACTACGACCTGCGTCTGCTCGAAATGCTCTGCGACGCGGCCCGCATCCCGATGCCGACGGTCTCGGAACGCTACGTCGATGCCGCGCCCGGCGATCTCGACCTGCGCCCCAAACGCAAAGAAGGCCCGGTCTTCACGACCGAGCCTTACGTACAGGCATTCGCCGACCGGATGCCGTTCGTCGCTAATTTGTCTTTTGCAGACCTTTTATTTGCAGAGGGACCTGCGTCCGTCGCGGTTTTAACACGTTGCCGACCCGAATAACCACGCTGTCGCGCCATTCCCCGGCTTCGGCATACACCGGAATCTCTCCCGTAATCGTCACGCTGTCCGACCGATACTGACACGGTGCATACTCGACGAGCGCGACCGTATCGGTCCCGACCCGCAGCACGGGACGCCCCGCCGACGAGTAGATGCGGAACGCCTGGTTGGGCAGTTCGCGCAGACGACGACGTTTGTCGACCAGATGCAGCGTCGGCTGCCGGTCGTTCCACAACGCCCGATAGAGGTAATAGGCATCCTTGCGCTGCTGCCGGTCGATCGTCACCAGGCCTTTGCCGTTCACGCCGTAGGGGCGGCGGGCCGATCCGTAGTCGAACATATTCTCGATCCATACCCCCCAGAAGAGCGAATCGCCCCGCAGGTTGCGGGCATACTCCTCGTGAAAACGCGTCTGGTTCTCCTCGGGCATCCAGTTGGAACGCGGCGCAGCCTGCGCCGTATAGCTCTTGTGACCGAGGAATCCGCTGCCGCCGTAGGTCACGCCCGAGCAGAGGTGCGACCAGCTCTTGCGCAACTGATCGCGCCAGACGACCACGTCGTCCGTCGAGCCGCGCTTCCAGCCGATATCCTGCCGCCAGACGATCAGGTCGGTCACGAAATTCAGATCGCCGTTCTGATCGCTGCACGCCACGGTCGGACGCGAGGGGTCCATCGCATGGGCCGTGCGGTTGAGCTGTTGCAAGTAGGGCACCACGTTGTCGCCGCGGGGCCAGAGGCACGAGAAAATCCCCCACATCACCACCGAGGGGTGGTTCAGGTTTTGGGCGACGATCTCCTGCAACTGCTGCATGCCGTTGGCCTCGAACTGCGGCGTGGCGAAATAGGCGATATCGCCCAGGAAGGGAGCCCGGTGCAACGGCATGTCGATCCACACCAGCATACCCTGCTCGTCGCAGAGGTCGTAGAACTCCCGGGCGTGGGGCTGCACGGCCGAACGCACGGCATTGGCGCCCATGTCGCGAATCGTCTCCAGGTCGGCGGCGTAGTCGCACGACCGAAGCGCACCGCCCGAAAGCAGATTATCGTGGTAGAGTGCGACGCCCCGCACGGGCATCCGCACCCCGTTGACCGTCAAGCCGTCGGAAGCATTCGCCGCGACGCAGCGGAATCCCGTGCGAACGCTCACGCGGTCCGTCGCCGTATCTTCGCCCAGGGTCGCCGTCACGGTGTAGAGCTCCGGCGTTTCGGGGCTCCACAGCCGAGGGTCGTCGACCGAAAAGGGCATCCGCACGGGCTTGCCGTCGAGCCGCACGCGCAGGCGCCGCGAGAAGACCGTCCGGCCGTCCGGCGCCGCGATATCGATACCGAGCATGCAGCTGTTCTCGCCTTTCGCGGTGAGATGTACCTCCACCTCGCCTTCGGCCTTCGAGGCATCGGCGCTTTGCGTGCGGACGAGTACTCCCTCCGACCCGAAATAGAGGGGCGATACGGCCGTAGCCTCGGTGAGGATCAATTCGGCCGGACGATAAATGCCGCCGTAGAGATTCATATCGGTCGAGACGGGCAGCACGTCGTCGCGCTGCGCATTGCTCACGACCATCACCAGGGCGTTGTCCGCCCCGAAACGGATGCGGTCGGTGATTTCGAAGGCGAAGGCCGTGCCGCCTCCGCAATGCCGCCCGACATGATACCCGTTGACGAACAGATCGGCGACCGAACGCACGCCGTAGAAACGCACGAAGAGTCGTTTCCCCGACCATTCGGCCGGGATAAAGATATCGTTCTGATAGTTGCCCGTGGTCTCCAACAGCGCCTCCTCCGCACAGGGATCGGTATTCCAACTGTGCGGCAGGGTGACGTGGCGGGCATTGTCGCTGCTGTTCTCCGATTTGAAGAAGAAACGCCAGCCCTCGTTGAGCGGGAAAACCTCGCGGGCCGGGGCCGTCAGAGCGACGCACGACAGCAAAAATAACAAGATGTATCGTTTCATGGCGCGTATCTTTGGTTGTTTTTGCAAATTTACGATTTTTTGTCCATCCGTAAAAGAGCTACGGCAACGATCCGCCGCATTTGCCGCCACGGGAGCGGTCCCGACCGCATTTTTGCAGCGGCATTTTGCCCGTTCGGCCGAAATTCGTATCTTTGGCTGCGCCGAAGATACTCCCGCTCGGCAATGTTCAAATAAATTTGACATTGCCCTCGCTTATTCGTATCTTTGACTGCGCGATTCGCACGGCAAGGCCCCGATACGGCACCTGCCGTCGCGACCGATACGACGCATAGGCATGAACACGATCGATCTAATAGTCTCTCTCGTCGCCGCCTGGGCCGTTTTCAACGGTTGGCGGCGCGGATTCGTTTTGCAGGCATGCTCGCTCGCAGGCATTGCGGCGGGCATCTGGCTGGCCGTGCACTGGGGCACCGAAGCCGGCGAATGGCTCCGCCTCGATCCCGACATCCGCACGGCCGGAGGATTCGTCGTCGTGCTGCTCGCGGTCGTGCTGCTCGTCGCCGTCGCGGGACGACTGCTCAAACGGCTGTTCCGCTTCGCCGGCTTCGGAGTCCCCGACGTTCTGCTGGGTATCGCCGTATCCTTGACCAAATACCTGCTGCTGCTGAGCGTTACGTTCGCGGCGTTCGATGCGCTGAACGACGATCTGGAGATGGTCGACCGACAGACGCTCCGCGAATCGAAAAGCTACCGTCCGATCGTCCGCCTTGCGGAGTGCTTCGGCCCCCTTTCGGAATGGGCCGCAGAGCAACTTCCGAACCACGAGCCCGGCTCCGGCGAAGAAACCGACGACGCGCAACCCCAAAGCTGCTGAAAAATGGATACGAAAATTACGGGAACGGTCGTCCGTGCGACCGGAAGCTGGTACGAAGTGCTCCACGAGGGCAGCATGCTGCGCTGCCGCATCCGCGGCAAGTTGCGGCTGAAAGGGGTGCGGTCGACGAACCCCGTAGTCGTGGGCGACCGCGTGGAGTGCGAGGCCGACGAGAAGGGCGACTACGCCATCTGCGCCATCCTGCCGCGCCGCAACTACGTCATCCGCCGCGCCTCGAACCTCTCGAAGGAGTCGCACATCATCGCCGCGAACATCGACCGGGCGCTGCTGCTCGTCACGCTGCGGCAGCCCGCCACTCCGCCGGAGTTCGTCGACCGCTTTCTGGTGACGTGCGAGGCTTACAAAATCCCCGTCACGATCCTGCTCTCGAAAACCGATCTGCAAGACCCCGAGGCGGTGGCCGCCTTCGGCGCCATCTACCGCGGCGCGGGCTACGAGGTCGCTACGCTCTCGGTACACGACGGCACGGGGCTCGATCGCGTGCGGAAGCTGCTCGCCGAGGGTACGACGCTGCTGTCGGGCAACTCGGGAGTGGGCAAATCGACCTTGATCCGCACGATCGATCCCTCGCTCGACATCCGCACGGGCGAAATCTCCGAGAGCCACGGCAAAGGACGCCACACGACGACCTTCTCGACCATGTACCCGCTCGCCGGAGGAGGTGCGGTGATCGACACCCCGGGGATCAAGGGCTTCGGGTTGATCGACATCGACGATGCGGAGCTGGCCCACTACTTCCCCGAGATGATGCGGGCGTCGGCCGACTGCCGTTTCTACAACTGCACCCACACCCACGAGCCGGGCTGCGCCGTCGTCGAAGCGATCCGCCGCGGGGAGATCGCCCCGGAGCGCTACGAAAGTTACCTGAAAATGCTCGATGAAGATGAAAAATACCGCAAATAGGGATGCCCTGCTCGCCGAGCGGATCGCGTGCCTGCGCGAGTTCATGACCGAGGAACGCTTCGACCTGTTCGTCCGGACGCTCTCGATGCGCACGCGCTACGCCACGCTACTGGCCGAAAACACCTACCACGGGCAGAATGCCGCGGCGCTGATCCGCCACTGCGAGGCGTTCGGCGTGCAGCGCATGCACACGGTCGAAACCCTCTGCCCGTTCGAGCCCAACACGGCCATCGCCCGGGGCACCGAACGGTGGATCGACGTCGAGCGTCACGCCTCGACCGACGAAGCCCTCGCGGCGCTGCGCGGCGCAGGCTACCGGATCGTCGCCACGACGCCCCACCGCGAGGACTCGACACCCGAGACGTTCGACGTCGCGGCCGGACCTTTCGCCCTGGTCTTCGGAACGGAGCATTCGGGCATCTCCGACGAGGTGATCGCCGGGGCCGACGCCTTCCTGCGCATCCCGATGTGCGGCATGGTCGAGAGTCTCAACGTCTCGGCATCGGCCGCCATCATCGTCTACCAGCTCACGCAGCGCATCCGCCGCGACGTCGACCCGCATGCGTGGCAGCTCCCGGAATCCGAACGCCTCGACATTCTCTACCGCTGGATGCTGCTGAGCGTCAAGGATTCGCAGCGTATTCTCGAAATGAAACTCGGCATCTCGCCCGCAGAACTCTGAACGTTATGATTCTACGCAAACAATTTCTCGCACACGTGGCCCAAACTTCGCCCTCGCCGATGATGGTCGAGGTCGCCCGGGCCGAAGGTTCGTTTTTCTATACCCCCGAGGGCAAACGCTACTACGACCTGGTGGCGGGCGTCTCGGTGAGCAACGTAGGACACGCCAACGAAGCTGTCGTACGGGCCGTCCAGGAGCAGGCGGCGCGCTACATGCACATCATGGTCTACGGCGAAATGGTCGAGGCCCCGCAGGTGGAGTACGCCACACGCATCGCGCAGCTGTTACCGGGCGAGTTGGAGAGCGTCTATTTCGTCAACTCGGGAGCCGAGGCGGTCGAGGGGGCGCTCAAACTGGCCAAACGCTTCACCGGCCGCACCGAGATGATCTCCATGCGGCGCGCCTACCACGGTTCCACGCACGGTGCGATGAGCATGATGGGCGCACCCGAGGGCGAGGAGTGGAAGGGAGCCTTCCGCCCGCTGCTGCCCGACACCGCAGCCATCGAGTTCAACGATTTCGACGCGCTGCGCCGCATCACCCGCCGCACGGCCTGCGTGCTGGCCGAGCCCGTGCAGGGCGAGGCGGGCGTACGGCCTCCGCAGCCGGGTTACCTCGAAGCGCTGCGCCGCCGCTGCGACGAGGTGGGGGCGCTGCTGATCTTCGACGAGATACAGACCGGACTGGGCCGCACGGGCGCCATGTTCGCTTCGCTGAAATACGGCGTTACGCCCGATATCGTCTGCCTGGCCAAAGCCTTCGGCGGCGGCATGCCCCTGGGAGCGTTCGTCGCGCGGCACGAGGTGATGGATACCTTGCAGAACAATCCCACACTGGGCCATATCACCACCTTCGGCGGCCATCCCGTCTGTTGCGCGGCAGGTCTTGCGGCTCTGAACTATCTGCTCGACAACCAGGTCGTCGAACAGGTCGAGGCCAAAGGCGCACTTTACGAACGACTGCTGGCCGACCATCCGGCCGTACGCGAGATCCGCCGGTCGGGACTGCTTCTGGCGGTCGAGCTGGGCGAATCGGCGAAACTCTACCGGATCATGGAGCTCTTCAAGGAGGAGGGCATTCTGAGCGACTGGTTCCTCTATTGCGACACGGCATTCCGCATTTCACCGCCATTGACGATCTCCGAGGAGGAGATTCGCGACAGCGCGGCGATTATCCGCAGGTGTCTGGACCGGGTTTCGTAGGAAAAATCATCTTCGACGGCCGGCCAAAGCTGAAGCAGTTCATCAATTAAGAATGGCAACTACATACAATTTTACTCTAAACCAGCCTTAAAACATTATCACTTTACGGGTTGCACCCGAAGCCCCTGCCTGAGGCGGGGGTTTGGGGGTGGGTCAGATTTGTAAACGCGGCCAAGGGCCGCGAGATAACGACCGACCTAAGTGTGTCAACGTGCAAAAAAAACGGTGAGTTGATGTCTCGTTAAGGGCGAGGCGTAGCCTGCGGAGTGAGCATAGCGAGCCTCCGCCGGGGGAGGCTACGGCTCGCGCGATCCAAAGGATCGCAGTTTGCAAAAAAAATACCCCTCTGCGGCACCAGGGTTCCGCATGCTCGTTCGAAATACCCGACTAAATGCCGGAATTTATGAAGGCGATCGTTTAAACATGAACTATTTTGCGGACGCAGCCTGTAAAGCCCGGCTAAGAACCGAGTATTATGCATTGAATCTGCGGATAAAAATCATCTTCGGCGGCTGGGCCGGTCGCGCTGAAAGCGCGAGCCGCCGAAGATGCAACGCCCAAGGCGTTGGGGTTGCAGGCGAACGCTGTTTTGCGAATCATAGCCCCATGCAAACGGCTCTTAGCCGGCTCAACATCCCGATCAAAAAAGCGACCCGTCAGGTCGCTTTTTTTTAGATCTCCTTCGCCAAGGCCTCGATCCAACGTCCATAGAGCGCGATCGCCTCGTCTATTTCCGAAATCAGGACATATTCGTCGGCTGTATGCGAGCGGGCCGACGCTCCGGGCCCCATCTTGAGTGCCGGAAAAGGCATCAACGTCCGGTCGGAGGCGGTCGGCGATACGAACGTCGTACGTCCGACGGCACGGGCCGCCCGCACGAGCGGATGGCTGTCGGCCACTGCCATGGCGTGAATGCGCGTCGAGCGCGGCACGGCCTCCGATCGCAACGCGCCGCGCAGCAATTCGACCGTCTCTTCATTGGTGTAGGCATCCGTCGTGCGGACATCCACGACGAAACGGCACTCGTCCGGCACCACGTTGTGCTGCGTTCCGGCCGCAATCTGCGTCACGGCGATACCGATCGGCCCCAGCAGTTCGGAGGTACGGTCGAAACGGAATTCGCGCAACCGCGCGATATCGTCCATCGCGATATAGAGCGCATTAACCCCCTCGCCGCGTGCGGCATGGCCGCTGCGTCCGCGGGCCGTGCAGTCCAGCACGACTAAACCCCGCTCTCCGACGGCCGCCTGCATCGAGGTCGGCTCGCCCACGAGCGCCATATCGATCCGCCCCGCCGCAGGCAGCAACGCCCGGATACCGTGTTCGCCCGAACACTCCTCCTCGGCCGTAATCGCCAGCAACAGATTGAACGGCAGCGGTCTATCCCGGAAAGTCAAGAACGTCTCGATCAGCGACACGGCCGAAGCTCCGGCATCGTTGCTCCCCAGGCCGTAAAGGCGGTCGCCCTCGATCGTCGGGGCGTAAGGGTCGCGCGTATAGGTCGCCGCCGGGCGCACCGTATCGTGGTGGGAGTTGAGCAGCAGCGTCGGCCGCGCAGGATCGAACTCCGCAGAGCGGGCATAGACGTTGTTGTGGAGCCGTTCGGGCGCCGCACCGTGTCGTGCGAGGAAGTCGTAGAGCAGATCGGCCGTCCCCGCCTCGTCGCGCGAGGGCGAGGGGATCGCGATCATGCGTCGCAACAGCTCGACGGCTTCCCGGGTCGTGGCATTCATCGTTCGATCGCGGTTCCGAGGTCGTTCGAAAGGTTCGCAGCGTGTTTGATAACCACGCGCCGCACACCGTTATCCACGGCTTTCAGGGCATTTTCGATCTTGGGGATCATCCCGCGGCTGACTACGCCCGAGGCCTTCAGCTCGGCATAGCTCTCGGCCGTGATCCGCGGGATCAGCGACGTTTCGTCGTCGGCATTACGCAGCACTCCCGCCTTCTCGAAGCAGAATACCAGCTCCGTAGGAGCCACCTCGGCAGCCCCCAGCGCCACGGCCGAAGCCACGCTGTCGGCGTTGCAGTTGAGCAGCGTGCCGCGTCCGTCGTGCATGATGGCCGAGAATACGGGCGTGATGCCCCCTTCGAACAGGCGCCGCAGCAACCCGGCATCGACCCGCTCGATGTCGCCCACGAATCCGTAGTCGATCGGTTCGGGCGACCGGCGCCGTGCCGTGACGGCGTTTCCGTCGGCACCCGAGAGTCCCATCGCATTGCACCCCGCGGCCTGCAACGCCGCGACGATCTGTTTGTTGAGCAGCCCGGCGTAAACCATCGTCACCACGTCGAGCATCCCCTTGTCCGTGATGCGGCGACCTTCGACCATCCGCACCTCCAGTTCGAGTTTCCCGGCCAGGCGCGTGGCGACCTTACCGCCGCCGTGCACGAGGATTTTGGCACCGGGCAGCGCCGCGAACTCCGCGACGAAGCGTTTCAGGGCCGCAGGGTCGTCGATGACGTTGCCGCCGATCTTCACCACCGTAATCCGATCCGTCATTGCAAATCCTCCAAAAGCCGTTTGAGTACTACCTGGGCCGAGATTTCGCGGTTCGCCGCCTCGGGGATCACCAGCGAGCGGGGCGACTCGATCACGTCGTCCGTGACGATCATATTGCGCCGCACGGGCAGGCAGTGCATGAAGAAAGCATTGTCCGTCAGCGCCATCTTCTCGGCATCGACCATCCACGAACGATCCGTCGAGAGGACTTTGCCGTAATTAGGGTCGGCATAGGCCGCCCAATTCTTAGCATATACGAAGTCGGCGCCTTCGAGCGCCTTGCGCTGGTCGTATTCGACGCGGGCCCCGCCTACGAAACGCGGGTCGAGCTCGTAACCCTCGGGATGGGTGATGACGAAATCGTAATCCGCAGCGTTCATCCACTCGGCGAAGGAGTTGGGCACGGCCTGCGGCAGCGCCCGCGGATGCGGCGCCCAGGTCATGACCACCTTGGGACGCGCTTTGGTCTTATGCTCCTCGATGGTAATCAAATCGGCGAAGCTCTGCAAAGGGTGGCGCGTCGCGGCCTCCATCGAAAATACGGGGCGGCCCGAGTAGCGGATGAACTGTTCGAGAATGCGTTCCTCGTAATCCTCGGCCTTATTCTCGAAGCGGGCGAACGAACGCACGCCGATCACGTCGCAATAGCTGCCCATCACGGGAATCGCTTCGAGCAGGTGCTCGGCCTTGTCGCCGTCCATCACCACGCCGCGCTCGGTTTCGAGTTTCCAGGCGCCCTGCGCCACGTCGAGCACCATGACGTTCATCCCCAGGTTCATCGCCGCCTTCTGGGTCGAGAGGCGCGTGCGGAGACTCGAATTGAAAAAGAGCATCAGCAGCGTGCGGTTGCGGCCCAATCCCGTGAAACGGAAACGGTTGCGCTTGATCTCCAGCGCTTCGGCGACAGCTGCACGAAGGTCGCCGATATCTTGTACACACGTAAATTTTTTCATTCTATTCGTCGTTTTTGTTCTATGCGAGCACCTCGCGGAATGCGGCGAGGAAACGATCGGCCAGTTCGCACGTGAGACACAGCGCCGGCAGCAGCCGCACGGTCGAGGCCCCCGCGCCGCCCGTGAAAATGTGTTTCTCGAAGAGCAGCCGACGGCGCAGCTCCGCACCCGAGTCCTCGATCTCGATGCCGATCATCAGTCCGCGACCCCGCACCTCGCGAAGCATCGGCATGGTCCGCAGCTCGCCGAGGAGGTATTCGCCCACCGAGGCGGCATTTTCGACCAACCCTTCGCGCTCGATGGTCTCCAGCACGGCGATCGCCGCGGCACAGGCCAGGTGGTTGCCCCCGAAGGTGGTGCCCAGCATGCCCGGGCGCGCCTCGAAGTGGGGAGCGATCAACACGCCGCCGATCGGAAATCCGTTGCCCATGCCCTTGGCCATCGTAATCAAATCGGGACGGATGCCCGCATACTGGTGGGCGAAGAAGCGCCCCGTACGGCCGTAGCCCGACTGTATTTCGTCGAGAATCAGTTGCGTACCCGTCTCCGTGGCGACGTCACGCAGCTGGCGCAGGAATTCGTCCGACGGACAGCGGATGCCCGCCACGCCCTGGATGCCTTCGACGAGCACAGCGGCAAACTCGCGCGTCGCGAGCCGCTCGCGCACAGCTTCGATATCGTTCAGCGGCACGAACTCGACGTTTCCGGTGCGATTGAAGGGCGCCGAGATCGCCGGGTTGTCCGTCGCCGCGACGGCGCCCGACGTACGGCCGTGGAAGGCCTTCGCGAAGGCCAGGACCTTGGCGCGCCCCGTCTGGAACGAAGCGAGCTTCAGCGCGTTTTCATTCGCTTCGGCCCCCGAGTTGCAGAGGAACAACCGGTAGTCGTCGTATCCCGAGACGCGGCCTAACAGCTCCGCCAGGCGGCCCTGCAACGAGTTTTCGACCGAGTTGGAGTAGAAACCCAGCCGTGCGACCTGCCCCGCGACGGCTTCGACGTAGCGCGGATGGGCATGGCCGATCGAGATCACGGCATGTCCGCCGTAGAGGTCGAGGTATTGCGTCCCGGCAGCGTCGTAGACGAAGCACCCTTCGCCCCGCACGGGCTCCACCGGATATAGGGAATATACGTTGAAAAGTTCCATGATTTGAATAATTCGTTTTAGGTAACTATATACGACTTTACCCCTCACTGGTTCTTTGCCCGTTGACACCCTTAAGATTGTCGTTGTCTCGCGGCCTTTGGCCGCGTTTATAGATCCGACCCCACCCCAAACCCCTCCCTCGGGAGGGGCTTCTGATGCAACCCGCAAGGTCTTAATGGTTTAAAGACTGTTTAGTGTAAAGGTATGTAGTTACCTATACTTTTTTCTCGCCTGTCGATTCGACCGCCCTGAGTGTGTCAACATGCGAAGAACCTACGAGGTGTGAAATAGTATATAGTTTCCGGTTTAAAACGCCGACGCCTTGAGCCTCAGTCCCGCGGTCTCGTCGAGTCCGAACGCCAAGTTCATGTTCTGCACGGCCTGGCCCGAAGCGCCCTTCAGCAGGTTGTCGATCGCCGTGACGATGTGCAACTTGTCGCCGTGACGGGCGACGTGCACCAACGCCTTGTTCGTGTTGACGACCTGTTTGAGGTCCACCTCGCGCGCGACGGCATGGGTGAAAGCCGCCGTGCCGTAGTAGTCGGCATAGAGCTTCCGGGCCTCCTCCTCCGTAAGGCGGCACGCGGTGTAGACGCTCGCCAGGATACCGCGCGCGAAGTCGCCGCGCATCGGCACGAAGTTCACCTCCTGCTCGAACGAAGGCTGCAACGTGCGCAGGTTGCGGCCGATTTCGAGCAGATGTTGGTGCGTGAAGGCCTTGTAGACCGAAATGTTGTCGGTCCGCCAGCTGAAGTGGGTCGTCGCCGAGGGTTTCACACCCGCCCCCGTCGAACCCGTGACGGCCGTGACGTGCACTTCGTCCTCCAACAGCCCGGCAGCGGCCAACGGCAGCAGCGACAGCTGGATCGCCGTGGCGAAACATCCCGGATTGGCGATACGCTGCGCCGCGCAGATGCGGTCGCGCTGCATCTCGGGAAGTCCGTAGACGAATCCTTCGCTCTCGTCGCGGAAATCCTGCGCCAGGTCGATGATCCGCACCCCGGCCGGCACGTCGTTCTCCGAGAGCCACACGCGGCTCTGCCCGTGCGCCGAGCAGAGGAACAGCACGTCGACCTGCGTCAAATCGTACTCCGAGGCGAACCGCAGTTCCGTGTCGCCCTCCAGGCCGCCGTGGATGTCGGCGATGCGGTTGCCGGCGTTCGAGGTGCTATGGACAAACGCCACCTCGACCTGCGGATGGTTCACCAGCAGGCGCAGCAGCTCCCCGGCCGTATATCCGGCGCCTCCGATAACTCCGGCGCGGATCATTTCCCGTTGCGTTTTTGAACGTTGTAGAAAATCTTGATCTGGTTGCCGAGGATCTTCGTGAAGCCCTTCACGTCGTCGGCCGTCCAGGCCTTGTTCACCTCGCCGTACTCGCCGAAATCGGTCTTCATCAGGTCGAACGACGACTCGACGCCCACCAGCGTATAGTTGCGCGGACGCAGGATCAGCTCGACCGTACCCGTGACGTTGCGCTGCGACGAGGAGAGCATCGCCTCGATATCGCGCATGACGGGTTCGAGGTACTGCGCCTCGTGGAGGAACATGCCGTACCACGTGGCGACCTGCTCCTTCCAGTAGAGCTGCCATTTGGTCAGCGTATGTTTTTCGAGCATCTTATGTGCGGCGATGATGAGCATCGGGGCGGCGGCCTCGAAGCCCACACGGCCCTTGATGCCGATGATCGTGTCGCCGATGTGCATGTCGCGGCCGATGCCGTAGCGGGCGCCGATAGCCTCCACGGCACGGATCGCAGCCACCTTGTCCGCATACTCCACGCCGTTCACGGCGGCGATCTCGCCCTCGGTGAAGGTCAGCTTCAGACGCTCCTCGCCGTCGGCCTCGATCTGGCTCGGGTAGGCCTCTTCGGGAAGGGTCTGCTCCGAACGGAGGGTCTCCTTACCGCCGATCGAGGTGCCCCACAGCCCCTTGTTGATCGAGTATTCCAGTTTGGTGAAGTCGGCGACGAAACCGTGCTTGCGCAGGTAGTCGATCTCGTATTCGCGCGTGAGGGTCATATCGCGCGTCGGGGTGATGATGCCGATTTCGGGGGCGAGAATCTGGAACGTCAGGTCGAAACGCACCTGGTCGTTACCGGCGCCCGTCGAGCCGTGGGCCACGTAGTCGGCACCGATCTTCTTGGCGTATTCGATGATGGCCATTGCCTGGAAAATACGCTCCGAGCTCACCGAAATGGGATAGGTGCCGTTGCGCAGCACGTTGCCGTAGACCATGTAGCGGATGCTCTTTTCGTAGTACTCCTGCTCGATATCGAGCGTGGCGTGCGCCACGGCGCCCAACTGCATGGCACGCTCCTCGATACGCTTCAGCTCCTCGGCCGAGAAACCGCCCGTATTGGCGATGGCCGTATAGACGTCGTAACCCTTCTCCTCGGAGAGGTATTTCACACAGAACGAGGTGTCCAGACCGCCGCTGAACGCCAGCACTACTTTCTTTTTATTGCTTTCCATGGTATCTATTTTTCTTGAATCGTTTGACTGGAATCGGCCCCGGGTCCGGATATCTTCCCCCCCCGGGGACCGACGAACTTATTTCAGGTGGAACAGTTTGCGGAACTTGTTCTTCAGGTACATCACATAGGGCGACATGCGCGACTGCCGGGGCTGCTCCTTGGCCGGGTCGTACAACATACCCGTGCAGAGGCACATGCGGCGTTTGTTGCGCTGGAGGATGTCGTAATTGCAACACCCCTGGCAGCCCTGCCAGAACTCTTCGTCTTCGGTCAGTTCGGAGAAGGTCACCGGAACGTAACCCATGCGGGAATTGAGCTTCATGACCGGCAACGACGTGGTGATACTGAACAACTTGGCATACGGAAATCGTCGTCGGGCCAGCTCGAAGGTTCGTCGTTTGATCTGCTCCGCGAGTCCCATATGCCGGTACTCCGGATCGACGATCAGTCCCGAAGTCGCGACGAAATCGCCGTGACCCCAGCACTCGATGTAGCTGAACCCGACCAGTTTCTCACCGTCCAGCGCCACGACGGCCTTGCCACCGGTCATTTTCGCGGCGATGTACTCGGGCGAACGCTTGGCGATGCCCGTGCCACGCTGCAATGCCGACTCGTAGATCAAATCGCAAATACGCTGTGCGTACTTCGCGTGCGACGAATCGGCAAAAACGACGCTGATTGAGTTGTTATTCATTTACTGTATCAAAGTGGGTAATAATGAGTTGTCGAATCAGTTGATGCGGTAGGCGCGCTGCACGCCCTTGATGCGCAGGATGCGGTGGATCAGCGTATCGGCGACACCCGCACCGGGCACCTCGACGGCCACCGTGCCCGAGACGCACCCGTTGACGGCCGCCCCGAAGTTGATCGAGCGGATGTTGAGCTTCAGATCGCGGCTGATGACCTCCGTGATGTGGTTGGCCATGCCCGTCGTATCGGCCGCGACGATGCGGATCGTGACGCGGAACGCCCCCTCGGCCGACTGGCGCCACCGCGCATCGAGCACCCGGTAGGGGTAATTCTCACGCATGCGCTTGGCATTGGGGCAGTCGCAGCGGTGGATCGTGATCCCCGCGTTGATCGTCACGAAGCCGAAAACTTCGTCGCCCTTGATCGGGTTGCAGCACTTGGCCAGTTTGTATTGGATTTTCGAAATGTCGTCGTCGATAATCAGGGCGTCCTGCGGCGCGGCGTGCTCCTTGGACGACTGCGCGGCGGCTTTCTGCCGCTCGACCTCGGCGGCCGCGGCACGGCGCTCCTCCTCGGCTTCGCCCGAAAGGTGGCGCGCGATGAGCTCCTTGATCGTCGCGAAGTCGAGTTTCTGCGTGGCGACCAGCGCATAGACCTCCGTGCCGGTGCGCAGCTTGAAGTGCTTGGCCAGGTAGGCCACCGCCTCGTCGATCGTAATAGCCAGTTTCCAGTTCTTGAGCTTGCGTTCGAGCTCCTCGCGCCCCATGCGGGTATGCTTGGCCTGCTCCTCGCGCAGGAACGATTTGATCTTGTTGCGGGCCTTCGACGTGACGACGAACGAGAGCCAGTCGGCCTTGGGCGTCTGGTTCTTCTGGGTCAGAATTTCGACGATATCGCCGTTGTGCAGCGTCTCGCGGATCGCCGCAGCGCGGTTGTTGACCTTGCCGCCGACGCACGACGACCCCAGATTGGTGTGGATATCGAACGCGAAGTCGAGCAACGTAGCGCCTTCGGGCAGTTTGCGCAGGTCGCCGTTGGGCGTGAAAACGAAAATCTCGCCCGAAGCGGGTTTGGCATCGAAACGCTGCGCCAACGAGTGGGTCGTGTCCTCCATCAGTTCGCGCAGCCGCCCGAGCCACATTTCGCTCGTCTGCGCACCCTGGTTGACGCCCTTGTAGCGCCAGTGCGCGGCGATACCGCGCTCGGCCACGGCGTCCATGCGCTCGGTGCGGATCTGCACCTCGACCCAGCGGCCCTCGGCCGAGACGGTCGTGTGCAGCGACTCGTAGCCGTTGGATTTCGGAATCGAAATCCAGTCGCGCATGCGGTTGGGGTTGGGCGTATAGAAGTCCGTGACGACCGAATAGGCCGTCCAGCACTGGCGTTTCTCCTCGTCTGCGGGGCAGTCGATGATGATGCGGATGGCAAAGATGTCGTAGACCCCCTCGAAGGGCACGTGCTGTTTGTGCATCTTCGTGAAGATCGAGAAAACCGACTTCGTACGGCTCTTGATATGGTATTTCACGCCGAGCTTGTCCAGCCGCTCGGTGATGGGCACCAGGAAGCGGGCGATGAAGGCCCGGCGCGCCTCGGCGCTCTCCTCCAGCTTGGCGACGATATGTTCGTACTCCTTCGGTTCGAGGTATTTCAGGGCGATATCCTCCAGTTCGCTCTTGAGCTCGTAGAGGCCCAGCTTATGGGCGATCTGGGCATAGAGGTTCATCGATTCCCAGCTCTTTTTGCGCCACTTCTCGCGGGGGAAGATATCGAGCGAGCGCATCACTTCGAGCCGGTCGGCCAGCTTGATGAGGATCACGCGCGGGTCCCGGGAGTAGCTGACGATCAGATCGCGGAAATTCCCGGCCTGCTCCTTGGCGACCTTGAGCCGCAGTTCGGAGATATCGGCCAGCCCCATGGTGATGCCGACGACCTGTTCGCCGAAGCGTTCGCGGATATCGGCCGTCAGGGCGAGGAACTCCTCGGCCGGAAGTTGTTTGTGGGCCAGGCGCACGACGTCGTGCAGGATGGACGAAACGGCGGAGTTGCGCCCCAGTCCGATCTCCGAAACGACGATGAGCGCCACGGCGACGCTGTGGTCGAGGAGCGGCGTACCGTCGTAGCGGGTCAGCGACGCGAGCCGCTCCCCGGCGTAGGCCAAAGCCTCGTCGACGAGTACCCGGGTCTGCTCCGAGAAACTCTCCCGCACCGTCGTGCGGAGTTTTTCATAACGCGAAAAGTCCATTTTGCTCCTAACCGATCAACCTTGCTTGCAAAGATAGAAAAAAAATCCCTACATTTGGCATATCCGAACGACACTCTGCATCATGAAGAAAAAAAAGGAGATATACGTCCCCACCGTAGGCGAGGAGATCGCCAACAGCGTGACGCACGGCGTCATGTCGATGCTGACCCTGCTGGCGCTTCCGTTCGCCGCCGTATGGGCCTATACCCATGCCGCCGATCCCCTTACGGCGTCGGTCTCGGTGAGCATTTTCGTCGTGTCGATCTTTCTGATGTTTCTGGCCTCGACGCTCTACCACTCGATGAATCCCGCCTCGCGGCACAAGGCCGTGTTTCACATCCTCGACCACATCTTCATCTACGTCGCCATCGCGGGCAGCTACACCCCCATCGCGCTGTCGGTCATCGGCGGCTGGCAGGGGGTCTTCATCACCGTGCTGCAATGGGTCATGGTGATCTTCGGAATCTTCTACAAATCGCTCTCGCGGCGCTCGTTACCGGCCGTCAGCCTGACGATTTATCTGGTAATGGGCTGGACGATCGTCTTCTTCATGCCGTTGTTCGTCCGCCACGCCTCGACGCCGCTGCTCGCGCTCATCGCCGCGGGCGGTATCTTCTACACCCTCGGCGCGTGGTTCTACGCCCGCAAGGGATTTCGCTACCACCACATGGTGTGGCATCTGCTCATAAACCTTGCCGTCGTCTGCCATTTCGCGGGGATCGTGTTTTATCTCTATTGATTCCGGGCTAAGAAAATGCGGCTCCTCGAGCCGCGCGAGCCGTAGCCTCCCCGGGCGGAGGCTCGCTATGCTCGCCCCGCAGGCTACGGCCCGCAAAAACCGCCCCCTCATCTTTACCGCTTCCGCACCAGATAGATATGATCCGCAGGAAGGGCATAGCGTGCCCGCTCCTCCGCCGGCAGCGAAGCGGCATAGTCGATATCCTCGGCCTCGAAACCCGCCTCGCGCAACCGGTCGGCGTAGTCGCGGCCATAGATGCGGCGATGGTCGTACTGTCCGAAGATACGCGTACGCTCGTCGGGATCGGTGATCGTATCGTCCTCGTAGGTATGGGCATAGCCCGGATCGACGGGCGAGAGCAGAATCCCCCAGCCTCCGGGGCGCAGGATACGGTGGAGTTCGCGCAACGCCTGCCGGTCGTCGGCGACATGCTCCAGCAGGTGGTTGCACAGCACGACATCCACCGAAGCGTCGGCGAGCGGAATGCGCTGCACGTCGAAATGCAGGTCCGCCAACGGACTCTCCAGGTCGGCCGTGACGTAGCGGTCGGGATGCGCGGCGAAATGGGGTTTCAAATGGCGCATGATGCAGACCTCGGGAGCGATATGCAACGTCTGCGGGAACGACGCCAGCAGATCGGTTTCGCGCGTCAGGTAGAGCCACAGCAGCCGGTGGCGTTCGAGCGAGAGGCAATGGGGACAGAGCGCATTGGCCCGCGCGACGACGTAGCCGTAGGGCATGAATTTGCGGTAACGACGTCCGCACACAGGGCATTCGACCCCGCGACCCTTGTAGAGCAGCCCCGCCAAAGGCACGGCCCACCCCGCGATGCGTTGCAGCACCGGGCGCGGAATATGATTCAGAAAAAATCGGATCAAACGTTTCATACGCGTTCTACTCCAGCAGTTTGCCAACCTCCTCCTCGGCCTTGCGCAGCCGCGTGCGGCACTCGGCGATGAGCGTCGCCGCACGCTTGACCTCGGAGGCGAGGTCGTCCACCGTGATCTCCTCGCGCTGAATCCGTTCCAAAATCCGCTCCACCTCGGCCAGCGCCTCGGTGTACGTTATCGTTTTTTTGGCCATATCTTCGTATCGTTTACCGTTGTCGTGATCGTTCCGTCCGCCACCTCGATCTCCAGCCGGTCGCCCGCACGGACACCGGCGGCCGACGTCACCGCCTTTCCGCCGCTGCGCAGCACGGCCAGGCCGAGCTCCAGCAGCCGCGCGGGATCGTGCGCCGCGACGATCTCCTCGGCCGAAGCGAGGAACATCCCCTGACGGAGGAAATATTCGCGCGCGGCGTCGCGCAGCCGTGCGGAGCACTGCTCCAACCGGAGGTTCTCGCGGGTCCCGCGTTCGCCCGTCCGGCGCCGCAGTTCGCCCGCAGCGCGTTCGAGCTCCACCTCGGCAGCCCGCGTACGCGCCTGCGTCGCATCGCGCAATTGCAGCGCCAACCCCTCGAAAGCGCCGTAGAGCTCGTCCGTCTCCCCGACGAACCAACCCGCCACGGCCGTAGGGGTCTTCAGCGCCCGGAACGCCACCATGTCGGCGACGCTCACGTCCTTGTCGTGGCCGATGCCCGTGACGACGGGCAGCGGGAACTGCGCGATATGGGTGCAGAGGCGGTAGGCATTGAAACAGTTGAGGTCGCTCACCGAACCACCGCCGCGAATCAACGCCACGGCATCGAACTCCTCGGAGCGTTCGGCCACGGCGCACAACGCCGCGACGATCGACTCCTCGGCCGCATTGCCCTGCATGAAGGCGTCGAAAAGCTCCGTTCGGAACCGCCAGGGGCTCCGTTCCAGCTCCTTGCAGAAGTCGCGGTACCCGGCGGCATGGACGCTCGACACCACGGCGATGCGCTGCACGCCGTCGAGGAGGCGGTGCTGGCGGTTCATCTCCCAAACGCCCTCCTCCTGCAAGCGGCGGATGGTCTGCTGCCGCTGGCGCTCCATGTCGCCCAACGTATAGGAAGGATCGATATCGGTGATCTGGAGCGAAAAGCCGTAGAGTGCGTGATAATTCACCAGCACCTTGGCCAGGATACGGATACCCGCCGCGAGAGGCTGCCCGGTCTCGGCTTCGAAACCGGCCGCGATGCGCGGATAGTGCGAACGCCAGATGACGGCCCGCGCCTGGGCCGTCGGCACGCCGTTGTCGCCGCCCTTCTCCACGAGTTCGAGGTAACAGTGGCCCGAGTAGTTGACTTTCAGTTCGGAAATCTCCGCTCCGACCCATACGGGCAATGCGAACCGCTCGTCGAGGGTCCGCTTGACGAGTCGCTGCAACTCGCTCAGGGTAATGGGCCGGGGTTGTGCCATGACTTATCCGATCAGGATACCCGCAGCGAGCAGCGCCCCGAACAGCAGGATGTTGCGGGCCGTCTCTCCGAGGCAGACGTTCAGTTCGTCGCCGTGGTCGATGCGCACGACCTTGCGCCAGGTAGCCGTGTGCAACACCCCGTAGGCCAGGGGCAAAAGCGCCGCCCAGCGATATCCGTAGCCGAGCATCGAGAGGCACAGCGCGAGTGCCCCGACGCCCAGCGCCAGGTAGCCCCAGCGCCCCACCGCAGCCGACGTCGCGACGACGATCGTGCGCTTTCCGGCGCGCGCATCCTCCTCCCGGTCGCGGAAATTGTTAATCATCAACATCGTGTCGATCACCAATCCGCAAGCCAGCGCAGCGACGGTCACGGCACCGTTCCAGGTCCCGGTCTGGACGTAATAGGTGAATCCCACGGGAACGAGACCGAAAAAAATCACCACCGCGACATCGCCCAAACCGTGGTAGGCCAACGGATAAGGCCCCGCAGTATAGAGGTAGGCGAACATCACGCAGAGCGCCCCGACGGCGACGAGTTCCCAACCGCCCCAGGCGAGGTAATCGTGCGCGTAGGCCAGAATGCCCAGCCCGACGGCGCACCCCGCGACCGTAAAAGCGGCGATACCCGCCTTCATGACGCCGAGCGTAATATACCCTTTGGCGAAAGCGCGGTCGGGCCCCAGCCGGTCGGGTCGGTCGGCGCCTTTGAGGAAATCCCACAGATCGTTCACGAGGTTGGCCGTGCACTGCATCGACAAGGCGAAAAGCAGGCACAGCACGGCCGGCACGGCCCGGAATCCGCCGTCGGCATAGGCCAACGCCGAACCGATCAGCACGAGGATCACCGAGTTGCCCAGACTATACGGTCTGACGGCCAGGATCCATGCGGCCAACGAGTTTTGTTTCATATTCGGGTTATGTTATGCATTTTACGTTTCGCGCCCATGCGTCCGATCCGTCAACGGATCACCAGCTCGCGCATGCGCGGCATGGGTTTGCCCTCGGGCAGCTGGATGCGCAGCACGCCCCGGCTTTCGACAGGCACGCCGTTTTTCATGGCCGGAGACCAGCCCGGCGCCTCGGCGAGCGCTTTCAACACGCGCCGTTTGAGCCGGTTATCGGTCGATTCGAGCTCGGTTTCGACGACCGCACGCCCGTCGGTTCCGACCACATAGCGCAAAACGACCCGCGCTGCGGGTTCGTCGGCATCCCAGCGCACGTGCCGGGCGACATAGTCGCCCAACGAGAGCGAATCGACGCTGAAGCGAGCCGGAGTATCGTATTTCAACGAAATGATTATCACGCCGTTCGAAGCCCCTTCGCCATAGCGGGCGATCGTCTCCTCGTCGGCCGGAAGGTTTTCGACGCACTCGATATCGGCCGGCGGAATCGCGGCGACACGCGCCTCGTCCAACGGCTGTCCGTTGACGATATAGACGGGTTGCTGGGCCACGGCGACCGAAACGGCCGCGCAGCACAGCAGGGCGATCGATATTTTTTTCACCAGAGCAGTCATACAATCGTTTGATTTCAAGATCGGTTCGTTCCCGTTTCGGGCAAACTCCGGGCCAGAGCCGCATCTTTCGAGGCTCGCAGCATTCCGCCCCCTGCTACCGCTCGTCGTCGGGGATTTGCGGCCAACCGTGGGCGGCGAGATCGACGCAACCGTTCGCCCGGAACCGGACCCTCTCCGCTTCGAGCCGCTCCCGCTGCGCCACCCATCCGGGAACTGTGCGCCCTGCGGCATTCACCACACGATGGCAGGGAAGCCCATCGGGCGCCTTCGCCAGCGCACGCCCTACGCGGCGGGCCTGACCGGGAGCCCCCACGAGCCGGGCTATCCACCCGTAAGTCGTGACCCGTCCCGCGGGAATCTGCGCGACGACGGCCCAGACCTCCTCGTCGAATCCCTCCGGGAGCGACATGGCACCGCGGCTTACAATTCGCTCTCCTTCAGACGCTCGGCATTCTCGGCAACGATCAGGTGGTCGATGCAGTCCTGGATGTCGCCGTCCATGAAGGCCGCGAGGTTGTAGATCGTATAGTTGATCCGGTGGTCGGTGATCCGGCCCTGCGGATAATTATAGGTGCGGATTTTGGCCGAGCGGTCGCCCGTCGAAACCATCGTCTTGCGTTTCGAGGCGATTTCGTCGAGGTACTTCGAGTATTCGAGGTTGAAGACGCGCGTACGCAACTCCTCGAAAGCCTTGTCGAAGTTCTTCAACTGCGATTTCTGATCCTGGCACTGCACGACGATACCCGTCGGGATGTGGGTCAGACGGATGGCCGAATAGGTCGTGTTGACCGACTGCCCGCCCGGACCGCTGGCGCAGAAGATATCCTTGCGGATGTCGTTCATCGAGATTTCGACGTCGAACTCCTCGGCTTCGGGCAGCACGGCCACCGACGCGGCCGACGTATGGACGCGGCCCTGCGTCTCGGTCTGCGGCACACGCTGCACGCGGTGCACCCCCGACTCGTATTTGAGCGTTCCGTAGACGTTCTGTCCCGTGACCTTCATCACAACCTCCTTGTAACCGCCCGCAGCGCCGTCCGACGCCGAGGTGATTTCGTAGCGCCACCCCTTCGTCTCGATGTATTTGGTATACATGCGCAGCAGGTCGCCCGCGAAAATCGCCGCCTCGTCGCCGCCCGTGCCGCCGCGAATCTCGACGATGGCGTTCTTCGAGTCCTGCGGGTCCTTGGGGATGAGCAGCAGTTTGATCTCCTCCTCCATCGCGACGAGCTGCGGTTCGAGCTCCGCGACCATTTCGCGGGCCATTTCGCGCATCTCCTCGTCCTTGTCGTTGACGAGCGTATCCTTGGCCTCGGCCAGGTTGGCCATGGCCGTACGGTAACGCTCCGAGGTCTCGATGATCGGTTCAAGCTCCTTGTACTCCTTGGTGAGCTGGATGAACTGCTTCACGTCGGCGATCACTTCGGGGTCGGTGAGTTTCTGCCCCGTCTCCTCGTATTTGAGCTTCAGACCGTCGAGCCGGTTCAGAATGGTATTGTCTGCCATAGCGTTTTGCGTATCTTAACTATTGTGGGACAAAGATACGCAAAAGCCGCCAACAATCAAAAAGGTTCCGACGCTTTGCAGCCCGAAATCGGGGTGCCGGCTCCCGGAAGCCGGACCCGGCCGGTCGAAGCGGAGTTTTCCAAGATCGAAAGAACAAAATCGGATTTCCAGCGGGCCTCCTGTTGCACGATAAATTTGTTTTTTAGACCTTTGTGCAACATATTTCTACGACAATACCCCTTTGAGTGTTGCGTATCGGAAAACATTTTCCTAATTTTGTCGTGCGGTTCCTCTCGAGCCGCGACATATTATAATTAGTGAAAGTGTTTCGCTGATCCTTGGTAATAAAATTTGGCGATTTTAAGAGAACAAGGAGAGCAATACGAACACTCATCACCGTGTATAGGCATATATCATTTCGATATATACTTATTCGGTGTGGGGTATTGTTTATTTGTTCTCGGGCTACGCCAAATGCCTATTACCAGATAAACGATTTCGATCCCACACTTTCTTTTTATACTAATCCGCCGCAACAGGGGTCGATACGGCCTGAATATCCATAGCTTATGGAAAAAACCGCTTTTGCCCTGCCGCAACGCCTGCCTTATGTCGCGCCGCGCGTGGAACTGTTCGAAATCGCCGTCGAACGAGGTTTCGCACAATCCTTCAATAAGGACGGCATCGAGACGACCGATCCCGATTACACGGATGACGATTGGTATAACAAAAATTGATCGTGCTAACCATGAAAAAGAAACTTTACCGAATTTTTGCCGCCTTGGCAGTTTTAGGTACCACAGCCTGTCACGACAATTTCACCGATGAAAATGCAGTCTTCGACAATTCCGACTGCAAGATATCCTTTACCGCTACGGCCGAGGAACAGACGCGCACCACCTTGCAAGATTATTCGCTCCGTTGGGTCAAGGGCGACGAGGTCGGGATGTTTGCCGTCGGTTCGCAAATCAACGGCGGTTCAGCGCAACCGCTTCTCGATCGATCACCCGTTGAGTTTTCCGGATATATCAAAAACGGAGTCAACCCCGGAGACAGGTTTTATGCCTATTATCCCTATTCAAGTACGCAAAATACGACTTCGACCTCCGTGCGGCTGACGATTCCCACACAACAGACCCAAGTTGCAGCCGGAGAGTTCAACGGTTCGGCCAATCCGATGGTCGCCCAACCGATGACTTTCGACGGAGATGCGACTTTCGGCTATAACTTGGGAAACGTGATGTTCCGTCAGTTGGGCGCTATCGTCGAACTGCGAATCTACTCATCGGAAGAAGCATTATGCAAGGAGCGAATCCGCTCGGTCACCTTTGCATCCGAGAAAGCGTTAGCCGGAGGTTTCACCTTCAATTTGCGCAATGCTGGCTACGCAGAGTTACCCGACATATCGGGCTATACCTCGAAATCGGCCGTCACGCAGCTGACCCAGCCGGCCGAAGTTCCTGCGACGAAAGCAGATGCGGCGTCCGTCTACGTGGTTATCGCCCCTGGCGAGTACAGCGGCACGATCACCGTCTCGACAGACAAAGCCCACTACGATTTTTCATTCGCCTCCGCACTGACATTCCGGCGTGCCACCGTGAAGGTGATGAACGCCGACATCGCACAAGTAGAGCGCATCGAGGCAGCATCCGACGAACCGATCGAATTCGCCGATTTATGGGTAGAGCAAGCCTGCGTAAAAGCCTTCGACTCCAACAAGGACGGCTATCTGAGCTATGCCGAAGCAGCCGCCGTCACCGATTTGTCACGGTTGGAACCCTACCTCGACAAAAACATTCTTTCGTTCGACGAATTACAGTATTTCACCTCCGTAACGAAAATCCCGGATGGCCGATGGTATGGTGATGGCGGTCTTTTTTCTTTTTGTAAGATACTTGAGTCCATCGTTTTACCTCCCAATATCACCGAAATCGGATCCTATGCGTTTTACCAGTGCTCGAGTTTGAAAAACATCGAAATTCCACAAAGCGTAAAAACGATCGGCCGGTGCGCATTCGAATACTGCGAAAGTCTTGCTTCGATCGCGATTCCGGAAGGAATTACCAAATTGGAAAACGGCACATTCTCCGGTTGTAAAAAATTGACATCCGTCACCCTGCCCGGAACTCTTACGGAAATCGGAAGCAGCACATTCTCCTCCTGCGAAAGTCTTGTTGCGATCACGATTCCGGAAGGTGTGACCACAATCGGGAGCAGCGCATTCTCCTCCTGCAAAAGTCTTGCTTCGATCGCGATTCCGGAAGGAGTTACCACAATCGGAAGCAGCACATTCTTCGGTTGTGAAAAATTGGCATCCGTCACCCTGCCCGGAACTCTTACAGAAATCGGGGGCAGCACATTCTATGGTTGCAAAAGTCTTACCTCGATCGATATTCCGGAGGGTGTGACCTCAATCGGAGCATCTGCGTTTGAAGGTTCTGCACTTATGGCAATCACGTTGCCGCAGAGTCTCGAATCATTGGGCGAAGGGGCATTTTCGGATTGCGACGAATTGCAAGCATTTTACGGGAAGTTTGCATCGGAGGATCATAGCTGCTTGATTGTCGACGGCTGCCTGACAGCTGTGGCACAAATCAAAGAGCGTTCGGAGTATACGATTCCCGAGGGTATTACCGCAATTGGCGCTTCAATCTTCAGGGGATGCGAAAACCTTCGTTCCGTAACGATTCCGCAAGGGATAACTCGGATCGGAGATTCCGCATTCTCCAGGTGTTCAAGCCTCGAGAAAATCGACCTTCCGCAAGGCCTTACGAAAATCGGGCAATACGCATTCGGCGGGTGTTCAAACCTCACGAGAATCGACCTTCTAGAAGGAGTTACAGATATCGGAATGGGCGCATTCCAGGGGTGTTCCAACATGATATCTATTACAATTCCCGACGGAATAAAGGCCATACAATCTTACACATTTGAATACTGTCACAATCTCGCATCGATTTCGATTCCCAAAACCGTTCGGGAGATAGGAGCAGGTGCATTCCAAGGTTGCAGCAAGCTCGAATCGATCGAATTACCGGATATCCCATCCATTCAGTCATACACCTTCCAAGGATGTACCGGATTGAAATCGATTACGCTGCCGTCAAGAATCGGCACGATCGGCTCAGGAGCATTCGAAGGTTGCTATGCGCTGACCGAGATAACGATACCTCGAACGATAAAGACAATCGAGGAGCTTGCTTTCAATAGTTGCTGGAACCTGGAGGCTGTTACCTGTCTTGCGCCTGCTGTCCCGACCTGTGCAGTAAATGCATTCCAAGGCATTGCGGGCGAAGCTGTATTGAAAGTCCCCTCGGCATACCGGAGTTCTTACGATTGGGTTGTTTTCGGTGCTGTGGAGGATACACAAAGCGGCTGGAGCGTATTCACCGATCTGCAAGAGATATAGAAACGATGCAATAATTCACCCTTCGCCCGGAAGCGCCTCTTCCGGCTGCGGACCCGCCGCGAGAGACAGTGATACCTAATACGGTCCCGTGGCGGGTCCCTTTTTCAGTGGACCGCGAAGCCTCGGCCGAAAACCGGCTAAATAAACGCCGCAAGGCCGGAACTGGGGAAGCACCCCGAAAACGGACGAACGCCCGCAAACCGAATGTTTGCGGGCGTTCCTCGGATATTATCCGGCGGAGAAGCGAGTGTTATTCGTAGTGCTCCGGATTTTCGTCCTGCCACTCGTTGATGCCGTCGCGAATGCGGTTGCGGAACGTAAGCGTGTCGCGCACCACCGTGAAGGTATCGTCGCCGTTGGAATAGCGGTAGTGGAGGAACAATTTGCGGTTCTGCAACAGACGGGCGCGGTTGAAGCTGCTGCCGAGGTCCTCGATCGGCTGACCGTTCGCCGCGGCGTTCTCGACACGGATGTTGTCGCCGTCGAGCGTCAGGCGGATTTTCCCCTCCCGCGTGCCGATCCAGTCGGCCGTCAGGGCGTTCGGCGCCACGGTCGTCAGCGTATAGACGCCGTGCGTACCCTCGTCGGAGGGAACCGCCGTCGGATAGACCTCCGACGAGAGCACCCGTCCCGTAGCATCGACCACGGAGGTCTCGCCGCCGTGGTACCAGTTTCCGAACAGCATGTTTTCATAACGCACGGCGATCACCTCGAACGACTTCGAAAAGAGCACCGTATCCGCATCGGCGCTCGTGATGCGATACCCGAGCGCATAGTAAGGCAGCGGACCGACGTGTTCGTCGGAGAGCAGCGCGAGGGAATCGGCCTTGATCTCGACCGTCGCGGAGTGACGCCCCCGCGCGAGGGTGAATTTCTGTTCCCGGTCCACCGTGAAATACTCGCGGGGCAGCGGCGTGAGATTCGCGATCTTGCTCGCCTTCACGGCTTCGGTAACATAACTCTGGCTCACGGTACCCGAGGTCGAGGCTCCGCTCATGACCTCGAAGGCCGTGAAAGGCGCCGAGGCCTGGCCCAGTTCGTCGAGCCCGTTGTAGGGGGCCAGATTGCCGGTCACCAACTCGTCGTCGAACGTGTAGTAGACCGAACGGTCGCGATCGTTCGACAGCACGCCCGACAGCACGGTGCCGATCTCGAATTTCATTCCCTCGCCCACCACGAACGTACGCAGATCGTACTGATAGGCGATGTATACTCCGCTGTATTCGTAATCCTTGACATACTCGTCGTAGCAGGAAACGAGCGACGCCGAAAGCAGCAGGGTTGCTATGATCTTTTTCATATTCTTCCGTTTAATATCGTGTATAATCGTCGAAACCTATTCCCAGTTGGACCAACCCTCGTTCTGAACCATCTTCTTCATGCGGACCATTTCCGTATAGGGAATGGGGACATAGAGCGATTCGAAATTACGCGATTCGACCTCGTCGTAAGAGATTCCGGCGGTGGAGATCACGGGTTTGCGAACCGCCTCGTTGAGGTCCCCGACGCTCGTCGCCCAGCGGCGCAGGTCGTAGAAACGCTGCCCCTCGAAGCAGAGTTCGATACGCCGCTCGTTGCGCACCAGCTTCTCGAACGCCTCGGCTCCGGCGGCCGCGCACTCGTCGAGGTAGGGATCGCCCCCGACTCCGACTCCCGGACGGCCGTCCGGCGCCGTGCGGTTGCGCAGATAGGCGATCGCCTCCTTGGGCGTATGGCCGAAAAGCTCCTGCGTGGGGCCCGACACGCGGTTCGCCGCCTCGGCGAAGGCCAGGCACATCTGCGTCCAGCGCAGGTAGAAGATCGACTTGGGCATCGTCTGGAGCTTGTCGTCGGACTTGTTCCAACCCAAATAGATATACTTGCGCAGGTAATAGTTCGTCATCGAGTTGTTCACGCCGCCAGCCTCGTCGCGCCCGCCGACCGACGTATCGAACGTATACATCACCTCGTTGTTGGTAATGCGGCGTACCGTGGCACCGTGGTGGAAAATCGTCCCGTAGAAACGCGGATCGCGGTTTTCGTAGGGGTTCTTCGCATCGTAGGAAGCCTCGGCTCGGTCGATCGGATAACCGTTAGCCGCAGGGAAGGCATCGACGAGATTCTGCGTGGGACCGACACCGCCCGTTCCGAGGAATCCGTTGGGATAGAGCAGATTCTCCATCGTACTGCCTTTCACGTAGTCCGACGACCAGATGATCTCGGGGCTGTTGGGATCGGTCCAGTCGACGGCAGCCGTGGGATCGAACCCGCGGGCCGCATCGTGCCCGAGTTTGAAATCCATCACCTCGGCGGCATAGCGAGCCGCCTCGCGCCAACGGGTCTCGTCGTTCTGCGGGTTGAAGGCGGGCGATGCCCACTGGAGATAAACCAGCGCTTTGAGCGCCTTCACGGCCACGCCGTCGAAGCGGTGCCAGCGCACGGCGCCCTCGATGGTGATATCCTCTGCAAGATCGTCGCGGTTGGCCTCGGGGAGATACTCCAGCGCCGCATCGCAATCTTCGAGAATCTGCGCGACGCATTCGTCGTAAGTCGCACGCTCGAACGTCGCGGCGTCGGCGTTGAAAATGTCGACGGGTTCGGTGACGATCGGGAATCCCAACAGACGCCCGTCGGTGCCTTTGCCGCCCCACTTGCGCAGCAGATCGAACTGGTACCAGGCCCTCAGCGCCAGCGCATCGCCCTGAAGCGCGCGTTGCAGACGCTTGTTCTGTTCGTTGTTGATCATGTAGCGGGTGTTGAGTCCCAGGTCGTCCTTCAGAAACCGGTTGACATACATGATACCCTTATAGTCGCGAATCCAGTAGGTTCGGAAAGGGTCGCTGGCCGGGGTTCCCGAACCTACGGCGAAGCGGCGCATGTTGTGCGTCTGCGAGGTGATGACGGCATCGTCCGTCGCCCCGTCGAGATAGATGTATTCGACGGCCGAATAGCCCGTAGGCAGCAAATCGTAGCTTTTCTCCACATAGCCGCGGATCATCGACGGGAAATCCGTCAGATTTTCGTCCGTATAGTGTCCGTTGGGCAGCGGATCGAGAAAATCGGAACAACTTGCGAGCGGCAATGCGAGCAGCAGCAGGTATAATCTTTTCATAGTTCGCTTTCGATTAGAAGGTGAGTTTGAATCCGGCCGTGAAGGTCCGATAGAGCGGATAGGTCGTCACGCCGGCATCGATGTTCTCGGGATCGACCTCCTCGATTCCGCTGATCGTCCAGAGGTTGGCGCCGCGCACGAAGACACGCATGCCTTTGACGGCCGATCGCTTGCCGAAACGCAGGTTGTAACCCAGCTCGATGTTCTGAATCTTGAAGAATCCGCCCTTGCGGAGCCAGAAATCCGAGGCCTGGAAATTGTTGGTCGCCTTGACATAGGAGAGACGCGGATAGTCGCCGCCGATGTTGTCGCGCACGAAAGTCGAGATGCCGTCCGTGCCCCAGCCGTTCCAGAAATAGGCGTTCGTCAGGGCCGTGTCGAATCCCGCACGGCCCGTACCTACGACCGAAAGGTCGAAATTGCGGTAGTGCAGGTCGATGCTCACGGCATAATCGGCCTTGGGTGACGTATTCCCGACGACCCGCTGATCGTTGCTGTCGATCAGGCCGTCGTCGTTCAGGTCGGCGTATTTGAGGTCGCCGATCTGCGTCCGGTCATCGAAAAGTTGACGGGGCGACGTGTCGATCTCTTCCTGCGAGGCAAATTTTCCCAAACAAACATACCCTCTATACGAACCGACCGCCGTACCCGTCACACGCTGATAGTCGTAATTCACGTTCTCGTTGTAACGGAGATATTTGCCCCGGTTGAAGGCGACCCAACCGCCGACCGAGTAGCGCAACTCTCCCACACGATCCGACCAGTAGAGCGCCACTTCGGCACCGCGGTAGCGAATCTTGTTGTAGTTTTCGTAGGTGCTCACCCCGTCCATGCCGTAGATGCCCGGCAGCGAGGAGTTCACCTCGGTGATGATGCCGTCGCGCAGGGCGTTGTAGTAGCTGGCTTCGAGCGAGAGACGGCCTCCGAACAGCAACGCGTCGATACCCACGGTCGTCTCGCGCCGTTTCTCCCACGTCAGATCGGCATTGCCCAGCCGGGAGATGGTGTTGACGTAGGACTGGTAGGTATTCGTCGAACCGAGCCACTGATAACCCGTGGTATAGGGACCGAAAAGAATGCCTTTGCTCTTGGTGTAGTAGCTCTCGTAGTACTCCTGCGAACCGAACGTATCGTGGCCCATCACACCGGCCTGGGCGCGGATTTTGAGCAGATCGATCCATCGGACATCCCGCATGAATCCCTCCTTGGAGAGCACCCACGCTACGCCGAACGAAGGGAAGGTGCCGAAGCGCTTGCCGCGGCGGAACATCGCCGAACCGGAGTAGTTGACCACGGCCTGGAACAGGTATTTGTCGCGGAAGGCGTAATCGACCGTCCCGACGAGGGTCTGCTGACGCTCGCGGAAGCTCTGGCTCGAACGGTCGGCCGACTCCAGCCACCAGGTGGCCGAAGCCCCCACACGGTGGTTCTCGTCGCGGTATTCGTAGCTCAGACGCTCGTGCAGGTAGAGCCCCTGCCCGGTCCATTTGCCCATGTTCGACTTACCCGAGACCTGCGCACCCTCGTGCGAACTCTTGATCCGCGTATCGGTCAGCGGATCGTAAATCTCGGCCATATAGTCGGGGTTCTTGCCGATGCGGGTCATGTTGAAGAGGTCCAGACCGACGTAGGACTGGAACTTCAGCCCCTTGACCACCGCCCCCAGGTCGTAGACGACCGAGGCGTTGACCCGGCCCGAACGGCCGCGGTCGGTGTAGAATCCGTTCTCGGTGAGCGACGCATAGGGGTTGTCCTTGTAGGTCGAGCTCACGCCGTAGATGCGGTTGCCGGTCTCCTCGTCGTGCGAGACGACCAGCGGGAAGGCGATCGCCGGAACGGTACGCAGGTCGGAGAGCACGTTGTCGAACTCCGAGGTCGCCGAGCTGCCGTAACCGTAGCGGGGCGAACGGCGGAAAGTCAGCCCTCCGGCGAATCCGAAGTCGATCGACAGGTCGCGCGTCACGGCCGCCTTGAGGTAGGTGCGCACGGTCAGGCGGTTGAAATCGGCCTTCTCGCCGACCTTGTAGATGTCACCCTCGCCCGCATAACCGAAATAGGAGCTGTATTGCAACTTTCGGTTGCCGCCGTCGAGCGAGATATTGGCCTTGTAGTAAGGCTTCGTATCCTGCAACATCATCGACCGATAGTCGACATTGGGGTATTGCAGGTCGTTGGGGTCCTTGCGGGCGTAGGCAGCGAGCGCCTCGTTGGTGTAGAGAGGCATATAGCCGCTGTTGATGCGCGCCTGGTTCTGCAACCGCGCATACTCCACGCCGCCCACCCACTCCGGGAAGCGGTCCACGACGCTGACGCCGCCTTCGAATCCCACGCGGATGCGGCGCCCCTGGGTCGAGCCGCGCCGGGTCGTGACGTTCAGCACGCCGTTGGCCGCCCGCGAGCCGAACAGCGCCTTATCGGCGATGTCGCGCACGAGCGTCATGCTCTCGATCTCCTCGGGGTCGAGTTGCAGCTGGCTGATATCGGCCGGCATGCCGTCGACGACCCACGTGGGGGCCAGTCCGCGCACGGAGAGTTCGGCACGCACCGTCGAAGCGGCGTAGCTGATGCCCGGCGAACCGTTCTTCTCCTTCACGGCCAGTCCGGCGATGACGCCCGTAAGCGAATTGCGGAAATCGTTGGTCGGATACTTCTCCGCATCCTGTTCGTAATAGGTCGCCGCGCTACCCGTCGAAAGCGGCCGGGCAAGCGAAGTCGCATAGGGCATGTCGAGCTGCTGGAGCAGCCGCAGAGGACGTTCGGCACGGATCGTCGAGTCGGCCGGTGCTTCGTCCGGCCGGGTCGTCCGCTCGGAGACGCCCGCGGCCCCCGCAGCGAGCAGGGAGCACAACGACGTCGCGTGTATCAATAATTTATGATAGCTTTTCATGATCGTTCACAGTGAAGGTTTCTACCAAATCTCGTTGTTGACGAAGTTTTTCATCTTGTTGGCCTCTTCGGGCGGGAAAGGCAGATAGTACATGGCATCCTTCCAGTTGGCCTGGCGGTTGGCCGGAATGGCGCGGCGTATGTAGCGGCGTCCGCGCGGATACTCGGCCGACACGGGCGTCTTCTCGATATACATGCCCATGAGCGTCTCGGTCATGGTCTGCGGCGCGATCTTCCAACGGCGGATGTCGTGGTAATAGTGGTGTCCCTCGAAGGCCAGCTCGACGCAGCGTTCGTTGCGGATGCGCTCGCGCAGCAGATCGGCGTTGCCCGTGAAACGGCTCTGCACGTCGGGCATGCCGGCACGGTTGCGCACCTCGTTCACGGCGGCGAGCGCCGTCAGGGAGCATCCTCCGGCCGCACCCTGCGGACCGTAGGCTTCGTTGACCGCCTCGGCATAGTTGAGGTAGAGCTCCGCCATGCGGATCAGCGGGTCCGTACGCTGGTATTTGTTCGAACCGCTGCCCAGAATGCCGTTCCACCACTTGTTGCAGTAATATCCCGTGTTGGAATATCCCTTCGCGTCGTTCGAACTCCAGGCGATGCCGAACGAGCGGGAGTTGGAGTTGAGTCTCGTGGTGGGATAAGTACCGCTATCCGGATCGTAGTAGATGTTGATTCCGGTGGTGCAGCCCGTCACGATACTGCCGTCGTGGATGATCGTCTTGTCCAGGCGCGGGTCGCGGTTCGAATAGGGGTCCTGTTCGTTGTAGTTCCCCGCAGCGGCGGCTTCGCGCCGTTCGGCCTCGGTCCGCAGCGGATCGCCCGCGAGGGTCTCGAAGCGGTCGACGAAATTCTGCGTCGGGCAGTCGCCGCTGGCGTTCGTATAGTTCGAAATGGGATAGGCGAAGGTCGCCGACCAGTTCGTAGAGTTGATCGTATTGCTGCCGTAATCCCACGCCCAAATATGTTCGTTGGTATACTTGGCACCCCAGAAGTTACTGCTCCACTGTGCGAAGGGCAGCATCTCGTAACCGTTCGCCTGGGCGATGAGCAACGCCTCGCCGCAAGCCGCGGCGGCATCCTCCCAGTCGGCTTTGCCGTTGCGGTTGTTCAGCTCGCTGGCCGCATACAAGAGGCAGCGCGCCCGCAGCGCCTTGGCCGCCACACCGTTGGGATAGGCCATATCGCTGCTCGACAGGTGTCCGGCCGATCCGGGACCCGGATCGCGGCGGATCTTTCCCGCCTTCTCGAAATAATCGTACGCCGTTTCGAGGTCCTCGGCGCAGCGCACGTAGGTCTCCCACGACGAGAGGCGCGTCATGTCCCAGTTATCGTCGGCTTCGAGCGCCTTGTCCAGATAGGGCATGCCGCCGAAGATGCGGCAGAGCGTGAAATGGGCGAAGGCCCGCACGAAATAGGCCTGGCCGATGATATCGTCCTTGTCCTCCTGCTTAGCGTTCTGCACCATATCGATATTGGCGATGCACTTGTTGCAGACGCGGATGATGCGGAACATCGAGTAGGAGATCGGTCGCAGGCTGGTATTGGTCGTCCACTCGGAGACGTTGGCACCCAGCGCCCCGGCCTTGATCTGCTGGGCGCGCAGCCAACGCCCCGCATCGGCCATATCGGTCAGGGTATACCACGTGAAACGCCTGGAGTTCAGATCGATATACATGGAATATCCCAATTTGATATTGATATTCTCGCCGCTGCTCTTCTGTCCCACACGACCTTCGTAAGCATTGTTGAAATAGGCCTTGAAGTTGTTCCAGGTGGTAAACACCTGATTCTCGTCGAGACCCGTTTCAGGGTCCACGTCGAGGTAGTTGCAACCCGCGAATACGACCGAGGCGAGCGACAGCACGTATAGTAACGTTTTTTTCATGTTGTCCGGAATTTTAGAATCCTAATTTAAGACCCAGTTTCACACTGGTCATCTGCGGATAGAAACCCGACGTGAAGGTGGTGCTGGCCGGATCGCCCTCGATGAGGTTGGAGATCGTCAGCAGGTTCGTCGCCGAAGCGTAGATGCTCAGGCTGCGGAAGCCGACCTTCTGTTTGAGTTTCTTGGCATTGAACGTGTAGGCGCAGTAGACCTCCTTCAGCGCGAGGTAGTCCGCCTTGCGCCAGGTCCGCCCTTCGAGCATCATCTTGGCACCCGCCGTACCGGAACCTCCGGCCCACATGTACATCGGGTGGCCCGACGTACCGCCGTAGACCAGCGTGGCGTGACCGGCATCCCGGTTGTCGGGCCGCCAATAGTCGAGCTGGGATTTGGTGATGCGGTAGTCGCCCTTGTTGAACTCCATCTCGAAGCTCTTGTTGTATTCCACCCACTTGCCGCAGTTGGCATACCACAGCATGCTGAATTCGAATCCCTTGTACTCGAATCCGGCACGCAGCGAAGCCGTAAGCGGCGGATACTGGCTGCCGGCGATGGCGTGCAGGTCCTCGACCGAGATCTTACCGTCGGCCGAATAGTCGAGGAACTTATAGGCGCCGACGTTGACCGAATTCCAGTCGGTGGTATAGGCCGGGTAGTTGTGGATATCGTCGATCGACTCGTAATACCCTCCGTCGACGACATTCACGCCGTCGGTCTGTCCCTTGTAGGGCTTGCCCGCCACCTTCTGGTAATCGGGAGCATAGGGCGCATCTTCGTAGTTGGTGATGCGGTTCTCGTTGAGCGAAACCATCGCCGTGAGGTTGTATCCGAATCCCGAAGCGCTCTTGTCGGACCACCCCAGCTCGATATCGATGCCGTGCTTCTTCATGGAGCCTCGGTTGACGTCCTTGTAGTTCGTACCGACGAGCATCGAGACATTCGGCGCGACGAGCATCTTGGTTCGTTTCTCATCGAAAAGGTCCACGTTGAGCGACAGGCGGTTGTCCAGCCAGCTCATCTCGATACCGAGGTCGCGCTTGCGGGCCTCCTCCCACTGCGCCGCGAGGTTCGCGGCCGTACCCTCGTAGATGTAGCCGTCGCTGCCGCTGACGAAGCTGCTGAAATAGAGCCAGCGTGCATCGGCGCTGTCGCTACCGACCAGACCGTCCGAGTAGCGGAACTTAAGTTTCGACCACCACGGCATGGCCTGCTTCCACCACCGCTCCTGGGAGGGAACCCATCCCACGGCCACCGAGGGGAAGAATCCGTAGCGGTTCTTGGGCGAGAACTGCTCCGAACCCGTATATCCGAGGTTGCACTCGAAGAGGTATTTGTGTTTGTAATCGTACGTCACACGCCCTACGAGGCCTTGCGTACGGTAGGGGAAATCGACGGTCTTGACGTTCTCGCGCTGGTTGAAAAGCGCCAGCGCCGTGACCGTATGGTCGCCGAAGGTGCGGTTGTAGTTCAGGGCGGCCTCCCAGTAGAAGGTCGCGTAATAGGTGTTCTCCATCGACCCGCGCTTGATGGCATAAAGGTCCGGTTCGTACACCAGATCGCTGGCCGCACCGCGGATCCACGGGTTGTCCTCGCCCGAATCGTAGCGGTCCCAATCGATGTAGAAGGCCTGTTTCGAATTGTCGGCCGTCTGCGAAATGCGGGAGTAGTAGGTGCTGAGCGAAACGTTGGCTTTCACGGAGAGGCCCTTGGTGATGAAATCGAGCTTCTGGTCGAGCTGCACGTCGGTATAGAGCTTATTGCTGGTGATCTGCTCGAAATCGCCCATCGACAACGAAGTATAGGCATTTTTCCAATAGGCCGTACGGGGGCTCGCCAGACGCTCGCCCGTAGCCTCGGGATAGTCCCAGTCGGGAATCTCCTCCAGCACCCAGGCCGGGAAATAGGCCGGATACATCATCGGCGAAGCGGAATAGAGCTGGTCGAACAGATTCGACACCGACACGTAGGTGGGTTTGTGCCGCACGCCGAGCGTTCCGCCCACCTTGACGGCGAGTTTCGTGCTCCGCGTAAGGTTGAAATCGAGGTTCGAACGGTAGTTGATGCGGTCGTAGCGGAAATTCGCCTTGTCGGTCTCCGAAAAATCCTTGAAAATGGAGCCCTCGTGCATATAGCCCAGCGACAGGAAGTACTTCACCTTGTCCGAACCGCCCGAGATGTTGTAGTTGGCGTTGATATTCTGCGCCACGGGACGCAGGGCGATGCCGAACCAGTCGTTGTCGGGGTAACGGATCGAATTGATCCGCGTGGAGGGATGCGCGAACTCGTCGATCTCGCTTCGGGGAATCATCGAGCCGTACATCTGCCCGTTCCTCAGCGCCACGTTGAGCAGCTCGGCGGTACGGGCGGAGGAGATATGATCGGGCAGGTTCGTCGGGATATCGATACCGTACGAGAGCGAAAGATTCATCTTCGGCTTGCCGGTGCTACCCGTGCGCGAGGTCACGATGATGACGCCGTTGGCACCCTTGGCACCGAAAACGGCGGTCGCCGAAGCGTCTTTCAGCACCGAGATCGTGGCCACTTCGTTGGGATCGAGGTCCGCGAAGCTGCGTTCCACGCCGTCGACCAGCACCAGCGGACTCGAACCGTTCCAACTCGACACGCCGCGGATGAAGATCGTCGCGTCGTTGTTACCCGGCTGTCCGCCGGTCGAAATGGTGGTCACGCCCGAGAGTTTACCCGTGATGGCGCTGGTGATGTTGGTCGTACCCGAATTGACGAGCTCCTCGTTGCTCACCTGCGTGATGGCACCCAGGACGCTCTCCTTCTTCTGTACGCCGTATCCGACGATCACGACGTCCTCCACGGCGTGGCTCTCTTCGGCGAGCCGGATCGTCACCGGCTTTTCGTCGACCACGGCGATCTGTGCCGGTCGGTAGCCCAGGAACGAAACGTTCAGTACGTCGCCGCGCGAAGCCCGGATCGAGAACTGGCCCTGCGCGTCGGTAATCGTACCTCCGGTCTGGCCCTGGACGGTGACGGCGGCACCCGCCACGGGAAGACCGCCCGTATCGACGACGCGGCCGTTGGCCTGCACGGGTTGCCGCTGCTCCGCGGCGAGCGTCGTCGCGGCGAGCGTCCGCTCCGCAGCGAACGCGCACAACAGCGTCAGCAGCGCTGCGGTCAGGCTGCGAAGCCTGCCGCACGTTGCCGCGAACCGTTTGGGATGAGTATTTTTCATAATCTGCATGTTTTTAATTTTCCGAATATCAGGGAACCGCGATATAGCAGCCTATTCCGTTGTGTTCCCCCGAAGTCTGCTGGCGCAGACGGATGGTTCCCGCAGTTGCCGGAGCCGTCAGACGGGCTTTGCCGTCCACCTTGCACGGAGCTTCCGTACAACGGATACGCCAACGGATCACACCGTCGTCGACACCCTCGGTAAAGGTCGCGTACTCGTCGACATCGGTCACCTTGTTGGTGCCGGTCAGTTCATAGGTAGCCTCGACCGAGGATTTGTCCTGCGGATAGGTAAAGCTGTATACGCTCGTAGGTTTCCAGACACCCTGATCGTAATACTCGACGAACCAATACTTCGGAGCCGTACCCGTACCGCTCGAAGCGAAGCGGATACGCACGGTGGTTCCGGCGGCGAAATGCTTCACCGGAACGGAGAATTCGAGGTTATCGCCGGTCCACATCGTCTTGATCGCGTAATGGCCGTTGCCGTCGCTGCTGATCACATAAGTGCTCGTATACGAAACCCCGTTGTCGCCCTTGTGCCACTGGCCGAACGCCGTCGTCGCAGCGGGACGGTCGGCGGCGATATATCCGTCGGTGGTCCAGTTGGGCGAATTCTGGTCCTTGCTCCTCAGCACATCGTCCGCGAGGGTCCACCAGGCCAGCAGCACGTCGCCCGCCGCCGCTTGGGTAACTTCTATCGCGACGGGTTGCAGCGCCGGGTCTTCGGGAACGAAGGTCAGGCGTCCCGAACGGGCTGCCGAAGCATTGTTTTCGGCCGTCAGCCGTACGTCGACCGGCAGCGCCGCGGGAGTTCCGGATGCGGGGGTCACGTCGAGCCAGTCGAGGTCCGTCTTTTCGACGGTCCAGGCGCGGTTGCTCTGGATCTGCAACGTGACGGGAGCATCGGGGACATTCGCGAAAGCGATCGCGGACTCGGCACCCAGGACGTTGAAGATCGGGTCGTCGACATAGGCCGCCTGACGGACCGTCACCGTCACCGGTTCGGCCAATCCTTCGCCCGAGAATACGATCGAGCCCTCGCGCTCCGGACCTTCGTTGGGGGTCGGCGTCACGGTAACGGTCGCCGACTGCTTGCGCTCCCCGGCGAGCGGCTCGACGCTCACCCAGTCGAGGTTCCGCAGCTCGGCGTGCCATGCGACGTTGGAATAGAGTGAAAATGCGACGGGATCGGTCGCCGTGAATGCGAATTCGACGGTGTTGCCGTCGAGCCCCGAGAGCGTGATCTCGGGAACGATGGGAAACGCCTCCTGACGGACGATCACGCTCCGCGAATAGGCCCCGGCATAGAGGGTCAGCACCCCTTCGCGGGCCAAATCGTCGTTCGGTTCGGCGGTCAGCGTCACCGTAGCCGGGAGCTTCGAACCGCCGTTCATAGGCGATACCGCGAGCCATTCGAGATTGCTCTTGGCGATGGACCACGTTTTGTTCGACGCGATCCGGAACGAGAAGCCCTCCTGAGGCGTACTGGGGAAATCGATCGTCTCGGCGTCGAGCCCCTCGATCAGCACGCTGTCCTCGGATTCCCGCTCCGGGGAGGACGAGCAACCGACCGCGAGCCATCCGGCGAGCAGAAGCCCCAGAATACACATTTTTCTGAGAAAAATCATTTCATTTAGGTCGTTTTGGTTGATAATTCAAAATTATTCCGATACGCTCGTTTCGATTTTCACGAGCGTATTCGTTTTTTGCCCGACGATCGCAGCCGGACCTCTTACAAGTCGACGATCTCGGACGCCGCCAGCAGAAACGCCCCGACGCCGTAGGCTTCGGTCATATCGGCAGCCGACGCACCGGGCGCCGCACCGACCGGCTGCACGTACTCCAGCCGTCCGTCTTCGCGAACATACGAGCAGAGGGCCCGCCATCCGCGCTGCGCCGCCTTGCGATAGGCGCCACCCTTGAGGATTCCGCGGTTGAGTCCCCAGGCCAAGCCGTAGGTGAAGAATCCCGAAGAACTGTTCTCCGGCTCCGGATAGGTCGCGTGATCGAGCATGCTGGGGTGCCAAGAACCTTTGCGATCCTGGCAGGCGACGACGGAATCGGACATCTCGACGAAAAGCTGGCGATAGTACGCATACATGGGATCGTCCTGCGGCACCAGGTCGAGCAGGATGGCCAGCGCGGCGTAGCACCAGCCGTTGCCGCGGCCCCAGAAGACCTTCTCGCCGTTCTTCTCGCGACGCTTGAAGAAGCGCGAATCGCGGTAATAGAGCCGCTCCTCGGGGTCGTAGAGCTGCGAGGTCGAGGCATAGAATTCGCTGTGCATGAAGCGCATGTACTCGGGGTTGCCCGTAATGAGGGAGAGTTGTGCGTAGACCGGCGGCGCCATGAACAGCGCGTCGCACCACGACCAGCGGCGGTTGGCATCCTTCGTCCGATAATTGAGCGAGGTGCACGCGGGAGCGGCCAGGATCGAATCGACGCGCTGGCGCACGGCCTTCAGCATCGCTTCGTCGCCGTATTTCGCGTAGAGCATCAGGTAGGCCTGTCCCACGCAAATGTCGTCGGCATGGTACTGCCGCGGAGCGAGTTTCCACCCGTTGCGGCGGCCGATTCCGAGCAGGAACTCTTCGCAGGGTTTGTAGCCCGACTTCTCGCCCCAGACCATCATGCCGCGATAGAGCGCGCCGTTGGCCCAGTGCAGATCGCTGCGCTTCTTGGAGCTGGCCGAGATATATTTCCCGAAATTATCGATTTGCCACTGCGCGACGCGGTTGGCGATTTCGACGTCGCCGTCGTGCCGTCCGGCGCGGGCCGCCGTCGGGAGCAAAAGGGCCGCTGCGGCCGCAGCCAGCAGCGAAAAGATCGTTCGTTTCATGTACGTAGGTCGTTTAACGTTTTACGGGTTCGGGCTTCTGCCACTCCTCGGTCATGGTGTAGGGCATGCGGAAGACGTCGCCCTTCGAATTGCAGAAGTAGAGATACGAGATGCTCATCTTGTCGGAATGTCCGTCGGCCCAGAAGGCGTAGAAATCCTTGTCGGCGTGGAGCGGACGACGGGCATAACCGTGGTTGCGGGGGCTGTCGTGCGTGAGCTGCTTGACCTGCTTCCACGTCGCGCCCTTGTCGCGGCTGCGCCACAGGACCATCTCGCCGCCCGCACCCCAATACTGAGGGCCGATAGCGGTCGGTGCGATGACCGTCCACACGTCCTTGTCGTCGATCCACAGGCTGCCGCTGTCGTAGCAGTGCGTCGAGGTGGTGATGTCGCTGTAAACCCACTCCTTGCCGTTCCAGTGCACGGTCTTCCACGCGCGCACACCGCCGTCGGGACCGGTCAGGTGATTGTCGCTCGTCAGGTAGAGGATCACGGGATTGCCGTCGCTGCCGAAATTGATATCCTTGATATAGCAGTTGCGGCCCTCGGACTGGTAGTCGTGCACGAGCGCGCTATTCTGCGAACGGGTGATCGGCAGCTCGACGGGCGTGCCGTCGATCGTGGTCCAGCTCTTTCCCCAGTCGGTCGACTGGATGTAATAGATATTGGTGCGCGTATCGACGTTGCCGTTGATATGGCGGTTGAAGCAGCACATCAGCTTCTCGCCGCAGAGGTTGGTGAACTGATAGTGTCCCGACTTGCGCTCGCCCTCGTCGATGATCGAGGCGATCTGCTTGTAGTCCGACCACTCCACGCCGTCGGGGCTCGTGCGGTAGAAAAGCTGGCGCACGCCGTCGTAGCGGGTGAAGAAGAGGAAGAAACCCTTCTCGGGGTGGTAGTGCACCTGGGGATAGGCCATCACGCTCTCGTTGACGTATTCGAATTCGGAGATGTCGTAGGGCTGCTTGCTCCGATAGCGGATACCGGGACGCTTGTTCGCACGTCCGGCGACGAACACCCAGACGTAGCCCTCCTTGTCGAGCTGGATCGTCGGGTCGTCGTGGGGGTCGATCACGCCGTCGACACCCTTGTCGAAGACCACCACCGGACGGCGCAGCATACCGGTCTTGTGGTCGTAGCAGCCGGCCATGCAGAGCAGGTATTTGCGATCCTCCGAGGGGGTGCCTCCGTAGACGAAGAAGGTTTTGTCCGCCTCGGGCGAATAGACCGCCATCGGAATGTGTTTCATGGTGTAGGTTCCCAGACCGCCCGAATACTTGTCTCCGAACCCCGAGCGGGCCTGTCCGAGCGCGAACCAGATGCCGCGGTAACCGTCGACGGTCTGATTGTCCATCGAACTTTTTTCCTGGGCCTGCACGGAGGAGAGGGCGAAAGCGAGGGCCAGGATCGTCAGAATTTTTTTCATCGTTATCGTTGTGTTTTGTAGTTTTCCCAGAGGGGCGGGACAATAACCGGAGAGGCGACGTACGACGGCACGGCGGATACGCACGGAGGCGAAATAGCGGTTTCGAATCATCGGGTTCATGTTTCGGTCGGTTTCCGGTGATACAAAATTAGACAGACACCAGCCGTCGGGCTGGTGTCATGGTCTTAAAAATATGTCCGAAAATCTCATTCTCGGGTCATGGGGGGGGGTATGGCGTCGCTGCGGGAGGCATAGTCCTTGGGAGCCGTTCCGAAGTGCTGTTTGAAACAGCGCGAGAAGTGCGACTGGGAGCTGAACCCGAGCAGATCGGCGATCTCGTTCAACCGGTATTCGCGGCTGCGGATCATCTCCGCGGCGCGGTTCAGCCGGTAGATCAGGATGAAGTTGTTGGGCGTCACGCCCGTCAGCGACTTGATCTTGCGGAAGAAGCTCGCGCGGCTCATGCACAGCTCCGTGCTGAGCAGATTGATATTGAGCGAACTGTCCGAGATATTGTCGTCGATGAGCTTGCGCAGCTTCTCGATGAAGGCCCGGTCGGCCGCCGAAAGCTGCAACTCCTCCTCGGGTTTGGCATCCTCGCTCTTTCCTGGCTGGGCGAGAATCCGTTCGCGCAGCTTGCGGCGCGAGGTGAGCAGGTTGCGCGCGACGGTTTGCAGGAGCTCCGGGTTGAACGGCTTGGTCATGTAGGCGTCGGCACCCTCCGAATAACCGGTCATCTTGTCGCGGTCGGTGACCAGCGCCGTGAGGATAATCACCGGAATGTGGCACAGCATCGGGTCCTGCTTGATCTTGCGGCACAGTTCGTATCCGTCCGAGCGGGCCATCATCACGTCGGTAATCACCAGGTCGGGCATCTCGGCGTTTACGAGGTCGAAGCCCTCGGCCCCGTTTTCCGCCGTGAAGACGTCGTACTGCGCGGCGAAAAGCGACCGGCAATAGTGCTGCAACTGGAGATTGTCCTCAACCAGCACGAGTTTGGGCCGCGGAGACGGGGAATCCGGCTCCGGCACGCCATCCGCCTCGGCACCAGCCATGCCGGGGATACCCGAATCCGCCGAATCGGGGAAAAACGGCTCGGCGGAAGCCGCATCGCCGTCGATGAACTCCGGCGCGACGCCCGGTTCCCCGACCGAATCGTAGAGCGCCTCGTCCACCGGAATGGCGAAGGTAAAGCGCATGCCGCCCTCGTCGCGGACCTCCGCAACGATGGAGCCCTTGTGCACGGCCAACAACTGCTTGACATAGTGGAGACCGATGCCGTTTCCGGTCGCGCTGCGCTCGCTGCGAGAGAGCCGTTTGTAACGGTCGAAAATCGTGTTCACCTCCTCGCGGTCCATGCCGATGCCGTCGTCCGAGACGCTCACCAGGAGGTAGCGCGACGAGGCCGCCACCTCGCCCAGCGCCTCGGGAAGGCGGTCGACGAGCGACACCGAGACGTCGACGTGTCCGCCCTCGGGGGTGTATTTCAAGGCGTTGGAGAGCAGATTGGAGAGGATTTTCCGGAACTTGTCCGCATCGATCGCCACGACGGTCTCCTGCGCCGGGATATCCGCCGCATGCAGCTCGATGCCCTTTCCTTGGGCGAGATATCCGAAATTATCCGCCAGACGGCGGACGATCGGGACGATATCCTGCCGGCATACCGAGAGCGGCAGCGTACCGTTCTCGATGCGGCTCAGCACGAGCATCTGATCGACCAGCCTCAACAGCTGGCGGACGTTGTAATTGATGAGCCCGACGAGTTCGCGCGAACGCTCCGGATCGGTGATTCCCGGCAACATGTTGACCGGACCGTAGATCAGCGAAAGGGGCGTACGCAACTCGTGGGAGATGTTGGAGAAGAAGTCGATCTTCATGTTGGAGAGCTCTTTCTCGTGCTCCAGAGCCTTGTGCGCCAGCTCCAGGTCGATCTTCTGGAGACGCCGCAACAGGTAGAGCCGGTTGGCGAACCAAACCAGCGTGACGGCCATGACGATGTAGCACAGGAAAGCGTACCAGGTGAGCCACGGCGACGGTTCGATGTCGATTTCGAGCCGGCGCGGCTCCTCGTTCCAGTAACCGTCGGGGTTCTGAGCCATCAGTTCGAAGACGTAATGGCCCGGCGAAAGGTGGGCGTAGTTGGCACTGCGGCGACTCTCGACGTAGTTCCACTCCTCGTCGATATCGCCGCCGCGAAGGCGGTAGGCATACCGGATCTTCTCCGGCGAGAGGAACGTCACCGCCTCGTAGCCGATATCGATGTTGTTCTGCGTATGGTCGAGCACGATCCGCGGCGTGTCGTTGAGCAGATCGCTCAGAATCCCCGTTCCGTCGGGCTGGGGTTTCTGGACGATGCTGTTGATGCGCAACTCCTTCAGTACGAGCGAAACGGGTTCTTTCGTGATTTTCGAAAGAATCCGCTGCGGCACGAACTGCGCCAGTCCCAGGTTGCCGCCGAAATAGATCATCGACGGCGAGACCAGCATGCACTGGGGACAGAACTGCTGCGTCTGGAGGCCGTCGGAACAGAAGTAGGAGACGATCCGGTCCGTGCCGGCCCAAATGACCGAAAGTCCGTACGCCGTAGCCACCCAGGTATTTCCGTCGGCATCCCGGGCGAGCGAGGCGACGTCGTCGCTCGACAGCCCGTCCTGCGACGTATAGGAGCGCATTCCCCGCTCGGGATGGTAACCGAACAGCCCGTACGAATGGGTGCCGACCCAGATCGTTCCTTCCCGATCGTAATAGAGGCACGACGCCCGTTTCAACGCACTGCGGTACAGGCTGTCGGCATCGGCGAACAGGGGTTGCGGTTCGAGACGCCGCGTATCGACGGCGAAAACGCCTTTTCCGGTCACGGCGGCCAGCATCGTCGAGTCGTTCATCAGGACGATATCCTGCACGTTGCATCCGGCGAAACAGCTCTTTTGCGGCTGTGCCCCGTTCCAGACCGTGAGCCCCGCGGTCGTCGCAGCCCACATCCGGCGGCTGCGATCCTCGCAGAAACGGTTGACGTCGTAGCTGCCCGGGAGGATGCGGTAGTCGGTCAATCCGACCTTCCGGGTGGAACACAGGGCGATCCGTCCGTCGATATTGACCCACAGCCGGTCGGAGGCGTCGTGCTGGATCGCCTGCACGCCGTTGCTGCCCATTTCGCGCATGAAAGGGCTGTTCTCGATCGTGTACCACATCGTGCGCTTCTCCCGGCTGTTGTACTCCAGCAATCCTTTGTAACGGCTGCCGACCCAGAGCGTTCCGTGCTTGCCGGATGCGATGGCATTGATGTATTTGTTCAGCGTAAGACGCGCCAGCGAAGTGCGGTGCGTAAAATTCTTCAAGTGCATGTAATGCACCGAATAGCCGCGGTCGGCCGTACCGATGTATACGTTGCCCTCGATGTCGCAGAATCCGCACGTGAAGTCGCTCGTATAGTTGAGCCGCGGGAACTGTTTCACGACATCGTATTCGAACCGGCATTCGGGCACCCGGATCATGTGCAGCTTATCGCCCCGCGTACCGACGTAGACGGAGCCGTCCTGAGCCGGCACCAGCATCGTGATGCGGTAATCGGCCACGGCATCGAGGCACTCGACGAGGGCCCCGTCGGTAATCGGCGCCTTCGTTTCGGGGTCCAGGACGACGATTCCTTTCGCGGTGCCGAACCACAGCCGCCCTTCGCAATCGCAACAGCTGCAATCGAACCCGGCGACCGGGGCCTCGATCGACACCGTATCGGCGACGCGCAGATCGTCGCCGTAGGCATAGACCGCCTCGTTCACCCCCCCCCACAGATTTCCGCCGGCATCGACCGCCAACGCACCCGGGCGATGCTGCGGCGAATTCTCCCGGGAGACGATCCGGCGCGTCGAGGCGTCGAAAGCGATCATCCCGGCAGCTCCCGATGCGACGACCCGATCGCCGCAGCCGACGATGCAACGGTAGCCCGCCGTGCCGTCGAGGCGCTCGAAGCAGTCGAAAAGCGGATCGTAGACGCAAATTCCGGCCGGTGTCGCGACCCAAAGCGAGCCGTCGGCATCCGTGCAGATATCGGATATGCGGTTGGAAGGCAGCGACGCGGCATCGTCGGGATCGCTCTGATAATAATAGTAGGTTTGTCCGCTGTAACGGCACAGACCGTTGTCGGTCGCGATCCAGACGTAACCGGCACGATCCTGCGCGAAGCCGCGGATCGTAAGATTGGGCAGATGCGGAAGGACTTGTACGGCAGGAAAGGCCTCGATACAGAGACAGAGGCCGATCGCCGCCGCCACCAGACGCAATGCGGTCGAAACGGAAGAACGTTTATCCATGAAGTGAGCGGTCTGAGTTCACGTTACGCTCCGAAACGGTTTCGGAGATGAGTTCCCGACAACAAAAATAAGATTCTTCCGTCGAAAAGCACGCCGAAAGTTCTTTTTTTCTGCGGAGCGTACGGGGCATTTCGCAATCGCACGTCCGTCGTCCGACGGATTCCCGGGCAAGCCCGAGTCCGCCGGACGACGCTACGATCCGAAAATCAATCATAAGACGAGACGAATGCCTTGGGGCGGGTCATGGTCTCCTCGGTGACGCGCCCGAAACTGTCGGTGACGCGGATCGTCACGGTCGAGGTCGCCGACGCGGCTTTGGCCGAGAAGAGCGCCCGGGCGGACCCCCCGTAATTCGGATTATCCAACGTCGCGTAGCTCGGAATGTCGTAGCAGAAGAGATATAGCGGGTCTTTGTCGAGCTTGATGCTCCAGTCGAGCGGTTTCCCGTCTTCGAGGATCTCGACCTTCCAACGCGTGTCGTACTCCCAGATCTTAACCAGAATCTCGTTGTCGGACGATGCCGTATGATAGGTTCCCATCGCCGCATTGAAAGCCGCACCGCGCGATCCGCCGGCCAGCGTCGGCGAGAGATGATCCGACGCCACGAGGTGTATCTTATTGCGGTCGTAGGTCCGGAAACGCTTCTCGCGCGGCAGGTTGACGCCTTTCACGCAATAATCCGTCAGCGCCTTGCCCCGGAAGGTCATCGTGCCGTAGCTCGCGGGCGAACCGTCGGTATTCATGCCCTGGTGCCGGTCGGAGACGACCGACGAAAGCCGCCAGGTGGTCCAATGGCCGCTGGTGCCGCCCAGACAGCTGTAATTGTGCTCGACGATATTTCCCACGACGGTATTGTACATGCGGTGGCAATGGCCCGAGACGACATGCACGTCGGTGAAACCCTCCAGGCAGGCGGCCAGATCGGCGCCGTTGGGCAGCCAATACCGTCCGTAAGCCGCCTCGGTGCTGGCGACCGACTGGAACAGCGGCGTATGGATCGCGACGACCAGCGTCGCGCTCTTGTCCTCGACCTGCGCCAGGTCGCGCCGCAGCCATTCGAGCTGCTCCTCGGAGAGGGCATAACTCGTACCCATATGGATACCGATATTGCGGACGCAGGGATTGAGCGCCACCAGGTGTATGCGGCCCAGGTTGACCGAATAGTAGAGCGGACCTACGACGTCGTAATAACGGGCGATCTCGACCGAAGCATCGACGGCGTTCCCGTCGTAGAGTTCGTGATTGCCCGGCACGTTGAAGATCGGACCGTCGATCTTTTTGAGCAGTTCGACGCCATCTTCCAGCGTTATGAGGTCGCGCTTGTCGGAGGCCACCAGATCGCCCAGGTTGAGCGTATAGGCCGGACGGCCCGAAGCCTGAATTCCACGGATATAGCTGTTGATGTCGGGAATGCAGTATTCGGTGAAAAGCCGCGGCGCTTCGGCTGCAGCCGCAGCCGTGAGGTGGATATCGGTCACGACGACCAGTTCGAAATCGTCGTTATCGACCGGATGGAACGTGAAATCGGCCTGTGCGGCGGTGCCGTCCGCCGGAGCGTCGGGAATCTTCCGGAAGAAGGTCGTGAATTCGCCCTCGCGCTCGACGGGCATATACCCTCGGGGAATCGAGACGAAGACGTGGGGGTTCTTCCGCTCGGTGGCGAGCCAGTAGCAGCCGTCCTCGTCGGTGCGCGTGACGGAGATTCCGTCCGAAACGACCGCTCCGGCGATCGGATGTCCGTTCGTATCGCGTACCTTGCCTTTGAGATTCATCCCCTCGCGGTCTTCGACGAGGGTTTTCGAGCAGAACTCGGCCTCGCCGTAGACGAAGCGGGCCGCACCGCGCACGATCGTGATGCGGTAAACTCCGTCGATGAAGTTATCCGGCAGACGCATCACCAGCCTCCCCGTCTCGACACGCGGCGAGAGGGTGTAGGTGTGGCCCGACAGCCCCGTATCGGTCAGGCAGACGGCATCGCCCGGCTCGAATCCCGTACCGGGGAGTTGCAGCTCGCGCACGCCGCTGATATCGTAAAAGGTAATATCCGAAACATCCCCGATCGGGAATGTCGGGACACTCGCCGGAGCGTCGTCCGAACAGGCCGGAGCTCCGAGCAGGAACAACGCCGACAGCAGAAGGGCGAAACGGCGGCGGACGGAGGTCGTTTTGGGTAGAATTTTTGTCATGGTCGAACATTTTAGATTGCATCACAAAGGAACTGATTTCCCCGATTTTAATTTTGTCCGGGCGTATCAAGATTTTGTCTGTCCGTTCAATCGCCCGGCAGCCGATTTCCGCATTGCGCCGGTCCTAAAGCCGCAAAAACGGCCCTGAGAAGCGATACGACGGGGATTTACGCGCCGAAGCGCCGCCTCGGCATCCTCTCGACGCGTTTCCGACAGACTTGTCCGCACCGTATTTAATGATTAAATTTGCTTGAATCAATCACGAAATTACCGTAACCTTTTTCTTATGAACCGTTTCAAAAGCTACTTTTTCGCGATTTTCTGCATGCTGTGTTCGGTGTTCGGCGCCTGCTCGGACGACCCGGCCGTCCAAGCTGCGGAAGATACGCTGACGGTCGGCGGCATCGAAGCCGAGACGACCGTTCCGGCCGTAGACGCTCCGCAGATCGTCTTCACGGTCGAAAGCAACCGCGCCTGGGAGATCGTCACCGAGGAGCTCGACTGGGCCTCGGTAAGTCCCGCCTCCGGAGCCGCCGGCTCCGTCACGCGAGTGACCGTCACTCCTTATGTAAATAAAGGCAACCTGCGCACGGGGCGCATCGTCGTGCAAGCGGGTACGCAAAAGAGCGTCCTGACGCTGCACCAGCACCCCTCCGCAGAAACTCCCTCGATCATCGTCGAGGGAGGAGGCGACAATGCGGAGATCGTCTGCGGCGCCGACGGCATGCCGGTCTACTTCAACGTCAACGCCAACGTAGACTGGACGGTCGACAGCTCCGAACTCGACTGGGCCTCGGTAACCCCCGGCAGGGGTATCGCCGGCAAGAGCGTCCGCATGACGCTCGCCGCCACGGAAAATCCGGGTTCCGAGATGCGCACCGGAACGCTCGTCTTCGTCGCCGAAAAACTCGAACGGCACATCACCGTCAAACAGGAGGCCAAGACACAATATCCCGTGATTGCGCTCTCGGGCGACGTCTCCGACAACTACATCCGCATGGGCGCCGCAGGCCGTTCGGCGACCTTCGAAGTGAAATCCAACTGCGACTGGACGGTCGACGCGACAAAATGCCCCTCCTGGCTGGAGGTCTCGCCCGACAAGGGGCGGGCCGGCGAAACGATCGTCGTGACGGCGAAAGCCGCCGCCAACACGGGCGAATCGCGCCGCGGCGTCTTCGCGATCTCGGCCACGAGCGCCCTGGGCACCTCGACCGAGACGCTCACCGTCGTGCAGGCTCCGGCCGAAGGATTCGACTGGCTGATCTTCGCCGACGACTTCTCCTGGGCCACGACCCCGACCGACAAACCGTTCAACGTCCCGGCCATGGACCAGGGCGCCGGCGAAAAGCTGACGACGCTCTATCCCGAAGTAGCCTCGGCGACGACCGACCCGCAGAACAGCGGTTGCCAGATCGTGCGCGGATACACGCGTGCCGGCGCCCTGAAAATGGGCGAACCGGCCAAAAGGGCGCGTTTCACGACGCCTCCGTTCTCCGATATCGACGGCAAAATGGACCTCACGGTCACCTTCCGCACGCTGACGCTCAAGGACAACGGCGCCGAGCTGGAAATCTACTGCGAGACGGGCACCTACGACGACATGGATATCCGCCAGGTATCCGCCGGCCAGAAATGGGAGGACGATCCGTTCCAGAACTGGTACGACGTGACGCTGCGCATCACGGGCGCCACCCGCGGCTGCCGGCTCAACATCCGGTCGCTCAACGAAAGCAAATGTACGTGGTACCTCGACGACGTGCGCATCACGTCGTTGCGCAAGGACGCCGTTTCGGGCGTGAAGATGTCCGAACCTCCGGTATGCCTCGCCGCAACGACCGACGCGGTATCCGCGGGAGCCGACGGTACGTTCCGCATTACGGTCAACCACACGGTCGACGTCACGGTGACGACGCCCGCATGGGTCTCCCTGCTCTCCGAAAGCTCCGAGAAACTGGGCTCCGGAACCCAGACGACCTACCTGTTCCAAGCCGCAGACAACACGACGGGCACCGCACGCGCGGAGGTCGTACGCTTCTCCAACGCCGCGGCGAATCTCTCCTCGGAGGTCTTCGTGACGCAGGAGGCCGCCGTGAGCGCCTCGTTCCCCATCCGCTGGCTCCTGGGCCCCGAGCATATGGAGGTCTACGACTACACGAGCGACTGGAAGGGCGACGGCGTGAAGGCCGAGCAAGGCAGATCCTCCGCACGCCTCTCCTTCGTGCTGGGCAGCACGGTGTCCGACGGTTCGCGCCCCGGGTCGAAGAATCCGACGCTGGGCATCCGCGGCGGCGAACCGGCGAAGGGCCTCAATGCGAACTACATCTGGGACAACGACTATTTCCTGTTCGAGGTTCCGGGTGCCTGGCTCCCGGCCGGACAGCGTGTGAATATCGATTTCTGGCTGGTGCTTCAGGCCACCAACCCCAAATACTGGGTCCTCGAATACGAGGACGGCGGAGTCTGGAAACCCGCCGGCGAACTCCGCCATACGACGACGGGCGACGGTACGGATATCGCCTACAACTACGCCATGGAGGCGACGTTCTGCAACATCTCGGAGACAATGACCCTGAGCGAGGCGACCGCCGTGCTGCGCATCCGCCTGCGCTGCGTCACGGGCCGGCTGCGCATCAACGGCAAGGAGTCGGCCACGACCGACAGCAAGGCGATGAGTCTGGTCTACCGCGACGCCGCGACGGGCAACGAGCACCAGCCGACGATCTCGCTCGCAGAATAATTCAACCAAAACGCAAATACCTGATCCTCCTATGGAATTTCTGAAAAACATTCGCGCCCGCGTGCTGAGAACAGCGCTTTTCGCGATATTGCTGTACACGACCGCGTTCGCAAGCTCCTGCGAGCGGGACAACACCCGAACGCTCGCCCCGACGCGGGAAGAGAGCGTCTGGATCACCGACGTCGTGCTGCCCGCCGATGAGATCGCCGTAGCCGTCGGCGAAACCTTCGAAATCGGCGGACGCGGATTCGACTCGAAAGACCGCTTCCTGCTCGAAACCGCGAGCGGCACGGCCAAAATCTATTTCCTGGAGATGGAAGCGGCGGCGGACAAGGCGCTGCTGACCGTTCCGCAAGGGCTCCCCGACGGCACCTATACGGCCATCGTACAGCGTGCCGAAGCCCGGCAACGCCTGGGCGAAATAACCCTGCGCATCCGGGAAGCAGTCGTCCGGGAGGAGCTGCCCGACATCGCCGGCATGAACGTCAAAGGATACGTGCACGACGCCCTGGGCAACCCGCTCGCCGGAGTGGCCGTATCGGACGGTACGGAGATCGTCACGACCGACGCCGAGGGCCGTTACTACATGCACTCGGACAAGTCGCGCGGACTGGTCTTCATCTCGGTGCCGTCGGGATACATGCCCGCCACGGAGATGAATATTCCGAAGATCGCCTACCGGTTCCAGGCTACGGACCTTACGGTCGAGCAGTTCGACTTCACGCTCCGCGCCGTGGAGAACGACCGCTTCGTCTTCATAGCGTCCACGGACTACCACCTGGCCGCGCGCACCAACGACCGGGTGCAGTTCCGCGACTTCGTGAACGACATCAACCGCCTGATACTCGCCGAGCAGCGGCCGGTCTACGTCGTCTCGATGGGCGACCTGGCCTGGGATATCTACTGGTACAAGAACTTCTTCACGCTGGACAGTTTCGTCACGGAGATGAAGGATGTCAACACGGTGGCCTTCCACTGCATCGGCAACCACGACCACGATCCCTATTACAGCAACGACTGGGCCGCCACGCAGCAGTGGCGCGACCTGGTGAAGGTCCCGACCTACTACTCCTACAACATCGGCCGGGCGCACTTCGTCTGCCTCGACGACATCGAGTATATCAACAACGGAGCCTCCGTAGGAACTACCGGCGACCGCTCCTACAAGAGCAACGTCACGCAGGACCAGATCGAGTGGCTGAAAAAGGATCTGGCGCTCGTCGAAGACAAGAGCGCACCGCTTTTCGTGCAGATGCACGCTCCGGTGGCCTATCCCAAGGCGGACGGCACGCTGGGCGACCTGTTCAGCAAGGAGAACGCCAAACGGCTGCTCGACTGTTTCGAAGGCTTCACGCAAGTGATCCTGCTCACGGGCCACAGCCACGACAACCGGAACTGCGAGCTCTCCGAAACGGTCATGGACCGCAATACGGGCGCCGTCTGCGCCTGCTGGTGGTGGTCGGGCTACCATACCGGCCGCCATATCTGCCGCGACGGCGCACCGGGCGGATACGGCGTCTACGAGGTCGACGGCAAGGAGGTGAAATGGTACTACAAGGGCACCGGCGAGGATCGCCGCATGCAGTTCCGGACCTACGACATGAACCAAGTGCATCTCGATCCCGAAACCTGGCTCGACGGACAGGAGGTCACGGGCAGCGACGGACAGCCGATCTCAAACCGCGACTGGTTCCGCCGATCGCCGTACAGCCCCAATTTCCTCAACAAACGCAACGACAACTGCGTATGGATCAACTGCTGGAACTGGGACTCCAAGTGGACGATCCGCGTCGAGGAGGAGGGTGTCGGCGAACTGAAACCCGAACGCATCGGCTCGCCCGATCCGCTGCACATCATCACCTACATGTTCCAGCGGCTCAACCGCGGCAGCACGCCGACGTTCAATCCCACGACGACGGCCCACATCTGGCAGGTACGGGCTTCGAGCCCCACCTCGACGCTGCGCATCACGGTGACCGACCGTTTCGGCGAGGTCTACACCGAAGAGATGAAGCGTCCGAAGACCTTCAACATCTACAGCGAATAATCCGCTGCGAAGCACAGGCGCGCGAAGACTCCGGTTTTCGCGCGCCTTCGTTCATCCGGGTCCGAACCCCGAAAAAAACGGGGTTCCGAGCAATCGGAACCCCGCGTCTATTACCGGCTCGCACCGAATTATTTGGCGATCGCCTCCACACCGGGCAGCGTACCGAACTCGATGTATTCGAGCAGAGCACCGCCGCCGGTCGAGATGTAGGATACCTGATCGGCCAGGCCGAATTTGTTGACGCAGGCCACCGAGTCGCCGCCGCCGATGAGCGAGTAGGCGCCGTTCTTCGTAGCCTCGGCGATAGCCAGCGCCACCTCCTTGGAACCCGTAGCGAACTTGTCGATCTCGAACACGCCCACGGGGCCGTTCCACAGAATCGTCTTGCAGCCGAGGATATGCTCGCGGAAGGCTTTCTTGCCCTCGTCGGCGATATCCACGCCTTCCCAACCCTCGGGAATGTCGTTGGCGGGAGCCGTCGAGGTGTTGGCATCGGCCGAGAAGGCGTCGGCGATCAGTGCGTCGGGCGACATGACTAACTGCACGCCCTTCTGCTTGGCGAGCTCCAAGATCTCCAGCGCCACGGGGAACATGTCGGGCTCGCAGATCGAATTGCCGACCTTACCGCCCTGAGCGGCAGCGAACGTATAGGTCATACCGCCGCCGATGATGATCGAATCGACCTTCTCGATCAGCGCCTTGATGACGCCGATCTTCGACGAAACCTTCGAACCGCCGACGATGGCGCAGAACGGATGTGCCGGAGCCTCCATCAGGGTCGAGATCGCCTTGACCTCCTTCTCCATCAGGTAACCGAACATCTTGTCATTGGGGAACGCCTTGGCGATCAGATAGGTCGAAGCGTGCTTGCGGTGCGCCGTACCGAACGCGTCGTTGATGTAGCAGTCGGCATACGAAGCCAGCTTGGCGACGAATTCCTTCTGCGGGCCCTCTTTCAGGGCCTTCTTGGCGGCGTCCTTCTCCTCCTTCGTGGCATCGGCGGCCAGACCGCGGGGCTTGCCCTCCTCCTCGGCGTAGAAACGCAGGTTCTCGAGCAGCACGACCTCACCGGGCTTGATGTTCTTGCACATCTCGGCAGCCTTCTCACCCATGCAGTCGCCGGCGAACTCGACCTTCACGCCGAGATTCTTCTCGATAGCCGGAATGATCTGCTCGAGCGAATATTTGGGATCGGGATTCTTCTTGGGACGTCCCATGTGCGACATGAGAATCACGGCACCGCCTTCGGCGAGCACCTTCTTGATCGTGGGCATGGCGGCACGGATGCGCGTGTCGTCCGTCACGTTGCCCTGCTCATCCACGGGCACGTTGAAATCCACGCGGATGATCGCGCGTTTGCCTTTGAAATCGTAGTTGTCGATCGAAATCATAGCTTTTGATTTTTAATTATTTATAGGAAACAAACTCATTCTGAAACCAGCACGCGGCAAATTTACGAAAATATTTCGGTTTTCCTGTTATTCCGATAACAGAAAATCATATCCTGCAAAACCCCTTCCACAGGAAGCCGGCAGAGAGCCGCCGCAAGAAAAAAAATGCACGCCTGCATTTGACTTTCACCCTCCGACGGGGTTTTAGATACAGAAAGCGGCCCCGAAAACGGTTTGCTCGACAACGATGTATCACCTAACTTTGGAACCATGAACGCATTATTCCGGAAAACAGGAACTATAGCGGCGATCTGCCTGCTACACTGCGGCTCGGCCGACGCCCGGCTGCACGACCGCTACCGCAGCCGCGATTTCTATCCGCATTGCCACGGCCCGTATCCGCACCGGATTCTTGTCACGCCGGTAAGACCGGCGATCGCGCTGCGCATCAGCAACCGCTTCGACCGAAAAGGTCGGCTCGAAATGGCACTTGCGTATCTTCGGCAAAACCCGTCTCTCGCCGTCGGGAAATATGCGAAAATGGCCGGACTGCCGAAAGACGCGGCCGAAGCCGAACTCGATGCTTTCGCCTTCGATCCGGACAACCCGATCACGCTGACTGTCACGGAGCGAAAGAAGAAGACCTATACCCTGCAATAAAAATTCGCGTCGCACCATGTCCGGAAAAGACCAGGAGATCATCCTTGCGATGAAAACACATCCCGACCGGGGCTTTCGACTGCTGATGGCGGCTTACAAGGAGCCGGTCTATTGGCACATCCGCCGGCTCGTCGCGGTCCATGCGGATGCCCAGGACGCTGCGCAGGAGACCTTCGTACGGATATTCCGTGCTTTCGGACGGTTCGATGCACGCGGCTCGCTCACCGCATGGATCTACCGGATCGCGACCCGCGAGGCATTGCGCATTCTGAGCCGCCACCGCGAAGAACGGCTCTCGCTGACGGCGGACGCCGCTGCCGCAGGCGCGCGAGCCGACACCTACGTAGATTACGGCGACTTGGAGGCGGTCCGGCTGCAAAACGCCCTGCTGTCGCTTCCGACCAAGCAGCGGATCGTATTCAGCCTGCGCTACTACGACGAGCTGACTTACGAAGAGATCGCCGAGGCGACTAATTCCACGGTTTGCGCGGCAAAAGCCAATTACCATCTGGCCAAAGAGAAGATCATACGATACATGAACTCGCACGACTGAAAAGGAACAGCTATGAAAACCGATTTCGATTTCGACCGGCCCGGGAAACGGATGCCCTACACCGTACCCGACGGATTCTTCGAACAAATGGAGGAGGACATCCTTCGGGAACTGGACCGTCGGGAAACCGCAGTTCAAAAAAGCCGAAGATTCCTGCGCCTCGCACTGGGCGCCGTAACGACGGCCGCGGCAGCCATAGCGGTGGTTTTTCTCCTCGACAAAGCCCCCGAGAGCATCCCTTCGGCAGAATTTGCCGAGGTGGAACGGGCCTTCGACGACCTCAGTACGGAGGATCGCACCTATCTGCTTTCGGTCTATCGGGACGACCTATTCATCAATCCATAAAATCCAACCATTATGAAACGTTTTTTTAGCGTATGCATGCTTGCCGTCGCCCTGACGGTTTGCTGCGGGGCGGCAAACGCCCAAAACAACGACCGACAGCGCCTGACGCGCGAACAACTGGCCGAGAAGCAGGCCCGGCATATCGCCGAAGCACTGGCGCTGGACACCTCCGTCACCGAATGGTTCATCGAGACCTTCTGCCGGTGTCAAAAAGAGATTTGGGCCCTCGGACCGCGAGCCGGCAAAGGCGCGCCTCGAAATGCCGCGACCGAAACGGAAGCTCAGACGGAACAGGAGTTGAAAGCCCGCTTCGAACGCAGCCGCAAAATCCTGGACATCCGACAAAAATACTACGAGGAATACAGCGAGAAGCTCCGCCCCAAACAAATCAAGCGGGTATACGAACTGGAACGGCAGATGATGCATCGTTTGTCGAAGCATCCCGATAACGGGAACCGAAACGGAATAAGCCGCCCCGGGAAATGAAATGCGGAATGCTGCTGTTGGCGTTGACATCGTGGGTCGCCGCATCGTGCTCGAAAGAGGATGCGGCGACTCCGAAGCCGGAAGCCGACGGACCGACGACCGAGCAGATCGTATTCACCCGGGAATCCGGGAATTATTCGGGCCTCGTCATACCCTACCGCAAAGCCGTCATCGCAGCGGGAAACGAACGGGGGAAAACCGCCCTGGTACTCTATCTGCACGGCGGCACAAGCAAGGGTGCGGACAACGAGCGCCCGGTGCAGGAGCCGGGCGTACGCGCGATAAGCAGCTATCTGGCCGCACAGCGTATCGCCGCCGTCGTTATCGTGCCCCAATGTCCGAAAGAGCGATCGTGGGGCGGGGCGATGAACGACGTGCTGAAAGCATTGATCGACGGGCATATCCTCCAGGGCGAGGCCGAGGCCGAACGCATCTACATTTTGGGAGGGTCTATGGGCGGAACCGGAACTTGGAGCATGCTGTCCGCCTACCCGGGCCTATTTGCCGCAGCGATGCCCGTAGCCGGGAACCCGTCGGGCTGCCGGATCGAAAATGTCTCCGGAACGCCGGTGCTCACGGTTATGGGAAGCTCCGATCGAATCATGGATATCGGCCTCGTAAGCCAGTTCGTGGAGAAACTCGTCGAATCCGGCGGAGAGGCCGTGCTCGAAACGCAGGAGGGATGGACGCATGAACAAACTTGTACCCAAAGCTATACCGACGCACGTCTGAACTGGGTATTCGGACATTGAGCGGCCATGCAGCGGCCTAAGACCTTCGCAATTTCGCACGGCCCGAAATCACGGCAGCGGAATATTTCCGCTCCGTTTTTTTCAAAAATCCGCGATTGCCGCGCGAGCCGAAGGATTCGCACCCCGGAACACACCTATTTGAGAAAAACGAAAAAGCAGTCGACCGCTCGGTCGACTGCTTTTTCAATTGGGAGGTCTGAAGCGCCCACTAAATTAGACCGTTAATAGTCTATCCTGCTCTCTCGTAACACTTGTCTTTTCAGCTATTTGCAGAAATATGTTTCATTTGAAATTTTGAAGCGTTATATTGTGGCTGTTATTCGGGCACTATAGTGGATCCTTTGTCCTTTCTTGTTAATTTGCGCTGCAGGCTATCGTGGAAGGATATTAAGGCATATATTTCTCTATGTGATAGGGATTCGAATTTATTCACTATATTTGTTGTATATTTGGAATTTTTTGCATGCCTATAGAAAAAACCATATTTCGCTGTTATGCAAATTTATTCTCCACCAGTAAGTTCCTGCAATTATTGGTGGAGAATGATTACTCGTACGTATTAGCCAAATATAGGAAATACGGGGTCGAAGATTCATCTATTCATACCCTTGGAGAGTTTTACAGATATGCCTATAGAAAGCTTTTAAAAGAATATCGTAACGAATATGTCTATAAAAATTCTATCATAAACAAATTGCTATTGGCCAAATATAGTTTGAATACCACCACGATTCTTAACGAATTTAAGATAGGCCGTTCGATAGCGGATTTAGTTTTGTTGAATGGTACGAGCAAAGTATTTGAAATAAAGACAGAATTGGATAATCTTTATCGTTTAGAAAGTCAAATTGCAGATTACAAAAAAGTATTTGAGCATATATATGTTGTAACGCACGCGGATTTAGTAGAGAAACTTTCAAAAGAAATAGACGACAAAGTTGGTATTATTACTTTAACTGATAAAGGAGCTTTACATACCATTCGAGAGGCTCAAAAAGATATAGCCCATTTAGATAGTTCTGTAATAATTAGGAGTTTGCGTAAACAGGAGTATACGAATGTACTTCAAAGTTATTTTGGAGAAATTCCGCAGACAACGCCGGTCAAATATTTTTCCATATGCAAGGAAAGATTCCATGAAATCCCTGTTTGCGCATTGCATGATTTGGTCGTTATTGAATTAAAGAAACGCTCGATTAAGGAAAAGGATTTATTCAAATCAGACACCATTGTCCCTCCTGAGTTTAAGTACCTGTTTTGGAATCTTGATTTTAAAGCAGAGTATTATGACCGATTTGAGAGCGTATTGAATATACAATTGGAAAGCATCTAAAACCACAACGTCATGAAATATTTTCCGTATTTGAGAGGGAAACAATTTGAATTGATTGCATTAAGGGATATGTGTTCCTTCTATAAGCAAAAGGATATTATATCTCCCATCATTGAACCGATCAAACAAGTTAACTCTACATTACTAAAAACAATAGATTCTTTAGTACAAAATGGTGTCAATTTCAACATTATTTTGAACCCTAAATGCGGAGAAATATCATCTGAAAAATATGATAATTTAATAAACAACATTATCGATAAATTAAAAGAGTATGACAACTACCAGCCGACATTTATTATCAACGAGCAGGTTAATCTGAAGCGAATAATATCCTTTATCAAGGACTATAATCTAGAAAATATTTCATTGGTAATAACCGATCAGCCAAGAAACGAATTAGATTTTAAAGAGTTGTTAAACTCTACATCTATTAAATATGCAATTTTATACGACGATAGTACTATTAGACGATTATCCCGAAATATTAGACCACTAGGGACCGAGTTAGTTATATTGGCGGATCGATTTAACTCAAAAGAAAAGAATGCAGATTATGCAAATCCAGCCGATGAGTTCTTTAGTGACGATCATTTATTTTTTGAATCAGAAGGCTATTCTGGATATGGAGATTATGTAACGATAGGGAATAATTATAGCGAAGGTGGATTTTTGCCCTATGCGGTTGCAGTCCATTTGACATACCTGGATTCTCCAGACAATGTTTTTCGGATTCACCATTTTGTTTCAGACAGCAATGATGACAACTCAGATGTTCCAGGTAAAGTTGCAGAGGCATTATCAAAGTTAGTTCCATTTATTGACGAACGAAAAATGAATACAGATGCCTGTCAACAATTGAGACAAATATACCATGATGAATCCTATCCCGGTTTAGGTAGTATTAAAAAATTATCTATTTTAAATCACCTACAATTAGTTTACAATCATTTTTCAACGAAATAAAATGCCAAGAATGACTTGTTGTCCGAATTGTTTTGTTGATGTAGAAATACAACCGATTATCAAAGACCTATCACGAGGCAATATAGGAACGTGCAATTGCTGTTACCAAAAAAATGTACCGATTGTCGATATTGAGGATTTGTTAGATTACTTTGTTCCGCTATTTGATTTGTATGAAGAAACGGATAATCCAGTGGCAGATTGTCTAAGCACGACAATACAAAAAGAATGGAATATTTTCGCAAATGATGATATAGCAAAATCGATTACAAATTACCTGTTAATTGACTATCTTGATAAGAGTCTAAAAGGAGAACACGTTAAGGAAAAATTTGATGGGACTAGCGACTCCGATAAAATATGGCAAGATTTTGTTAATGAAATTAAATGCACTAATAGATTTTTCATCAACAACAACGCAATTGTCCGTGACATCGTTAGCAAGCTATTGCAAAAACACACCAAAACATTAAAGGCAGGGACATCTTTTTTCCGGGCTCGAATATGTGATAATATAAATGGGTTCTCTAATCCTGCATCTGACTTAGGTAAACCACCTTATCAAAAGACAACTTCAGGACGAGCTAATCCTCAAGGTATATCATACTTGTATCTTGCGAGTGATCCCAAAACAACATTATTTGAGGTTAGAGCATCTTTTTTAGATTATGTTTGCATTGGAGAATTTGAACTTGTAGAAGATATTATTATTGTATCATTAAATGATATTCACAATATCAGCCCGTTTATTGAAGACATCAACTTGCAAGAGTATGTAACAAATAAAACTATTCTTAATCATTTTAGAGAGGCTCTATCCAAACCATTGCGTAAAACTGACTCTGATTTAGAGTACCTGCCAACTCAATATCTTTGTGAGTACATTAAATCCTCATTAAAAGTGCATGGAGTTGAATACGCGAGTGCAATGCATACAGGGGGAATAAATTATGCTTTTTTCGACGATCAAAAATTCCAATTTAAAAATGCGAAAACAGTAGAAATTAACAAAATCGACATGGAATATGCCAGCATAAAAGAATCCAATAAAGGATGATAACAATGCCCATAAATTAAAATATCAGATCGTAAAGGGATTATGTCATTTTGATAGTCGTTCTTGCCCAATCTTAGGGTATGAAATTTTGAAAAATTTTCATACCCTATTTTTATCCTAAAATAAGTTAGGTCAAGAAGAAATGAGCCTTGAAAAGAATATGAATTTTCAAAATATTAAAGAAGATTACATCTTTCGATGATTACCCCTCTGTAAGATGAAGATATAAGAAAATACACCCGTTCCGATTTTCGCAACGAATCATCAAAATTATCGTTCGCATTATAAACCGATTCTCTAAAACGAATCACTTATCAAGAATGACAATCGCCTTTCTATCCGACACGCATGGAAAACACTGTGAGTTGAAGAATCTGCCGCAGGCCGATATGTTGATCCATGCAGGGGACTTGTCGTGGAACGGGACGGAGGAGGAGATTACCGATTTTATTGAATGGTTCGGGAAATTGAATTACCGGTACAAAATCTTTATCGCAGGCAATCATGACGATTGTTTGGATGGAGCCGGTATCGAAGGGATGCCGCATAACTGCTACTATCTATGCAACAGCGGTATAGAAATCGAAGGTGTGAAAATATGGGGAATCCCGTTCTTTCTATCCGACGAAATCCACTGGGCAGACCTCTATCCGGAAAAGATCGTCCGGATTCCTCAACAGACCGACATACTGGTTTCGCATTGTCCGCCGTTCGGAATTCTTGATAAATCAGCATTCGGCGCAAATATGGGGAATGAAGATTTACGGAAGCAAGTAGAAATTATCAACCCTCGCTACCATTTGTTCGGCCATACACACGAGGCATACGGCGTATATAAAACATCCCGGACAACCTTTGTGAACGGTGCTGTTGTGAATGAGAATTACGAACTGGTCAATCATCCTGTCGTTATTACGATATAATAAAACCTCCGAAGAAACCGTCTTTGTGTCAAACTCCGGCACCCGGTTTCTGACAAAATGCCTGACAAATTTTGTTTTGTCAAATATCATGGAATTTTTCAGAAAAAATTTTACGATTCTCCAGCTTCGGACAGTCCGGGGCTGGAGAACTTTTTCAGGGATATTCGATGACTGACAAATGTCAAATGGCAGACGCAAAGGTGCGGCTTTTGTGGAGCAGCGTGCCAAACGAAAGCCATTATGAAGAAACCGGAAATCATTTACAACATCAACGACCTGACATGCCTGACGTCAGCATCTGACGCCGACGTCATACCGCAGGAGCTACTGCGGACAAATCACCCGGACTGCGACAAGACGTGGCAACTGCAAGGAACGACCCTTGAAAAAAGTACGCAGAAACCATTCAATCGAATGACCATGCGTCAGAAACAAGACCTCTATACCCGCCGGATGATCCGCTTCTCTCTGAAAAATCCGGCACAGCCGCTTACCTCGGTCCGGATGCGTATGACCATCAACCACGTCCGCATCTCCTATGCCCTTGCTCCGACGTTCAAAATTGAGCCGAAACATTGGGATAGCACGGAGGGCCGTGCGATCGTCGATTCGAAACGGAATGCCGATCTGAAAGGCAATCCCCGTCTGCGTGTCCGGCTCGACAACATCAACACCGAGATCGACAAGATCACCAACGCCGTACTGGCTGTTCTCGCCCGCTTCCAGCAACAGGGCATCCGTGCCTCGGCGGATCAGGTACGCAACGAACTGCAATGCGAGCTCGGACAAGAGGCAAGCAAGGCCCGGACATTCCGCGACGTATTCGAATACATCGACTTTTACATCAACGCCTGCCGGGAGGGGACCATCCTCAACGGCGCGGGCACACGCCTGACGCCCGGCACGATCCGCAGCTACCTATCGACCAAAAGTGCCCTGCGCCGTTATGCCGAAGCGCGGCACATCCGGCTGACGCTGGAATCGCTGACGTTGGATTTCTACAACGACTTCGTCAAATATCTGAACGAGACGACCCACAGCCGGGGCCGCTACCGTCCGAATGTAATCGGCAAATTCGTGAAGAATATCCGCACGTTCCTGCGTTACGCGTTCGACAACAACTATACGCTCAACTCCGATTTCAAGCGCCGCGAATTCAAGGTTTTTCAGGAAACGGTCGAAACCATCTACCTGAATGAAGATGAACTGCAACTGCTTTATGATCTGGAATTGCCGCCCTCGCAGGCCGAGGTGCGCGACGCATTTCTGGTCGGCTGTTACACCGGACTGCGGTTCAGCGACATCGGACGGCTGCAACCGCACCACATCCGTTTCGACGAAGGAATCATCGTCATCACGACCCAGAAAACGAACCGGACGATCGCTGTGCCGATCTGCCCGAAACTGCGCAGCATCTTCGCCCGTTACAACAACTGTCCGCCGCCGACACAAAGCAATCAGGCAACGAACCGGATGCTTAAACAGCTATGCCGTAAGGCGGGCATTACCTCCAAGGTCTATCTGACAGAGGTATTGGGCGGAGAACGGCAGATACGCTGTTACGAGAAATGCGACCTCGTAACGACCCACACGGCACGCCGTTCATTTGCCACAAATGCTTTCAAGAACGATATTCCCGCAGCACTTATCATGTCGGCAACCGGCAACACGACCGAGGCCAATTTCCGACGCTATATCCGTTGCACCGCCGAGGAAAAGGCGGTCGCACTCAAACAATACAAATTTTTCAACTGAGACAACCCATGACCACCATAGAGACCCGCGACGGACGGCCCGTCGCATTCGAACACGCCGTTGAAATGGCCGAATATCTGTGTGCGCTCGACTTCGGCCTCGACCTGATCGCCAAAGAGGAGCGAGCCACGCCCCAGTCTGTTGCCGACTTGTTCTGCACCTGCTTCCTGCATTGGGAAACAGACTATCGGCAGCAACAGGGCTTTACCGAAGCAAACAACCTCTATCCCATCTTCGGCGGCTATCTCTTCGCCGACGTTCCGGCCTTGCAACGCTATCGTCTGCTTGCCGGACAGGAAATCCGGCGGCACAAACTGATTCCGGCGGAAGACGGCGAGGCCCGGACATTTTACCGGAATCACGTGTTTATCCGATGCAGTCAGGCACTACCGGCCCTGTTCTGCGATCCGGTATTCTATGCCACCCTGAGAAAAAGGGCTTATGCGACCATCCGGCAACACGACCGGTTTACGGAGGGATTCCACGTCGCTGTCGAAAAATTGCAAACCCGGCTTCGGAATATGGAGCTCCGGATAAAGAACGCCTATACGAGCGCTGTTTTCGATTGTGTAAGCGAGGAGATCAACTCGCACCTGTCCCGGTTCACAGACAGAAAATACGGGAAGGGCACAATCGCTATCAACGACACGCAACGGGTAATTCTGACACTGTTTCTGTTGCACCGGCTCGGCCTGAACAACCTGCGGGCCACCCACACGGCAACGCTTATGGCCTCGCTGTGGGGTGGCGCACCGGAGGTTTACCGCAAACTGATCGACAAATGCCATCGGGGAGGCCCGACGTGCGGTTATGCGGATATAGACAACTATACCGATTCGCGGGAAATGGTCGCATCCCTCCTGCGACGGGTGGACGGACGATCCGACAGCCGGGAAAAGATCGAACGTTTCTGCCGGGAGTTTACCGGAGCATGGGACATTGCAGGCCTTTCGATGATTGCCAAACGAGAAGATATACAGCCGGATAACTGACAAGACGAAGCGGGCATACGGTCGCCCGCTTCTTTTTTGTCCTACCACAAAATTGTGTCTGAGGCGGAGGCAGGTTGTTCCTTTGCACCTGTAAACCACATTTTTTTTATTATGAAAACTTTGATTTTACAGGAGGCCGACCTCACGGCCTTGTACGATTGTCTGAAGGAGCTTCGCTCCGAGATTACGGAACTGCGCCGCATGAAGGAGCCGCCCGAACATCGCTACCTCTCCCGCTCGGAGGTCTGCGACCTGCTCCACATCAGTTATTCGACTTTGCATCGAATGACACGGCAGGGAGAGATCCGATGCCTGAAAAACGGGAGACGCACCCTGTTCCTGATGTCCGATGTCGAAGCGGCAATGATCCCCGTAAACGCATAGGCCCTATGGAACAGGTTGTAAAATCTCCGGCGGCGGTTCAGACTACCGCTGTCGGAGCGAAACAAAATGTATTTCCGTTCGAGGACGTTTTTCCCCGCCCGCTGGCCGAACTGATTCTTGCCCTGCACCGCGATCTGGGATTTCCGGTCGATTTCAGCGCCACGGCAATACTGACGGCTTTTGCTGCGGCAATAGGAAGCACGATTCAACTGAAAATGAAAAACCTCTTTACGGCAATCGCCTCGCTCAACTGTGTGCTGGTCGGCAATCCCGGAACCTGCAAGAGCCATCCCATCCAACGGGCATTCGCACCGTTCGAATTGATTCGCGCCCGGCGTTTTGCTGCCTACAAAAAGGAGATGGCCGAATACCGACGTCGCAAAGCCGAAGGGAACCCCGGCCCGAAACCGGTTCTGCGTACTCCGATCCTGAATGAACTGACGCTGGAAGCGCTCTACCGGAGCATGGAAGCCAACCCGCGCGGCGTGGCGATCGTAGCCGACGAGATGAACGGTTTTCTGGAAAACATGAACCGCTACAACACCGGTTCCGACGCCGAAGCGTTCAATACGATCTGGTCGGGACTTCCGCAGTCGATCAACCGGGCTTCGGTCGATTCCCGTTACATCCATCGGGTCGCCGTGTCTATCATCGGCACGATGCAGACGGCGATCATGCATAAATTCTTCACGCGCGACAAAGCCGGTAGCGGATTCTCCTCGCGCTTTCTGTTCACCGCTCCGGAGAACCTGACCATGCCCAACTGGTCGGCCTCGGAGATCGACCCCGCATTGACCGAACAGTATGAAAAAGCGATCCTACGACTGCTCGACCGTGAAATGGAAAAGGATGCCGATGGAATCCCGCAACCTACCGAGATCGAATTCACTCCCGAAGCCCTGCAACGTATGCTATCGTGGCACAATGACGAATACCGGCCCCGGACACAGGAGGAGATGGGCGACACCTACGCCGACGCATGTTGTAAGTTGGATACCTATGCGCTGCGTTTCGCTCTTATCTTGGAGGTAATGCGGGCCGCCCTCGAAGAGCGTGAGCCAGTTGCGGTCGGGATGGATTCGGTCGAGGGGGCGATCCGACTGGTGGAGTATTTCCGGCAGGAGGCAATCAAGATTCACAAGCTCGTCTACGGCAAGGATATCCGTATCTCGATGACAGAGCAGCAGCGCAAAGCCTACGATGCACTGCCGCCCTCGTTCCGAATCGCCGCAGTTTACGAACTGTTAGAGAAAAAGGTAGGATTCTCGAAGGATCAGGTCAAGAAATTTTTAAGCAAGCAGCGCTACTTTACCCGCATCGTCAAAGGTGAGTACCGCAAAAATTATGTAGAAATATTCGAATAAGCACTTGCGGCACGGCGGGCTCTTACGGATAATTCCCGTTGAATACATGGCAATTATCTCTCCGAAAGAGAGCCTGCCGGGAGCCGCCGGTGCAAAAAAACACAACACCATGAAAAACAACCATAAACCCATCGCCCGCTTCATCCACCGGGACAGGCTTCGCAACCCCCGGCTGGGCGACACACATTATTACGAACGAACGACGCTGTTTACCTATCTGTCCCGCTATTTCGCAACGGACGCCATCTGCCGCGTATTTTCCCGTTACGGCCTGCTGGTAGACTTGGAGTATGAACAGGACGGATTATACGGCATTGCCTTCCCCTTTCAGGACGGCAAGACACGGCAACTGCTCTCGGTGCAGTACGCCCCCGCAACCGGCAAACAGACCGGCGAGCAACCGATCGGCCAACGACTGATGAAAGGATACGATCTGCAACCCGCACCGGCATTATTCGGGATGCACCTGTTGCAGGAATATCCCGACGATCCCGTCGGAATCCTGCGTGATTCGCGTGATGCCCTGATTATGACCCTTGCCGACAACAAACGGCTCTGGCTGGCAACAGGAAACAGCAATCGGAACGGGTACAGCCTGACCGACCCTGCTATCATGGAGACACTACGCGGACGATCCGTAACGCTGTATCCTGCCTCCGGTCTCTATGACGCCAGTCTGCCGATTGCCCACCGCATGCAGGAACAGGATATCGACACTACGGTAAGCAATGCGGCGGAACAACTGACGACCGATATGACATTGGCCGCCCGGCTGACCATTGCCGATTTCGTGCTCCGACAGATCGAGGAAGAACAATTCTACGCCTCTTATCCCTTTGTAGAGTATGACCAAGGCTCCGGAATGGCTCCGAATACCTTTTGTAATTTATAGGAACAGAACGAACAGACGACCCCGATGCCACAAATGCCGGACGTGCCGGAGAGTTTCCTCCCGTTAATGGGAATCCAAACGAATAACAAGGAGTAAAATCTGAACAACCCGGAATTATGAAATGTCCCCTGCTTATTCCTCGCTTTCGAAGCGGGGATCATCCAACGGAGGGAAAAACTCCGCAGGAGAACATCCGAGGTCCTTAGCGATCAGATAAAGTTGATGAACGGTATACTTGGTAGTGAACCGGTCGCTTTCGACCTGCCCCACAAAACTGGCAGAGCGACCGATGGTAAAGGCGATTGCCCGCTGGGAAACACCTTGCTCCAACCGCTTTTCGCGCACACGGGCGATCACATATCTGTCAAGCTCCGATTTCATACCTATTATTCTTTGCAAAAGAACCGATTTTGCTTAATTTTGCGCTCACTATTAGCGAGCGATACCAGATAAAACAGCAGAAACCAGAAACATTAAAACAAATATCATGAAGAAAATCTTATTCCTACTGGCAGTTCTCTTTTCGCTGGGACTGTCGCAGGGCTACGCGCAGGCGCTCAAGACCGTACGCACGTATTACGACCTGTTCAGCACCAGACCTTACGAGGTCTACACCGTAAACTCCCGGACGGGGCAGAAGCACGGCACCTACAACCTCTACATGGAGGACGGCACACTGGGTATTACCATGACCTATGCGAACGGAGCCCTCAACGGCCCTTACCGTCAATACGGTTTTGCCGACGGCTCAGCCGCCGACCAAAGCAAGCCCCGCATCGAGGCCAACTACCTCAACGACAAGTTGCACGGGCACTATATGGAGTACATGATACGGAACGGCCAGCGCAAGCCTCGCATCGAGCGGACGTACGACAAGGGCATCATCGTCGAGGAGACGACTTGGCACGAATCGACCGGCGCAAAGGAGGAGTACAGTTGCATGAACGGCGTCAATCGTTCGTGGTACGAGAATGGCAAGCCATATCGCGAATGTCAGGTCGTAAAGGGATTGCCTAACGGCAAATTCGTCGAGTATCACCCCGACGGGAGCATTGCGGAGATAAGCTATTACAAAAACGGCGAGTTGGACGGCAAGCTGGAAAAATACTATGAAAACGGGCAACTCCGCACCATACAGCACTTCGCAGATGGAAAACTCACAGGCGAAATGGTCGGCTATCACCCCGACGGCAGGCTGGCCGAAAAATACACGTTCGAGATACCGGGAGAGGTCGCAACCTGCGTACTCTATTTTGCCAACGGCAACAAGCGCTCGGAGACCACCCGCACGGGGAACAACGAATTTCTGACCATCCGCTACGACAGCATCACGGCATCGAAAACGGCGGAACTGGTACAGAACTGGCATGAGGTCTCCTCCAATTCCGACGAAGGTACGGAAGTGAAAGTATACCGCGCCGACGGCACACTTCACAAATCATGGACGCGTAACGGATCGAAGAGATACCGCGCCTGCACCTATGACGAAAAAGGAGAGTTGGAATCATTGTACGACTATGACGGCACGCTGGTTTACGTATTCCCCGGCACGGAGATCATCTCTCAACGGATAAAACCCGCCGACTACAAAGGGCACTATCCCTACGAATGTTATGACCGCGAGGGAAACATAATCGAAAAGGGGAAAATGGACAGCGATGACAATAAACTTACCGTAACGAAGTACGAAAACGGCAGATCCGTCTACGAGCGGGCGGATAACGGAGATGAATACTGGATATATCCCAACGGAAACCGCAAGGCCTATGCATCGGCAGACAGATCCTATATCGTCATGTACGACGAGCAGGAACGGTGGATCGGCTGCCGGTCGAAGGAGGGGTACAACTGTGTCTACCGTTACCCCAATTCGTCCGTGAAAGCCAAAGGAGAGGAGGATGCAGCGGGTAACCGCATCGGGAAATGGTATCTCTATTCCGAGACCGGCCGCCTATCCGTCGAGGAAAACGGCGTTGTCCGCAAGCCTACCAAAGAGGAGAAAGCGAGCCACGAAAGTTATTTGCAGGAGTTGGTCGATGCCAAACGCTGACCGGAAGCCCTCTGTCGGTCAATACCGTCGCAATCTTCGGACTGCGGCGGTTTTTTGATTTTACACCCGAATAATGAACTAATTTATGGAACGAACAATGCATCGACTAATTATCCATATCACGGATAACGAGAAATTCGACAAGCTCATCGAACTGGACGGACTGCAACCCTATGCCAAGCGCTGCACAATGCGATAGGGGACGGAGATATTCCACGCTACCGGAACAACCGTCTGCTATTCATTGCAAAAGAGAACAACCCGCTGGGTTTCGGAACGATCTACCGCATTTGCGGTGCCGTACAAATCCTGTTCGGAAACGGGTTGGTGTGGGACATTATCGAAGATACCGACGAGCAGGCTGACGCCTTGTTATTACTGAATTACAAGCGATAATGGAATAGCAAAAACTGATAAGAGCCCGCATCGGGACCGCGATCCACGACCGGAAAACCGGTGCATTACGGAATCGGGCAAACTATTGCAAAGATGACATCTTGTGACAATAACTTACATAAAACCAACATATTCTGTATGCGCCAAAGTGGTATATCGTGGCTCCGAAGCGGGCCCGGCTTCGGGCCCTGACAAAGAAAAAGTCCTCGGAAGTTATTAGCTTCTAAGGACTTTCGCTCTCAAATTGAGGTCTGAAGCGGATTCGAACCGCTGTACAAGGTTTTGCAGACCTTTGCCTAGCCACTCGGCCATCAGACCATTTCAACGCCCTTACCGCTCAAAGCGCTCTCCGTCAAGAGCCGGATTACGGCGTTCGGGAGTGCAAATATACGAAGATTTCCGATAATTGCAAAAATTCCGGGGAAGTTTCACGATTTCGGCGAAAATTTTCGCGCGTGTCGCAAAAATTACTACCTTTATCGATCCGAAGAAATCGTTTGCAACCATGACCGTCGAAGACATCGCCTTACCAATGACCCCGGGAATCGGGGTCAAGGGGGCCGTGCATCTGCTCACGGTCTTCGGCGACGCACGCCGGATTTTCGAAGCCTCGGAAGCCGAACTGATCGAACGGGCGCAGCTGCGCCCCTCGGCAGCCCGTCAAATCGTCCAACGCAAAGGCTTCGCCGATGCCGAGCGCGAAATCGCCTACTGCCGTCGCAACGATATCGTGGCCGTCGCCTCGACCGATCCCGAATATCCGCCCCTGCTGCGCGAGATTCCCGATTATCCCCATGTCCTATACATAAAAGGTAACGTCGAGGCACTTTCGACTCGGTGCATTTCGATCGTCGGCACGCGCGAGGCGACGCCCTACGGACAGATCATGTGCAACCGCCTGGTCGAAGGGCTCGCCGAACGGGTTCCCGGGCTCTGCATCGTCAGCGGCTTGGCCTTCGGCATCGATGTGGCGGCCCACCGCGCAGCCCTCGCGGCCGGCACGCCGACGGTCGGAGTCCTGGCCAATGCGTTGCCGGGCGTGGTTCCGGCCCAGCATACGGCCGTAGCACGCGACCTGCTCGCACGCGGCGGCGCCCTGGTCACCGAACTCCATTCGCAGTCGAAGCAGACGGGCGATTTCTACCTGGCCCGCAACCGCATCATCGCAGCGCTCAGCGCCGGGTGCATCGTCGTCGAATCGCCCGACAGCGGCGGCTCGCTCGTCACGGCGCACTATGCCGACAGCTACGACCGCACGGTGATGGCCGTGCCCGGTCGCGCCACGGACCGCACCTCCTCGGGGTGCAACCACCTGATCGCAAACCGCAAAGCAGCCCTTGTCATGACGGCCGAAGATGTCATGCGCGAATTGATGTGGGACCTCGGCCCCGACCCGGCCCTGCTGCGCCCGAAAGCCCCTGCACCGCAACTTACGAAAGACGAAGCCGGACTGCTCGGCTGTTTCCGCACCAACGATCCCGTCTCCACCGAGACCCTCGCCCGACTCTCCGGACTCGACCCCGGAGAACTCGCCGTACTGCTGCTCGGATTGGAGATCGCCGGGGCCATCTGCCAACTCCCCGGCAACCGATATATGAAGTTATGAAACTGATAGATACCCATTCCCATCTTTACGAACCGGAGTTCGACTCCGACCGCGAAGAGGCCCTCGCCCGGGCTGCTGCGGCAGGCGTCGCCCGGCTGCTGCTCCCGGCAATCGACTCCGAGAGCCACGACCGGCTGTTCGAACTCTGCCGGCGCCATCCCGAATCGTGCACCCCGATGATCGGCCTGCACCCCACTTCGATCAACGACAATCCCCGCTGGCGCGAGGAGTTGGAACGCGTCGAACGGCTGTTGGCGGCACCGCCCGAGGGGATCGGATTCTGCGCCGTCGGTGAAATCGGGCTCGATTTCTATTGGAGCGCCGATTTCCGCGCCGAGCAGACCGAGGCGCTCCGGCGGCAGTTCGACCTGGCGATCCGCTACGGACTCCCCGTCGCCGTGCATACGCGCAACGCCTATCCCGAGATGACAGCCGTGGTCGAAGAGTACCGCGACAGCGGCCTGAGGGGTGTTTTCCACGCCTTCAACGAAGATATCGACACCTACCGGAGACTCCGGGCATGCGGCGACTTCCGGTTCGGCATCGGCGGCGTGGTGACCTTTAAAAAGAGCCTCACGGCCGAAACCGTGCGCGAAATGCCGCTCGAAGATATCGTCCTGGAGACCGACTGTCCCTACCTGACCCCCGCACCGCACCGGGGCGAACGCAACGAATCGGCCTACGTGCGGTTCGTCTGCGAGAAGGTGGCCGCGTTGAAGAGCCTCTCCCCCGAGGAGGTCGCCGAAATCACGACCCGCAACGCGGAGCGGATGTTTTTATCAATTAAGAATTAAGAGTTAAAAATTAAGAATTAGGCATGATTGGATTCGGCGACTGTGGGCGAGACGTAGCCTGCGGAGCGAGCCCGGATTAGAACCGGGGCCTATGGGAAAATAGCAGCGAGACATGCTTCTTACCGGCTTCTGTCCCCGGACTAAGGCGAGCCTCTGCTGGGGGAGGCTACGGCTCGCGCGGCTCAAAGAGCCGCAACTCCCAACCCTCCATTCGGCCGATTCTTACTTGTAAAAACTTTTTCCTCAAAGCATATTTACCATGCGTTCCTCCATTTTAATCATCTACACGGGCGGTACGATCGGCATGCAGACCGACGCCGAAACCGGAGCGCTCGTACCGTTCGACTTCAGCGGCATCTACGAGGAGTTCCCCTCGCTGCGGCGGTTGAACGTCGACATCGACGTACGCACGATGGACCCCGTGATCGACTCGTCGAACGTCGCCCCCGAGAACTGGGTGGCACTCGCCGAACTGATCCGCGACAACTACGCCCGCTATGACGGTTTCGTCGTCCTGCACGGCACCGATACCATGTCCTACACGGCTTCGGCCCTGAGTTTCCTGTTCGAGAACCTCGCCAAGCCCGTGGTTTTCACCGGCAGCCAAATCCCGATCGGCGTGCTGCGCACCGACGGCCGCGAGAACCTCATCACGGCCATCGAGATCGCAGGGGCACGCCGCGACGGCCGCCCGGCGGTCCCCGAGGTGTCGCTCTACTTCCAGAACCGGCTGTTCCGCGCCAACCGCACGACCAAACGCAGCGCCGAAGCGCTCAGCGCCTTCCGCTCCTACAACTATCCGCCGCTGGCCGAAGTCGGGGTCAACATCGCCTATAACTTTCCGGCCGTGCTGCGCCCTGCGGAGTATGCGGACGAACTGCGCATCTCGACCCGCCTGGCCGACGGCATCGGCATCGTGAAGCTCTTCCCGGGCCTGAGCGAAAGCATCCTGCGGGCCATGCTCTCGGCCCCCGGACTGCGCGCCGTCGTGCTCGAAACCTACGGCGCCGGAAACGCCCCGACGCGCGAATCGTTCCTCTCGGTGATCGGCGAGGCGATCGATCGCGGAATCATCGTGCTCAACGTCACGCAGTGCGGCGGCGGCAAGGTGACGATGGAACTCTACGAAACCGGATTGCGGCTGCAAAAAGCCGGTGTGCTGTGCGGCCACGACATGACCACCGAAGCCGCCGTTTCGAAACTCATGTACGTGCTCGGTCTTTCGCTGCCGCAGCAGGAGACGCTGGAGTTGCTGCGCCGCCCCCTGCGCGGAGAATTTACGGTGTAAGACGTTGCACGAACCGATTTTTTTTTCTATATTTCGCACTGTTAACGGACTTTTTATTCGGGAGGATAGCGGACCGAGCCGACGTGAGGGTGGTATCAATGTATTGTAGCATAATACATTAAGTCTATTCACGCGGGTCGTTTCGGCCTTTTCGGGGAGCGGATCGCCCGGAAGCGGGAAACGATCCTCCGGCGAAAATAAACGTCCGAACCGACTGCGAAATAGTAAAAACAGCGTTTTTTAAAGAAAAATTTAACATACCCGAGAACCGAAAATACAAACTCATAAAAACAACTAATCAAATCTAATTTTATCAAACACTACTATGAAAAAAACTTTTTTGAGTCTGTCGGTCGCCCTGCTGGGTACCGTTAGCGCATTCGCACAGGAGGCCGCTGCCGCTGCAGAAACGGTTGCCGTTGCCGAAACCGAAATCGCAGGCGAAAGCATGCACCACATTCTGATGCAGAAGTTCCTCGAAGGCGGTTGGGAGTGGATGCTTCCGGTGCTCCTCTGCTTGGTTATCGGTCTGGCCGTAGCCATCGAGCGTATTCTCTTCCTGTCGCTGTCGACGATCAACTCCAAGAAGCTCATCGCTTCGGTCGAGGAGGCACTCAAGAACGGCGGTATCGAAGCTGCCAAGGAGGTTTGCCGCAACACGCGCGGCCCGATCGCTTCGATCTACTACCAGGGTCTCGATCGTTACGACCAGGGTCTCGACGCCGTTGAGAAAGCCGTCGTATCGTACGGTTCGGTTCAGACCGGCCAGATGGAGTCGGGTCTTTCGTGGATCGGCCTGTTCATCGCCCTTAGCCCGATGCTCGGATTTATGGGTACCGTCGTCGGTATGATCGGCGCATTCGACGCCATCCAGGCTGCCGGCGATATCAGCCCGACGCTGGTTGCAGGCGGTATCAAGGTCGCCCTTCTGACCACCCTCATGGGTCTTATCGCTGCGGTTATTCTTCAGCTGTTCTACAACTATATCGTTTCGAAGATCGACTCGCTCGTCAACGATATGGAGGATTCGTCCATCACGCTGATGGATATCCTGACGGCTTACAACAAGAAATAATCCAACCGCTAAATTAGTCCTGATTCAATATGAAAAAGTTCATGAACATATTGCTGGGCATTCTGATGGCCATTACCGCAGTCCTGCTGGGCTACGCACTGGCCGACGGCGGCTCGGAGGCTTCGATCGGCCTGAACCTCATGTGGGGATACTTCCTCTTCGTGTTCGCCATCGCCGCCGCCATCTTCTGCGCCGTATTCGGAATGATTCAAAACCCGGCAGGTATCAAGGGAACCATCTTATCCCTGGCGTTGATCCTCATCGTCGTAGGCGTGTCGTACTTCATCGCGGCCGGCCACACGGTGAACATCGTCGACCTCCAGCACAACAGTTTCTTCGGCCACGGTCAGACCGTAATCACCGAAACCAGCATCCTCGTAACCTACGTCGCTTTCGTAGCCGCTTTCGTAACGGCCATCGTGACGGAGATTTGGGGCGCTTTCAAATAATGGATCGATAGACAATGGCAACAGACAAAAGAAAAGTACAGGAAATCAATGCCGGCTCGATGGCCGATATCGCCTTCCTGCTGCTGATTTTCTTCCTGGTGGCCACTACCATGAATACCGACACCGGTCTGGTGCGTATGCTTCCGCCGATGCCTCCCGAAGATCAGAAACAGGAGGACATCAAAGTCAAGGAACGCAACCTCTTCCTGGTGCTCATATCGGGTAGCGGAAACATCATGGCGGGAAATCCCGGCAAACAGGAGATCATCGATCTGCGTCAGCTCAAGGAGAAGGCCAAGGAATTCATTCTCAACCCGATGGATTCGGAAGACCTCCCCGAGAAGACCGACAAGGAGATCGAGCTCGCCGACGGCAGCAAATGGGTTTATCCCGAAAGCCAGGGCGTGATTTCGCTGCAAACGACCCGCGATACGAACTACCAGTCCTACATCATGGTTCAGAACGAACTGACGCGTGCATTCAACGAAGTGCGCGACGATGTAGCGATGCGTAAGTTCGGCGCCAAGTTCTCGGAACTTCCCGAGGAGCAGCGCAATGCAGTATCCAAAGCAGTGCCTCAGAAGATTTCGGAGGCCGAACCGCGTAATATAAAGAAGTAAGCTATGGCAGTAATGAAAAAGAAGGGCAACAAAGGTTTGCCCCCCATCTCGACCGCATCGCTTCCGGACGTGATCTTCATGATCCTCTTCTTCTTTATGGTGTCGACGACCATGCGCGACCAGGAGCTGCTCGTGAGATACAAACTTCCCGAAGCTACCGAGGTGCAGAAGCTGGAGAAGAAATCGCTCGTCAGCTACATCCACATCGGTCAGCCGTCGCTGGCGATGCAGGCGAAGTTCGGTACCGCGCCGCGTATCCAGCTCAACGACTCGTACAAAACGACCAAAGATATCCTCGACTTCGTTGCCGCCGAGCGCGACAAACTGAGCGAAGCCGACCGTGCTTCGATGACGATCTGCCTGAAGGCCGACCAGAGCACGAAAATGGGTATCGTAACCGACGTAAAGCAGGAGCTTCGCCGTGCCAACGCGCTGAAGATTTCCTATGCATCGTCCAAGTCGCTGGGATACTAATTCCTACGATTCGAATAGCAGACAAAGGTGTCCTTCGGGGCACCTTTGTTTTTTGTGCAGGGAGGGGGGGGCAATATTAAGAAGACAACGACTACACTAAAAACATGATCTCTTTGCGGGTTGCACCCGAAGTCCACTCCGAGGAGGGGATTTACGTTCAAATTCCTGCACCTTTTCTCGCCTCGGCATAGACCGAATAAGTTCGGCTTTGCGCTCGGCTTATCGAAAAGGTGCCGTTTCTGCTGCGGCGGCTCGGCAATTCGAACCGGTTCGATTGCCCTCGCCTTGTGACGCAGGCGGGGTGGGTCAATCAATTCCGGGGACAGAAAAGAACAATGTGCGGCTATTTCCCTTGAAAACCCCGCTTTAGCGGGGCGGCCAAAGGCCGCGAGATAACGACCGTCCTAAGGGTGTCAACGTGCAAAAAACCGGTGAGGTGTAAAGTTGTATATAGTTACCATTAAGAATTACTTTTTAGAGCCGGAGTCCATGAATAGTAAGAGCTCCGTTCTGTTGAAGGCGAGGCGTAGCCTGCGAGGTGAGCGAAGCGAGCCTCCGCCGGCGGAGGCTACGGCTCGCGCGGCTCAAAGAGCCGCGAACAACTCCGCATCCTCGTTCGCAACGCCCGGCTAAGAGCCGGGGTTTAGAATTTGGCTGTGCGGCCCGTAACGTAGGAAAGGGAGTAAAGGCCCGATCTTACTCCGCCGGCGTAAGCGACGGGCAAGCGACGATCCCGCAAGAACGACATGCGGATGCTTTTGGATACCTCTGGGTATCAAAAAGCACGAAATATCGAATTGCGAAGATGATTCGGAAATTTGCGAAAAGATCATCTTCGGCGGCTTAACCGGTCGCACTGAAAGCGCGAGCCGCCGAAGATGCAACGCCTGCGGCGTTGAGTTTGCCGCGAATGTCGATTTGCGGGGTGCAGCCTACGAAGCCCGGACGGGGAAATGGCCGCAATTATTACTTCTTACCGTCTGCTGTCCTCGGACTTAGGCGGACCTTCGCCGCACGGAGGCCGCGGCCCGCGCGATCCTTCAGGATCGCATTTTTCCGAAAGACTTTCGTGATTCTTTATCTTTGTACTTTTAGACCGCAAAAAGTACCAAAAACACTGGCGATGCCTACGCCGACTCTGTGCGCCTCAACGCCGGTTCCGCCCGGCCAAAAGCCGGGATTCAGAAACAACTGCGCCTCCGTAACGTTCGGCGAGAATCGCTCATTTCGCCCGCGTGAGCAATTCGAAACAATGCAAGTCTGAGACTGCGCAATCCGCAGCTTCCGGTGACAAAACCTCAAACCTCTCCCGGAAACCTCAAAACGCGAACTCCAACTGGTCGATTTCGTGGTTGAACGTCAGACGGTGATGCGGCGTCAAACCGTATTCCCGAATCGCGAGCCGATGTTCGCGCGTCGGATACCCCTTGTTCTTCGCCCAACCGTATTGCGGAAACTCCTCCGCCAACCGATACATGTATTCGTCGCGATGGGTCTTCGCCAACACCGAAGCGGCCGCGATATGGGCATATTTGGCATCGCCCTTGACGACGCAGCGATAGGGAATTTCGAGGGTCGTGCGGAACCGGTTTCCGTCGATGGCCAACAGTCCGGGCTGCGGATCGAGCCGCGCCACGGCCAGCGACATTCCTTCGAAAGAGGCATTTAGAATATTGATTTCGTCGATCCGTGCCGCCGAAACCGCTTCCACGGCCCACGCCACGGCTTCGCGTTCGATCACCGCGCGCAACTTGTCCCGATTGCGCTCGGTCATCTGTTTCGAATCATTGAGCAGCGGATCGTGAAAATCGGGAGGAAGGATCACCGCCGCGGCAAACACAGGTCCGGCCAGACATCCGCGTCCGGCTTCATCGCATCCCGCTTCGGGAAGCTCGTATTGCAATCGGGGTTCGAGCATGACGGACAAAGATACGAATAAGCCGAGAGAAAAAAGCAAGCTCGCTTGCATTTTTTCCGAGGCGAAGTATCTTCGGCGAAGCCAAAGTGCGAATAAGCGAGGGCAAAAACAAACTTGTTTATATTTTGCCGAGCGGAAGTATCTAAGACGAAGCCAAAGTGCGATTAAACAAGCGCAAAAGCAGGCGCGCTTGTATTTTGCCGAGCAAAGCGGTGGGACTCCGCAGGGCCCCGACCGGGCAAAGCAGAAACACGTTCGAAAGGCCGAGCCGATGTAAAGATGTAAAATAGCGCATACTTCCCGAATAATTTGCATCCGATCCGCTTTTTTCGCTAATTTTGCTACCTGAAGGAGATTCCGAAACCATGAAGATCGATATCGCACGCCAGCCGCTCGTTCCGGCATTTTTCACCCTCTTACTGCTCGCGCTGACGGCCGTGCACGGCTCGGATATCGCCGCTTCCGCTACCCCGGCAACTACCCCGGCACCGTTGGCCGTCGCGACTCCCGAGGAACTGCTCCTGCGACTCCAAACGGCATTCCCGGTGTGGAGCCGCGTCATAAGCCTCTTGCTGCTCCTCTTTTCGGGCATGTGCATCGGACGTATCACCGTACGTTACAACCTCTATTCCGTCGGTTCGTGTCTGGCCATTCCCCTCTTCGGCATAGGGGCCTGCCTCGTTGCGAAAGGACCGATATTCCTCGGTGCATTCGTCGCCGCAACGCTGACAGCCCTCGTCCTGAAACATTTCTGCCGGGCATTCTGCAACGGGTATGCATTCGATGCGATCTTCCGCGCTTCGTTTTACCTCGGAACGCTTCCGCTCGTCTCGCCCGCAGCCCTGCCGCTGCTGCTCCTGCTGCCGCTGGCCCTGCTGCTTTTCCGCCGCACGACCCGCGAAGCCGTCGTCGCCTCGGTCGGACTGATCCTGCCGGGAGCCATATTCTGTTACGCGAACTGGGGCGCCGGAGGAGCATTCTTCGCCCCGCTGGTCTTCCTGACGCAGGAGGCCGTTTCGGGTCTTCCCCTCGCTTTCCCGCAATCGCTCTCCGTCGTACAGGCGGGATTCGCCGCGACGCTGCTCCTGCTGTGCATCGCCGCCGTAACGCTCTTTTCCACGAATGTCTACACCGTCGGTACGAAACCGCGGTTCATCCTCGTTTTCGCCGTCTGCACGCTCGTTCTCGCGATTCTCGCCCTCGCCGGACCCGCCGCTTCGTACGCTACGCTCGCATCGGCGATCGTCCCGGCCGCCGTCCTTATACCGCTTTTTTTCATCCGCATGCGGCCCGGTCTCGCGCTGGCGATCTATCTCGGATTGCTCGGATTCGCGGTGTTTATACAGACCATACAATAATATATTTGGTTTAATTTACGTTCTATTTAGCCACAAAGGGTAAATTGCGTCCGAATTGACCATTCAAAATTGCGTAAAATAAAGTTTATATTGTAAATTTGGAATCGACTATTAGCGACGCAACTAAAAGTCAGATTAACTAAAATTTACAATTCACATGAAGAATTCACCGAATTCGTCGGCTCAACAGCCGATGATTGTGAAGTACGTTGAGACACTTCACACGGGTATCCAATCCCAGACGCTCTCTCGCAACGCCATCGGATACATTCTCCGGGGCACGATGCACATCTACGAAGGAGATAAACGCCAGACGCTTACACGCGGCGACGTCTTCTACCTGAGCATCGGTCGACACTACATCGAAAACTGCCCCGAGAACTCCCAGCCGTTCGAGCAGGTGATGTTCTATTATACGCCCGAAGACCTTCAACGGATTCTCATGCATCTGAACATTACCTACGGTCTGAACATTTCGAACGAACATTCCTGCGAAATGTGCCGCAACCAGACCCACGTATCGATGCCTGCCTGGAGTTCGCTGCGCAACTTTTTCGTCAACACCAACAACTATCTGCGCGACGAAGAGTTCCGCCACGACGAAACCGCCGAAAACATCAAGATGACCGAATTGATCTATCTGATGACCACGCACGAAGACTGCTGCATCAAAAGCAAACTGTTGAGCAACGTCGACTCGGCCAAAGAGAATTTCGAACAGACGATTCACAACCATATTTTCAAAGACGTTTCGATCGAGGAGCTTTCGAGACTCACCAACCGGTCGCTTACCTCGTTCAAGAAGGAGTTCCGGCGCCATTTCCAAATGCCGCCTCACAAATGGTTCATCCGCCAACGGCTGATGCACTCGCGGCTGCTGTTGATTTCGACCTCGAAATCGATCTCGGAAATCGGCAACGAGTGCACGTTCCCCAACACCTCGCACTTCATCAAACTCTTCAAGAAGGAGTACCAGGTTACGCCCGCCACTTACCGCCATCGCCACCTGGCATCCCGAAACACCGATCCGGAGACCCAAGCGGCCGAGACTTGCGAAATGAAAGAAGCACTTTAATCAAAAACTTACGAAAACGTCGAATTTCAAAAAATTTAATTATAATCCGTCGAAAAAAAAGAGATAAATTAACAAAAACGACACGTTTTTATTTGGTTTTTCCTAAAATTCGATTTATCTTTGTGTAACAAACGTGGGGTTCTCCCACTCTCATTAACCTAACTAACCTAACCAGAGGCCCCGCTACCGCCCGGTACCGGGGCCTTATCTTTTTCGGACGGATAAGCCCCGAATCGGCCTCGTACGGCATCGCAGCGAGGTTTTCTTCGTTTCCATGCATCCCGGACGATCGCTGCGCACCGCGAAAATCCCGTCGGCACACGCCGCGGCCGCACCAGCCCGGCGACGGCACACGCTCGCCGGGCCCATTCGGCCCGGAATTGCCCGAAGCCTCAGGCATCGCCCCGCCCGCCGGGACCTGCGTCCCGGAAAACGCACGCCCCCGACCGCAAACGCACCGCCGCCACGGCTCCCGGCCCCGCACGGACACCGGCCGTCGTCCGCTCCGCACGTCCCGAGGCTGGATTCCGCTTCGCAACCTCCGGCGAAATTTCCATCCTCGCCCTCCGAATCCCGATTCCGCCGGCCTTCGTCTTCCGGGAAGCGCTCCCCGAACTGATCTCCACCCATTTACGGCCCGACGAAGGCCGTCGCACAACAATAAATGGGGAAATACTGGAAATTCTCGATTATTTTTCGTATTTTTGCCCTAATTGGAAAATAATGATCTTAAATGCCGAAGTTTTATGACAAGGTAGATGTCCAGAAAAAACCCGAATGGCTCAAAATCCGACTGCACCGCACCGAAGAATACGCACAGGTGCGACGCATCGTCGAGAAACACGGGTTGCATACGATTTGCAGCAGCGGCCGTTGTCCCAACCAAGCCGAATGCTGGAGTCGCCGCACCGCAACCTTCATGATCCTGGGTGATATCTGCACGCGAGGCTGTCGCTTCTGCGCGACCCGCACGGGGCGTCCGCTCGCTCCGTCGGCCGACGAACCGCAGCAAGTGGCCGAGAGCGTCGCGTTGATGAAACTACGGTATGTCGTCGTAACTTCCGTGACGCGCGACGACCTTCCCGACGGCGGGGCCCGGCATTGGGCCGCCACGGTGGAGGCCATCCGCTCGCAGAATCCCGACGCCGTTATTGAGCTCCTTATTCCCGATTTCGACGCACGGCCCGATTTGCTGGACGTGGTCCTCGCGTCGAAGCCCGATATCATCGGGCACAACATCGAAACCGTCGAACGGCTGACTCCGCTGGTGCGCTCGCGCGCCAAGTACCGCACGAGCATGGAGACGCTGCGCTACCTGAGTTCTCGGGGCGCCGTCACCAAGAGCGGACTGATGGTCGGCCTCGGCGAAACCGATGACGAGGTGCTGCGAACCCTGGACGACCTGCGCGAAGCGGGCGTCGGGATCGTAACGCTCGGACAGTATCTTCGGCCCTCTCTGGAGCACTACCCCGTCGCGGCGTATATTACTCCCGAGAAATTCGAATGGTACCGGCTCCGGGCGCTGGAGAAAGGATTCGCCTACTGCGCGAGCGCACCGCTGGTCCGCTCGTCGTACATGGCCGAGGAGGCGCTGCGAAGCGTCGTAAAGCTAAGGCGATGAAGCTCCTGCGGCGCGACCTCGGGCGGATGGACTACGGTGACTGCTGGCAATTGCAGCAGACGTTGTTCGATCGGCTCCTGGCCGGTAAACGCCCCCGGGCCGCACAAGGGATCCGGAATGGCCAAGAGGCCCGGACTGCACAGGGGCCCCAGGCTGCACAAGAGTCCCGAACGACACAGGCAACCCGGACCGCACAGGCATTCCGGACTGCACAGGGGCCTCAGGCCGCACAAAAGTCCCAGACCATAGAAACCGTCCGGGAAACGCAGCAGGCACAAGCCTACCGAACCGAAACAGAAACCGTCGGCACGATCCTTTTCGTCGAGCATCCGCACGTCTACACGCTGGGCAAAAGCGGACACGCCGAGAACCTGCTGGTCGGGCGCCCCGAACTCGAACGCGCGGGCGCGAAGTTCTTTCACATAGATCGCGGAGGAGACATCACCTACCACGGCCCCGGTCAGTTGGTCTGCTACCCGATCCTCGACCTCGAAGCGTTGGGAATCGGTCTTCGCAGCTACATCGAGGCACTCGAAGAGGCGGTTATCCGCACCGTGGCCCGCTACGGCATTCGGGGCGAACGCATCGCCGGAGCCTCGGGCGTCTGGATCACGGGGCCTTCGGTCCGGGAGTGCGCGCCGGACGAAGAACGGGAAACGGACGCAAACAGCACGCCGCATGCCGCCGAGCCGAAAGAGAAGACCGCCGGTCTCTGCGCCGGCCGTACGCCGCAGCACCCCGCAACCGCCGCACGGCCGGTCGATGCGGGTTTCGCCGCCGCGACACAGCTGCCGCCCCGGGAAAGCACCCGGCCGCGCAAAATCTGCGCAATAGGAGTCCGCTCCTCGCGTTATATTACCATGCACGGGTTCGCCTTGAACGTCACGACCGATCTGGGACGTTTCGCTTACATCAACCCTTGCGGATTCACCGACCGCGGCGTCACGTCGATCGCGGCGGAGACGGGACGGGAAGTCCCTCTGACCGAGGTCGCCGACCTCGTGTGTGAACACTTAAAAGAGATATTAAATGTTAAAATATATAAATATCAGAACGTATGCCCATAGAAAAACGCTGGGTAGTGAAGCCCCAGGGCGACCCCGCGACGGTAGCTGCATTGGCAGCATCGCTGCGGATCGCGCCCGTGTTGGCCAATCTGCTCGTACAAAGAGGCATAGACACCGTAGAAAAGGCGGAGAAGTTCTTTAAACCCGATCTGCGCGATCTGCACGATCCGTTCCTGATGAAGGACATGGACCGCGCGGTCGAACGGGTCGAACGGGCCGTTGCGAACAATGAGAAGATCATGGTTTACGGCGACTACGACGTGGACGGCTGCACGGCCGTAGCACTGGTTTACAAGTTTCTGCGCAAAATCGGGCACAAAAACCTGATGTTCTACATCCCCGACCGGTATACCGAAGGTTACGGCATCTCGGTCAAAGGCATCGACCTGGCGGCCCGCAAGGGCGTCGGGCTCATCATCGCCCTGGACTGCGGCATCAAAGCCACGGAAAAGGTTGTCTATGCGAAGTCGAAAGGCGTGGATTTCATCATCTGCGACCACCACCTCCCGGCCGAGGAGATTCCCCGTGCCGTAGCCGTTCTCGACCCCAAGCGGGTCGACTGCACCTATCCGTTCGACGAGCTTTCGGGCTGCGGCGTCGGATTCAAGCTCGTGCAGGCCTATGCGCAGAAAAACCGCATTCCGTTCGAGCAGATTCTCGATCTGCTGGACCTGCTGGTCGTCTCGATCGCCTCGGACATCGTGCCGCTGGTGGGCGAGAACCGCATCCTGGCCTATTTCGGGCTTAAGAACCTCAACCGCGAGCCGTCGAAGGGGCTGCTGTCGATCATCAAGATCTGCGGCCTGGATACGCACAACATCACCATCGACGACATCGTTTTCAAGATCGGACCGCGCATCAACGCCGCAGGACGCATGCGCATGGACGAGAACGACGAAAACGCCTCGCCATCGGGCGGCCATGCCGCCGTGGAACTCTTGATCGAGGGCAACGAGTCGGTGGCCGCCGAATTCGGCAACGTCATCGACGCCTACAACCGCGACCGCAAGTCGATCGACCGTTCCGTCACGCAGGAGGCCCACCAGTATATCGAGCGCAACCCGCACCTGAAAAGCCTCAAGAGCACGGTGGTCTACAACCCCAAGTGGATGAAGGGCATCGTCGGCATCGTCGCTTCGCGCCTGATCGAGACCTACTACCGCCCGACCGTGGTGCTGACGATGAGCAACGGATTCGTCACCGGATCGGCCCGCTCGGTTCCCGGCTTCGACCTCTACCAGGCCGTCGAATCGTGTTCGGACCTGCTGGAGAACTTCGGCGGCCACATGTACGCCGCCGGGCTGACCATGCGTCCCGAGCATGTCGAGGAGTTCACGCGCCGTTTCAACGACTACGTGGAGCGGAACATCGATCCCCAGATGCTCATCCCGCAGGTGGATATCGACAGCGAGCTGCTTTTCTCGGACATCACACCCAAGTTCCGCGAGCACCTCAACCGCTTCCAACCCTTCGGTCCGGGCAATGCGTCGCCCGTCTTCGCGACCTACGGCGTAAGCAACCACGGCGATGCGAAACTCGTCGGCATGGAGTGCGAGCATCTGCGCATGGACCTCATGCAGCGGCAGAAGCCCAACACGAAGATCCAGTCGATCGCTTTCCAACAGCCGACCCACTACGAATGGGTGCGCTCGGGCCGTCCGATCGACGTCTGCTACCAGATCGTCGAGAACCACTATCGCGGCACGGTGACCACGCAGCTGCGCATCAAGGATATCAAACCGGTATTGTAACCGGGCAGGGGTTGCTGCGAAGCCTACGAAAAATACCGTCCCGAGAGCCGGACAGCTATTTTTGAGATACCGTTCTGTAAATCAGAACGGTATTTTTATTGAAAAGAAGAAGGGTTACGAATTGGTGACGGAAGTCTTACATTCTGTTGCACCCTTATACAATAAATCCAAGAACTCATGACAAAGATAGTTAAAATATTATATAGAAAAGCATTAAATACTATTTAAGCATATCCAACTCGGATATGCTTTTTTGTGCTACGAGCGGGTTGATTATTTAGTTGCCTGTTTTAACTAAATTATTGCTATCGGAATATTTCCTATCATTGCATCGGCTAACCAACGATCATTGTAATGAAGCCATTGAAACGTAATCCGACTCTGCGTTTGTTACGTCTGGTATTGCGACGATTCAATGGTCTCGAACTACTCATCCAGAACCATTCTCAACCTTTACCCGATGACCTGATCGACACTCCGGCAGTCCGTATGCTTACCCGGATGTCCGACCGTACCCTCTCCCGTCGTCGGAGCGACGGCACGATCCCTTATGTCAAGCACGGCGGCAAAATCTACTACAGCAGATCGCGCGTTCTCGAAGCCCTCCGAAATGAACCCAACACCACATCAACTAATTAAAGAAGTCATGAAAAAGATGATTCTTATCGAGCGAAGCAAATTCGCTCTGCTCGTTCGCAGCCACATGAAAGCCTCGAACATGCTCCTCGTATTGCAGCATGTCTGCCGGGAGCGCCGTATTTCTCTTTCGATGACGCAGGAGGAAGTCTGCCAGCTCATCCGACTCGATCCGGATTTCGTCGAGAAATACAAACGTCGCGGAAAACTCTGTCCCGTCGAGGATCAGGATGGCAAGCAATATTATAATGTACTGGATTTCATCAATCTGAAAGACATGCAGGAGAGTAAGCGTATTTTCTATCAGACGATGGAACAAGCGGTGCCGGATACGGCGATTACGATTGATCGGGAATAACCACTCAAATTCAACGAGGCTGCCTAACAAATTTTAGACAGCCTCGCTTTTTTATAACTTCGGCCCTTTGGCCTTCATGTTCGTCGCGGACCGCACGAGAAGAATATGATTGCGGATAAAGTCCGATTCGGGCGAAGGCATGACGTGCTCCCGTTCTTCCGGCGGTTCTTCTTGGCTCCCGGATGCCGCAGAAAGCGGCTCTGCCTTCGACGGTCTGACGACTTCGTCCACCACCTCCGCGTTTTCGATCTTCGACTCATTGCCGTTATCAGCTGTTTTCGCCTGCATCTCCTGCTGCTTCTGTGCGATGTCGAGTTGAATTTTCCGGGTCAGCGACTCTGCCTCGGCCTTGAGCCGCTTCATCTCCTTCTCTTTGGGCTATACGGCTGCGATCTGTTGCTCGAAGGTCGGAATGTCGCGGGTGAATTGCTTTTTCTCTTTCTCGTAGGTCGCCATCAATGACGGTATCGTGTCGAGCGCCCGGATGAAGTTCGTCGCCGCGGTTTTCGGTTCCGCAGCCAGATGCCCGTTGTTGAACGTGTACTTGATGCCGTCCAACCCTTCGACCATGAATTTATTGACTGTAAGCGCCAGTCCGTCTTTCTGCATCCGCTCGGTGCGGACGAGAATGCGGAAATCGAACAGCAGGTTCGTGGCCTTCTTACTGCCGTCGGTATTTCCCAGTCCCGACACACGGCTGTGGCGGGTGTTGAACATCAGATTTTTGAAGTTGTGCGACTCATCGACGAACAGATGGTCTATTCCCATCTGCTGAAAATCCACCGTATCGTCCTTTTGCGCGTCGATTGTCTCCTGCAACTCGTGGAGCTTGGCATCCAGATTCTCCTTGCGTTTCTCCAGACCGCGCAGAATCCAGCCGTCCGCATGTCCGCCCTGCTTTTCGTAGGACGCCAGATTTTCATCTATGTCGTCCATCTCCTGCCGGAGAATCCGTTGCTGCACCTCGACCGACTGGGGTATCTTGCCGAACTGTTCGTGCGTAAGGATGGTGCAGTCCCAGTTATTGTTCTCGATGTCGCTGAAGATCCGCAGGCGGTTCTCCGGCGTGAAGTCCTCCTTGCCGGGATAGAGCAGACGGGCATTGGGATAGGCCGTACGGAAGGTTCGGGCGATCTCGTGGATGTTGGCTTTGATACCGATGATCATCGGCTTGCGGGCCAGTCCCAGACGGTGCATCTCATACGCTGCGACGCACATGATGAGCGTCTTGCCCGTACCGACCTCGTGGTCGCAGATGCCGCCGCCGTTCTGCTTGATCATCCAGATCGCATCCTTCTGGCTGGGATACAGGTCGTCGATACCCAGCTCCCGCAGGTCGAGCCCCGGAAACTGCTGGTGGCTGCCGTCGTAGCGTGGACGGACATAACGGTTGAATTTGCGGTTGTAGAGATCGGTCAGCCGCTCCTTGAAATCGTCGGGCTGCGCATGCAGCCATTCGACGAACGCCTGCCGGATTTCGGTGATGAGCGTGTCGGCCTTCTGCCGGGCCTCGAAGTCGGGAATCCGGATGGTCTTGCCGTGTTCGTCCTTGCCGCCGTCCTTGTTGATGTTGGGCAGCGTGTTGAGCATGGCATGATGCAGCAGATCCATACCGTCGTAAACCTCGAAGTCCCCTTTGACGACGTATTTCTGGGAGATCAGAGGGTTGTACCCGTGGTTCTCGATGCCGAAGGCATCCATCTTCGCCGAATAGCTTACCGATACGGGCACCTGAAAGAAATGCTCGCAAAAGCCTTCGTAAATATCGGTCGGTATCCATCGCTCGCCGAGGTTGAAATCCAGTTCCTCGAACTCGATGCGTTTGGATGCGGCCTCACGAAGCAGCGCGAGCGAGCGGCGGCTGGCATCGTCGTCGGGATTCTCCTTGAGGTAATTTTCGATTCATTCGGCTTTGGCGACGACATTCCCTGCCGGTTTTCAATGGTGCATGGTTCCACAGGATTTTCCTCTTGGCAACACGGCCTTCTATGATTATATCATTGAATAATCCGCAGCCTGCCACGATTCTGGAACGGCAAATGCCGAACTGAGGTTTCAACAACGGGAAAATAAGCGGTTGATTCCGAAGAAAATTCGTTATATTTGTCGATGAAATAGTGAAAGTCATAATGATTCCATGAGCGAAACCTCTGCACGGCAAGATTTTGAACAGCTTTATATCGACTATCAGCTTCGGCTGACAGCCTATGCCCGACGTTTCGTCAACGACCTCACCGAAGCGCAGGATCTGGTGCAGGATTGCTTTATGAATTTATGGAAAAAACACAGTATGTATCGGTCCATCGATCGGCAGGAAGCGTCCATGCTGCTTTTCGTCATGGTCCGGAACCGGTGTCTCGACCATCTGAAACACAAAAAAATCATCGACCAATACAAGTTTTGTTACCGCTCGAAGATAAAGGGCGAGGAGCGTTTATACAATTATGATTTCGCGCTGAACGACACGGAGCGAACCTATCTGTACGATGAACTCGAACAGCAGATACAGGTTATCCTGGATTCACTACCCGACCGCTGCCGCGAGGTATTCGTACTCAGCCGTTTTCAAGGCATGAAAAACAGGGAGATCGCCGAGCAGTTGCAAATATCGCACCAGGCCGTCGAGAAGCATATCCGCAAGGCCCTTCATATTTTCATCGAAGCTTTGGGGCGGAACAAATCGTTTTTCGTGCAGGTCGCCATTCTCTCCTGGTTGTTGGGCTACGATTAGTACGAATTATCACCCCAAAACATTTACTCCGTTTTCCCCGCCGGCACAGCCATGCCGGCGGGGATTTTTTATCGGCCGCAGGTTGGGTAAAACGAGATTGGATCGTTATTCCAATAAAGGCGATTGGAAAAGGCCATAAATAACGACATGAAAAAACTTGCGTCCCTCTATTTCGAAGGAAACCTTTCTCCATCCGGAGAACGCCGGTTGTATCGATTCATCACCGCAGAAAAAGAACATGAAGAGCTGTTCCGCCGATGGGAACAGGAATGGAAAACGGAACACGTTCCCTCTTCGGAGGAAATAGCCCTGCTCAATCGGCTCCGAGACAAAATGCGCAAATCGGACTATGTGCAGCGCATCCGCAGTCTGCGCATCCGGCTCACGGCCGCCGCCGCGGCCATCGTCGTACTGCTGTCAACGTTCACCGCACTGTACATGTCGCGGCAAACGACTGAGAACCAACTATTCACAGTGGAGTCTCCACTGGGAGCCAGCAGCCAGATATCGCTGCCCGACGGCACGCAGGTATGGCTCAATGCCGGTTCGGCGCTGAGCTACGATTCCGGGTTCAACCGCTCCTCACGCGACGTTACGCTCCGAGGCGAGGCTTATTTCGAGGTAACCCGGAATACCAGCCTGCCTTTCCGCGTGATGGCGCAGGCATGCACGTTCACCGTCCTGGGCACCAAATTCAACATCTCGGCCTACGACGGTGAACCGGACGTACTGGCGGCGCTCATGGAGGGATCGCTGCGCTTCGAATCGTCCGCGGGTAGCGACACGATGTCTCCCGGCGATCTGATCACCTACAACTGCGCCACCCGGCAGGCCAGCCGGGAGCGGGCCGACGTTGACCAGTTCCGCGCCTGGATAGACGGAGCCATCCGTTACGACGCCATCACGCTGCCGGCTCTGCTGAGGCGGCTTGCGCGGGAATACGATGTCGAAATAGAGCTCTGCACCACGGCTTTCGACGACAAAACCTTCCGGGTGTCGTTCACCAATGCGGAGCATATCGAAACAGTGCTGAAGGCTTTGAGCGAAATTCTGCCGATTTCGGTGGAACGCCAGGGTAGCCACTACTGCGTCGGCCGTCGGACGGACAACAAGTAACTCCACATAAAAACCTGTTTTATTAACCTATCCTTATTTTATGTATGTAAATCTGCATTTCAAAAAAATCGCCGCCCTGACGGTCGGACTGCTTCTTGCGGCTGCCGTCGATGCGCAGACCATCACCAAGGTGTTCCGGCGGGTTCCCCTGAAGACGGTGCTCGAAGAAGTGGAGGCGCAGACCGGGTATTCGTTCATCTTCGAGAACAAGGAACTCGACGCCGACAGACCCGTCACGGCCGCGTTCGACAAGGCGACGGTCCGGACCGTGCTCGATCAGGTGCTCGACCCGTCGCTGCGCTACTCGGTCAACGGCAAGCTGGTGACCATCTCGAAACGCGCGGTCGCCGACACGCCGCCGGCCGGAAAAGACCGGACCGTCCGCGGAACGGTCATCTCGTCGGCAGACAACCAGCCGATCGCCGGCGCCAGCGTACTGGTCGAGGGAACTACGATCGGTGTTCTGACCGATGCCGACGGCAATTATGCGCTCAGACTCCCCGCTGACGCGCGGGAAGTCACGTTCCAATTCCTGGGCTACGAGACCAAACGCATTCTGGTCAGGGACATCCAGCTGATGAAGCTCGTCAGCCTGAACGAACAAGCCAGTTCGATCGAAGACGTGGTCGTAGTCGGATTCGGCATCCAGAAGAAGGAGAGCGTGGTCGGCGCCGTGCAGGCCGTAAAGCCTTCGAGCCTCGATTTTCCTTCCAGCAACCTGACCTCTTCGTTTGCAGGCAAGATCGCCGGCGTAATCGCCACGCAGCGGACTGGCGAGCCGGGAGCCGACGGCGCCAACTTCTGGATACGCGGCATTTCGACGTTCGGCACGAACACCGCTCCGCTGATCGTCATGGACGGCGTGGAAATCAACACCATGATGCTCAATTCGATAGCCCCCGAGACCATCGAATCGTTCTCCGTCCTCAAAGACGCCACGGCCACAGCCCTCTACGGCTCGCGGGGAGCCAACGGCGTACTGCTCATCACGACTAAAAGCGGCCGCGATATGGAGCGTATGAACATCAACCTGCGCGTGGAGAACGGCTGGTCGATGCCCACCAGCATACAGGACATCGCCGACGGCGTGACCTACATGAAGGCGTACAACGAGGCGGCAGGCATGATGTACTACTCGCAGGAGAAGATCGACGGCACCCGCGAAAGACGCAATCCCCATATCTTCCCGAACAACGACTGGTACCGGATTCTGTTCAAGAACTACACGATGAACCAGAATGTGAATGCCAACATTACCGGCGGCGGGAAGCGGGTCGATTACTTCCTGAACGCCACGTTCTACAATGAAAACGGCATTCTCAACTCGCCCAACGCCTCGAAATTCAACACCAACGTCAACTACAAGAAATATCTCTTTCAGAGCAATATCGCGGCGAAAATCACCAACACCACCCGGCTGAGCGTACGCATGAACACCCAGCTCCATTTCCGCCACGCTCCGACGGAAGACCTCAAAAATCTCTTCTATTACACCATGCGGGCCAATCCCGTGCATTTCCCGGCGACATGGCCGTCGCAGGAAGGGGATAATTTCGTTCGCTACGGCAGCATCGAGGCCCCCAACGGCTCTTCCAACGAGCTCAACCCCTATGCCCTGATGTGCCGCGGATTCGGCGATCGCCACTACTCCTATTACACCGAAACGATCAACCTCGACCAGGATTTGAAATTCATCACCCCGGGGTTGAAGATCAAGGGGCAGGCGTCGTTCTACAATTACGTATACTCCGCCAGCTATAAAAACACGCAGCCCTATTACTTCAAGCTGAACCAATATCAGCAAGACCCCGAAACGGGAGACTATGCGTACGATACGGTCATCCTCGGCAAACCGGGCACGAATTACTACTCGATCACCACGGGAAAAGACGGTTACCGCGAGAATTCGCTCCAGGGCTCGATCGAATACACCCGTAACTTCAACGACGCCCACGACGTGAACGCCCTGCTGGTCTATCATCAGAAAGAACGCGTCTACAACACGCCCGACGCCAAAGAGAACGATGTGCTTCCCTATCGTGAACAGGGACTGGCCGGACGTATTACCTATGCGTTCAAGAACCGTTACATGATGGAGATCAACTTCGGGTACAACGGTTCGGAGAACTTCGCCCCCGGCAAACGATTCGGCTTCTTCCCGTCGGTGGCCGTGGGTTACAACATCTCCAACGAACCGTTCTTCAAACCGCTGAACGAAGTCGTCAGCCTGCTTAAATTCCGTTTTTCCTACGGGAAATCGGGCAACGACGTGCTGGCGATTCGCTTTCCTTATGTTACCGAGATCAACATCGACCAAAGCATGTATTGGTACATCGGCCCCGAATTCACCGGCATGAAGGGTACGACGATCGCCACGCTGGGCAATGCCGCCGCGACCTGGGAAGTCAGCACCAAAACCAATTTCGGCCTGGAACTGGGCCTGTTCAACGACCTGATGCTTATCGCCGACATCTTCCACGAGAAGCGTACCGGCATCTTCATGCAGCGGCGGTCGATTCCGGCCACTTCGGGATATACGGGCACGCAGCCCTACGGCAATATCGGAGCGGTGAAAAACCGGGGCGTCGATTTCTCGCTCGAATACAACAAGGTCATCAACAAGGACCTCATCGTTTCGGCCCGGGGCTCGTTTACCTATGCCCACAACGAAATCACCGAACGCGACGAACCTCCCGGAACTCCGAAATACCAGTCGGAGATCGGTCATCCGATCAATTCGATCCTGGGATTGGTGGCTGACGGATATTTCGCCGACGAAGCCGACATCGCCTCCTCGCCCGTACACACCTACCAGAGCGTCCGTCCGGGCGATATCAAGTACCGAGATCTGAACGGCGACGGGAAAGTGAACGACGACGACATCACGGTTCTGGGCCGTCCGACGACCCCCGAGATCGTCTACGGTTTCGGTGCTTCGGTCAAATGGAAGAACTTCGATGCTTCGGTCTTCTTCCAGGGCCAGGGACGCGTCTCGATCCTCATGCAGGACATGCATCCCTTCTGCAACAACGGCAACTCGGGATTCGGGCTCACGAAATGGATCGCCGACAGCCACTGGAGCGAGAGCAACCCCGATCCCGGGGCCGACTATCCCCGGCTGTCCGCCGAATGGAACCTGAACAACACGAAAAATTCGTCGCTGTGGGTGCGCAACGGTTCGTTCCTGCGTCTGAAGTCGGTCGAGCTGGGCTATACCGTCAAACGGTTGCGCATCTATTTCACGGGTTCGAATCTTGCGACGTTCACCGATTTCAAGTTCTGGGATCCCGAACTCGGAGGCGGCAACGGGCTCTCCTATCCGCTTCAGCGGACATTCAACCTGGGCGTACAATACAATTTCTAACACAACCGAAACCATGAAAAAATACCTGTTCCTGTTTCTGGCGGCAGCTTTCGGTTCATGCGATTACCTCGACGTCGTTCCCGAAAGCAAAGCGACTTTCGACGACATCTTCAAGTCGCAGACCGAATGTCAGAAATTCGTGTACTATATGTATCAGAACATTCCCAACCCCATGGCGCATTGCTGGACGCCCCAGCAAATGGCCGGCGACGACTTCATTTCAGGCCGTATGGGCGCGGTCAACTATTTTCAGTACAAGAGCATCCTCTACGGGCTGGAAAGTCCCAGTCAGAGTTACTACGGCATATGGTGGTCGGGCGACATCAGCGAATTGGGCTCCCGACGCACCAACTACAACATCCATGCTTCGATCCGGCACTGCTACATGCTGCTGAACAACATCGATCGCGTTCCCGGCCTCACCCCCGAGAACTACGACACCTGGCGCGGCGAAGCCTATTTCCTGATCGGTTTCTTCCACCACACGCTGTTCAATTATTACGGTCCTTGCGTGATCGTCCGCGACGAAATCTCGGCCGATGCACTGGGCGAGAACTTCTTTCCGGCCCGCAGCACGGCGGACGAGTGCGTGAAGTTCATCTGCGAAATGTACGACAAAGCCGCCGAACTGCTCCCGGCCCGGAGGCCCGATGCGCAGCTGAACCTTGCGACGGCCGCCGCAGCCAAAGCCTATAAAGCGCAGGCGCTGCTGACCCTGGCCAGCCCGCTCTACAACGGCAACACCGAGATGGCCGATTTCGTCAACAAGGACGGCACTCACCTGATCGCCCAGGAGTACGATCCCGAGAAGTGGGCCGCCGCGATGGAGGCTGCCGAAGACGCCTTCACCTTCTGCGAACGGAACGGCTATAAACTCTTCGACGAACCCGATTCCTCCATCGCGGACGATTTCGACCGCAAGGTGGACAACTACCACAAAGTTTTTTCGGACCATCACAACCCCGACGAATACATTTTCGCCGTAGGTTCGACGTACGGAAGCCAGGCGCTGATTCGTCAGAGCGTTCCCCGCACGGAGAACCCCAACGGCTCGGGCGGTTACTATGCGACGGGATTCCTGGGTTATTTCGTGCCGACGTTCGAATCGGTGGAGATGTATTACACCGCGAACGGACTGCCGTGGGACAAGGACCCCGCGACCCGCAACATCGACCCCTATGCCTACGACGCCGGAAAAGAGACCGTCAATCTGCATTTGTACAAGGAGCCGCGTTTTTACGCCAATGTGGGCTACGACCGCGGGACGTATGAAATCAACGGCGGAACGATGACTATCAAGGCACGGGGAGGGGAACCGCACGGCAGCACGTTGAACATCACCAACGAGGCTCAGAACTGCACGGGCTATTTCAACAAGAAATTCATCAACAAGCAGAACCGTTTCGACCCGACGACTCTGACGATTTCCTACTACCACATCAATTATCCGATGATGCGCCTGGCCGAACTCTATTTGAATTACGCAGAGGCCGATTTCGAATACGACGGTACGCTGAGCCAGACGGGGCTCGATTGTCTGAACAAGGTCCGTTCCCGGGCCGGACTGATGAATTTCGAATCTTCGTGGGCGCTGGCGGGAGGTATCCCTGAGGGCGAGGAACTGCGCCAGATCATCCATCGTGAACGTTCCATCGAGTTTTTCATCGAGGGGCACCGCTATTTCGATCTCCGACGCTGGAAGGAGGCTCCCGAGGTGATGGTCCGCAAACCCAAAGCCTGGAATCTCGACGGCAGGACGGCCGAAGAGTTTTACCGGATCTCCACGATGCCCGAACTGATGACCCGCGTGTGGAAATCCTACTGGCTGGCGATCCCGTTGCAGGACATGAACGTCAATCTGAACCTCGTACAGAATCCGGGCTACTAATCTCAACAACCGAAAAAAATGAAACAGTTATTATTTGTCTTGGTCGTATTCCTTTCGTGCACGGCCTGTTCGGACCGGTTCGAAGTGGGCAACGAAATCGAAACGACCGTCTACATCCAGAAGAACGGATTGCAGGAGATAACGCTCTCGGCGGAGACCCCGGTCTACGAAATGTGGCTTTACAAGGGAGGGTACAATTCCCGCTCCTGCGACGTGTCGCTGACAGTCGATACGGAGGATTTGGTAGTGTACAACGCCCGGAACAAAAGCGATTACCGCATGCTGCCGGGCAACTGTTACGAATTCGACCGCGAAACCGTGCGGCTGACGGGCGACGCGCCCAAGGCCTGCGTTACGCTCACCTTCGATACGTCCTGCATACCCGCGGACGAGAAGTTTCTCCTGCCGGTGCGCGCCGTCTGCCCGGCTGACGCCGGGGCGGTCAGTCCCACGCTCGGCGTCGTCTACCTGAAGATAAGAATCGAGTCTGAAAATTAATCAACCATCCTATAAACAACCCGTTAAACCATGAAAAATCTGTATAAACTGCTTGTTCTCGCAGCCGTGGCGTTCGGCGGCGCCTGCGAAGACGATAAGACGGAAAATACCGACCTTGCACCGGTTGCATCCGTCAAGACCGGCGCGGCTACCGTCGATGAAACCGAGGTGACCCTCGAAGGCAGCTTCCGGTACGAAGGCACGGAGCCCGTGTCGGTAGGCTTTCGCTACGCCCCGACACAGACCGGACTACTCACCGCCGAGATCATACCCGCCGAACCGGTCGGGGACGAGGCGTTCCTGCTGAAAATTTCCGATGTCCCCAACGGCGAATACTATTACCAGGCCGTCGCCGAGGTCGAAGAACAGCTCTTCGCCGGCAAAACCGGCTGGTTCAAAGTCGATTTTTCGGCCACGCCCGAAGTGACGACCGAACCGGCCGACATCTCCGCCGCCGGCATCACGCTGAAAGGCACTTATAAGTTCGACAGCAAGAAGATACCCATTCAGCTCGGATTCCTTTACGCCACGACCCGCGAAGAGGTCGAGACCGCCGAATTCAAACCGGCCGAAGTCGATGGCAATACATTCAGCCTCGAACTCGGCGGCACAACGAACGACACCTATTACTATCAGGCCGTCGCCGTCGTTCAGGACACCCAGTTCAGAGGCGAGGTACGCAGCATCCGGCTCGTAGACCTCATGGCCGACGGCGCGGCCAACTGCTTCATCGTTCCGGAAGCGGGCTGGTACGGTTTCGAAACCAAGAAGCCCGACGGCTCCGTCGTGACAGGTGCGAAAGCCGCCTGGGTATGGGCCACCGAAAAGCAGATACTCTCCGACATCCGATACGAGAACGGTCGAATCGTATTCAAAGCCACGGGTGACCCCGGCAACGAAACCATTGCCCTGACCGACGGCGACGGCAAAATACAGTGGAGCTGGCACATATGGGTCACCGAACGGCCGCAGGATCAGACGTTCGAAGGCACGACGATGCTCGACCGCAACATCGGCGCCACCTCCGCGGACGCCAATCTCGCCGCCTCGCTGGGATGCTATTTCCAATGGGGCCGCAAAGACCCGTTCGTGGGTGCCAATGTCGTACAGACGGCAGACGCATACGAATCCAAGGCGTTCGACTGCATCGGCCCCGGAGAGCGTGTCTGGACGGCCCGGTACGTATTCAACAGCGATCTGGTGAAAGGATTCACCCATGTCGGTAAAACGATGGACGAAGCGACCTCCATCGCCGATCCGTGCACCTACTACGGCGCCTACAACAGTGGCGGCTGGAGCGGCAGCAATGCGAAAATCGGAGATTTCTGGGGCGGCGTGTCGGGTTCCAAGGCCAACTACGATCCCTGCCCGGCAGGTTACCGTGTGCCGACGGACGACGAACTGGCGACCTACATCATGGGGTTGATGAAAGCGGGCGGAGCGTCGGTCTCCAATCCGACGGCGGGCGGATACGGCAAGGTCATCGTCTACAACGGCACGACCTACAACTTCCCCGGCTCGGGACTTCGAGCCTGGAGCGCCCTGCTGCGCTATCCGGGCCGTGTGACCTTCCTGTGGTCATCGACGATCTCCGCGACGGAGAAAAAAGCGCAGCGGTTCTACGATTTCAGGGACGCCCGGGCCGCCGATGCGATCTGCCAAGGCATGGCCGTCCGCTGCATCAAGATAAAATAACGGTTCGCACGGACCTTTCGTCATACGGGGAGTTTTCGGGCTCCCCGTATGAACGAAAACCGTAAAACGACAAAGACTATGAAACGAACTTTGCCACTTCTTCTCGCAACGGTCCTGCTGGCCGCCTGCTCAAAGGACGAACCCGTGCTTCCCGGCGAAGGCGAAAACAACGGGGGCGGCTTCACGGAGGTGACTATCGACACCTCCGACCGTCAGTTGATCATCACCGAACAGGCTTCGGCCTCGATTATGATTTATGACCAGCCTTCGCGCAAATTGCTCTGGAAATGGACTGCCTCCGATTCGGCGATTCCGGCCTCCCGGCAGAAATGGTTCCGGCTCCCGGACGAAGCCCGCACGGTCTATAACCGGACGTGTCTGCTGGTGACGGCTTCAGGCGGCGGCGCGGCGCTGATTCGCATCCGGGACAAAAAGGTGCTCTTTTATGCCAAGCCCGACGGCAACCCGCACTCGGCCGAAGTGTTGCCCGACAACAACATCGTCGTCGCTTCGAGCGACGGTTATCTAACCGTCTACGAATGCGACACCGTCAGATGTTACGCCAAAGACTTCCTGAGCAGGACCGAACTCGCATCGGCCCACAACGTCGTGTGGGATCGGAGCCGCGGATGCCTTTGGTCCGCCGGCGGGGAGTCGATGCATCGCTACGCCTATGCCGACGGACAACTGACGCTCGTACGGAGCACCCCGCTTCCGGCGGGATGCGGCGACGCCCACGACCTGACACCGGTCTACGGTACGGATCAGCTTCTGCTCTCCACGAACTCCCGCTGTTTCAGATACGACCCGACCACGGACACGGCCGTCGAAACGCAGTGCTTCCAGCAGCACGCCATCAAAAGTATCTCGACAGGGCCTTTCGGCTATACGACCGTCTGTACCCGTCCCATCGAAAGTTGGTGGTCTCCGGAGGTGCTGAATTTCAGTTCGGGCATGCAGCTCTTCTTCATGCGCGATTATCGCATCTACAAAGCCCGCTGGCGGGTCGAGACCCCGTTTTCCTATCCGGAAAGGCACGAACTCTGACAACACACTATATCTTTGCCTACATGAAAAAATTACTGACAACGATCTTCTGTCTCCTGCTGATAACGTCCCTGCAGGCCGGCAACACACTCAAACGCACACCGTCCGTCGCTATCATTCCGCAGCCGGTCCGGATGACCGTCGGCGACGAAGTCTTCACACTACGGGCCGCAACCCCGATCTGCCTGATCGCCGAAGCTTCGGAACTGGTCTATGCCGCCGAGTTGCTCAACCGCACCCTCGCTCCGGTATTGGGCGGTGAACTCCCCATTTCGAACGTACGCCGCGAAAAAGGCATCTTGCTCTCGCTTTCGCCTGCGATGCGGCCCGAAGCCTACGAGCTGAAGGTCGCGCCCCGGGGCGTCACCGTTACGGCCGGATCGCCCGCAGGTGCCTTCTACGCCTGCCAGACCCTGCTCCAGCTCTGTCCCGCCGACCTGACCGCAGCGGCCGGAGCCGGAGCCGTGCAAATTCCCTGCGTGGAGATCGAGGATGCCCCTGCATTCGACCTGCGGGGCATGATGCTCGACGTGGCTCGCCATTTCTTCACGGTCGGGGAGGTAAAGGAACTGCTCGACCTGCTGGCCATGCACAAAATCAATACGTTCCATTGGCATCTGACCGACGATCAGGGATGGCGGATCGAAATCAAGAAATATCCCGAGTTGACCCGAACAGGCAGCTACCGCCCCTATACGACCGTCAAACGGACGCTTACACCCGACAATACGCCCCATGCGGGTTATTATACCCGGGATGAAGTCCGGGAGATTGTCACCTATGCCGCTCGGCGTTTCATCACGATCATCCCTGAAATCGAAGTCCCGGGGCACGCCATGGCCGCTCTCGCTTCTTACCCGTGGCTCGGCTGCAAAGGCGAGGGTTATGCCGTATGGTGCAGATGGGGCATCAGCAAAGATGTTTACTGCGCCGGCAAAGAGACGACATTCGAGTTTCTCGAAGAGGTACTGGACGAAGTGATGGATTTGTTTCCGTCGGAATACATCCACATCGGCGGTGACGAGTGTCCCAAGGATCGCTGGAAAGAGTGTCCGCAATGTCAGGCCCGGATGAAGGCCGAGGGGCTGGCCGACGAAAAAGAGTTGCAGAGCTACACCATGCGCCGTGTGGAGCGGTTCGTTCGTTCACGCGGCCGCAAAATCATCGGCTGGGACGAGATCTACGAAGGAGGGCTGAGCAATACCGCCACCGTAATGTCGCGTTACGGCAACCAGCGTACCGGTGAGGTGATAGCTCGTGGCAATACAGTAATTATGTGTCCGGCCCAACATTGCTATTTCGACTATTATCAGGATGACGACTACGACCGGGAGCCCGTCGCACACCGATCGCTGCTGCCGATCGAACAGGCATACCAGCTCAATCCCCGCGAGGATTTTACGGAGAGCCAGTTGAAACAGATTCTGGGTGTAGAATGCAATCTTTGGACGGAGTATGTCCCCGATTTCAGCCATGCACAATATATGTTACTGCCACGTCTGGATGCCTTTTCGGATGCGGCGTGGAGCCTTGCTCCGCGGGATTATGAAAATTTCCGTTGCAGAGTGGCCGTCATGTTCAAACGGTATGACACGATGGGCTACCGTTACGCCACTCATATTTTTCAACAGCAATGAATGTCTGAAAATGGATGTTGTTGGGACTATTGGCAGTCCCAACTACCGTATGCGGTCAGAAACGGTTGCATGAAGTGGGACCCGTCTACGGAGCGATCCATTCGATAACTCCCGAGGCCTACCGCGAAGCGTACGACCGATACGGAATCCATTGGATCGAAGTGTGGGCCGGACATCTGTCCGACGGTACGGAGGAACAATACGATGCATGGATAGATCGATTCAATGCTGCCATGAAGGGATCTGGGTTAAAAATTTGGTCAATACGCCTGCCCTTTACCCAAAAGAGTCCTAACGATCTTTCGGATGACCGGACCGAATGGCGCGAAGCAACCCTAAAAAACTGGCCCGAAATACTCGACCGTTGCGCTCAGATTGGAAAGTTCCGTGTCGTGGTCGTGCATCCAAGCAGCGAAGCACGGATTTTGGGCCAGGACCGACCCCGACGGTTGACACAACTCGGTCAAATGTTGCGGCGGTTCATCCCGTTGGTAAAGAAACGCTACGGCGCCGTTGTCGCTGTGGAGAACTTGCCGCGCGGATGCCTCGGGAACAGCAGCGCCGATTTCGAGTGGTTGATAGCCAACGTACCGGAACTGAAAATCTGCTACGACACGAACCTCATGCTCAATGAGTCGAGTCACGAATTCGCAGAGCGGTTCGCTCCATACATCGCTCATATCCACGTTTTAGACTACGACGGCGTTGACGAACGCCATTGGATGCCTGGACGCGGCATCGTAGAATGGCCGAAAGTGATCGACGTACTCGTCCGCTCAGGTTACAATGGACCATTTCTTTATGAAGTGACACCATCGAGCGATCCGCGAGGACGTGCTGAATACATGAAACAAAACGCAGACAGTCTTATGAATTGTTTCAAAATTTATAAAAATGAGCATGAATAACAACCAAACGAGACTTTAATCCTTAGATGCCTTACGAGGGTTCGACATGCTTTTTATCATGGGTTTCTCCTGGCTTATCTGTACAGGACTATGGCCCTGTAGTTTTACAGATGCCGTAGCGACCTTAATGGGGCATCTTGAATGGAACGGTTTTACGCATTACGATACGATTTTTCTGTTATTCCTTTTCATAGCGGACATTTCCTTTCTCTTGGACCAAGCATCGGCAAAACGACATGAGCCCGGGGAAAATGTATGCGAAAATCCTTCGCAGGGTCATTTTCCTCGTAGTGCTCGGATGGGTTTACGGAGGTATTTTCAGACTTGATTCCGAGCATACGCGCTATGTCAGTGTCTTGGGACGCATCGGCGTGACGTGAGGCATTGTTGCTGTGCTATATATGAACGCAGACCTTTGCGTTCCGTATGATCGGACTGAACTCCATTACGATCTATTTGACACAACGGATTGTGAATTTCGAACGGATTTTCGATTTCTTTTTGAAAGGTATCGGTCGAAATGTCATGAAACAGTAGCTCCCGTAATTTTAAGTGTCGAATATATAACCGCTTGCTGGCTGTTTCTCTATTTTCTATATCGCAAACGGACTTTTCTGAAAATGTGACTGGGTGTTCATTTTTGCGATTCCACAGGTGGTAGAAAGTATTGGACGTTCCCTCATGCAAAATAACTGTCGAAAATAAGTGAGCATATTGAGTCGATCTCGGGGAGTTTGTACAAGATGTAGTTCCAAGTACGGCCAAGACCCTGTCGGCCATACAGAACAAAGTGTCGGTGAAAACATTGTCTGCCGGTTGAAAAGCTGATAAGATCGTATATGATTTAATATCTGATATTTATCAATTGCTTAAATAATGAAAAAGGCTATCTTTTTATTCTACTTTTTATAGCTACCGCAAATCTTTCAGCCCGGACTTTCATGGAGTGGCAGGATACCTCGGTGAACGCTGTAAACCGCCTGCCGATGCGGGCCTCGTTCTTCGCCTACGAATCCCCGGAGGCCGCCCGCACGGGCGACAAATCTTCGTCGGAGCGTTTTCTGACGCTCGACGGAACCTGGAATTTCCTGTGGGTCCGCAACGCCGACCAGCGCCCCGCGGACTTCTTCCGCACGGACTTCGACGACCGCTCGTGGGGCACGATGCCCGTTCCGGGGCTGTGGGAGCTGAACGGCTACGGCGATCCGCAGTACGTCAACATCGGCTATCCGTGGCGCGAACAATTTGCGAACAATCCGCCCTACGTCCCCGTCCGCGAGAACCACGTGGGCTCCTACCGTCGCGAAGTGGAGATTCCGGCGTCGTGGTCGGGACAACGGACCGTCGCGCACTTCGGTTCGGCGACCTCGAACCTCTATCTGTGGGTCAACGATTCCATTTCAGTCAATAATTTTTACATTTATGAAAACGCTTATCAACACCCGTATATATGCGTTGCTATCCCATAATGAATCGAATCTATTAGAATTAACTCAAGCTTACAAAGAATCTATAGAGATGATGACTGAAATGATCGCTAATTGCAACGACCTGGATGAAATATTGAGAATACTGTATTACGGCAGGATTGAATTTGACGTACTATCTCATCCCGTGTTCAATCAGTATGCAAATAATGTTTTAAGGACGACCTTTATTTATAAAGTTATGCATATTCTCGACTGCGAAATTAATATTGCATATGTCTCGGGACATGACTATTCGCCTCCGTTATCCTGCCAGGATGGTGAATTGTTATGGATTGGAACGCAGCAGGAATTGCTGGAGCTTGCTGTTGCCATTCGTAAAAGCGGAGTTGTCATGCTCGGTGATCATAAGGCTCGTTTTATCGAAATTGTCCGTGTATTGACCGATATATTCCATATAACGATCAACGATGTCTATGCCAAGACGTTGTACGGCAATAACTCCTTTTTTGGATAAATTGAAAAAAGCCTATGAACAGATCGTTGAAAGACACTTGGGATAAAGAGTGCGGAGGCTTGTCAAGGACGAGAGAATCAGAAAGTTTTTCTCCAGTTGCAAAACTTTAACGCATTATTTTTCAGCTAATTATATTTTTTATCTTGCAAAAACTTTTTGATTTTTCAGAGAAGCATCCAGCAAAAGTATACTTTTCAATGATTTTGTCTTATACATTTGCAGCAGAAAGCGACGCATGGCGCATCGCTGTATTAAAATTCAATCATCATGAAAAACTTCCTTTTTGCCATCACAGCTTTTGCTGCGGCACTCGTTTCCTGCAATAAGGAAACAGAAATTGTCTCTGCTCCCGATTCTTTCACCGACGAGGCACGTATCGCACTTACACTTACCAATGATATCCCAGGCACCCGCGCATTTTTCGATTCGTCGGCCAAGGCCGAAGCATGAGAGTCCTCGTTGTCGTCGCTTTCGATCTTCGCTTTCGACAACGGCGGAGCGCTCATCATTCGCCGAGATTTAACCTCCGACGAGTTGGTCGCAAAGTCGGCGACCTTCTCGTTGCCCAAATCCGCGGCCGGTACGGAGTGTTCATTCTATGCTGTGGCGAACTACGATGCTTCGTCGGCCAAGACCCGGGCGGCCCTTACGGCCCTCGTGGAGAACTCCGCTGCCGCCTACAACGGAACTTTCGTCGAGGTATCCACCGCAGCCAAACGTTCTGGCGGCTTCGTGATGTCGGGCATAAAATCGCAGACCATCGGAGCTGTGAACACCACGACCAATGTCGGCATCACGCTCAAACGCACCGTGGCCAAAATCGCATTCCAGGCCGCTGTGGACCCGTCGTTCGCCGACAAGTATTCCGGATCGCTTACCGTCAATTCCGTAAAACTCTCGAAAGCCGCCTCACAGTCGCTCGTCGTCGCCGGGACTCCGACGCCCGGAACGATGACTTTCAGCCACACGCAGACGCCCGCCGCCGCTTCGGGAAAATACAATGCGCTGTTTTATTGTTTCGAGAACGGTGCATTGACTGCCGGCAACCGCGTCCTGCTGGAAATCAATGCCACGTACGATCTGGACGGCAATGCCTCGACCTCGGACGACCGCTCGGAAGTGACCTATTCGGTGGAACTGACGGGCAAAGCTGCGGGCGAGATCCTGCGTAACGGATATTACCGTATCGCGGCTAACATCACGGGGCTCGTGGGTCAGGATTGCGTCGTATCGGTCACTGTCGCCGACTGGGAGACGCCCGTAACGCAGAATGTCGATCTCGGAGCATAATCCGTATCGTTGCATCGGGTTCCGCTCTGTCTTTCGGGCGGGACCCTTTTTCTTGACACAAGATGAAACGATTTCTTTATAGCTTATTGCTTCCGCTGAGCATTCTGTGCAGCTGCATCTACGAGGATGAGGCGGATTGCTGCCGCCCGACGAAAGTTCGGGTCGAAATGGAGGTTCGTCCCGACTCCATGATGACCGTAACCCGTGCGGACGAAGCAACGATTCGGGACCTGAACTTCTATCTTTACAATGATAACGGCGAGATCGTCCTGCACTGTTACCAGACCTCTGCGACACTGCGCTTCGAGTGCCTGCCGGGCAGCTATAGGATACGTATTGCCGCCAATATGGGACGCGACTTGGGTGAAAATCCGGCATCGGAAGATTTCACCGTGTCGCATGCCGACGAGTACGATGTGCTTCCGATGTCCTATGAAGGCGATGTTACGATAAACTCTTCATCCGGCGGTGTCCTGGCCCTGCCTGCCGTCGAGGTCCGGCGCTGCGTGGCGAAGGTTTCCTACAATATCTCCGTCGAGCCCGCGGATATCGAGCTTCGCTCCGTGCAGCTTCTTTCCGTACCGCGCTCGGTATCCGTGTTCGATATGGCAGCCGCATCCGCTTCCGGACCGGGACGCAGCAGGGAAATGCGCTGATCGGACTGTTCGACGCCCGGGGCGAATGCGTTTGGTCGTGGCACATCTGGGTTACGGACTACAATCCCGAGTCGTCATCGCAGAAATACAGCTCCGGAGACATCTTCATGGACCGGAATCTGGGTGCCGTCGGAACCGACTATACGCAAGTCACGGCCTGCGGACTCTACTACCAGTGGGGCCGCAAGGACCCGTTCCCGTATCCGGCCTCGTTTACAAACAATGCCAAACCCGCCTCATTCATCTATCACGACAGCTATGCATACGGAACGATCCGTCCCGAAGATCAGGACGCCCGGGAGGTGATGAGCGTAGAATGGGCGACGCAGTATCCCACGACCTTCATCCGTAAGGCCGACTATGAAGTGGACGACTCCGAAGAGGATGTTTTGGACTGGCTTTTCCGAAGTCATCACAACCTTTGGGGAAACACCACCGAACAAGGAAATGCCGTGAGCAAAGTCTGCCGTAAGACGATTTACGATCCCTGTCCTCCCGGATGGAGGGTTCCCGACGCCTGCGACTTCGACGGGATCGCCATGTCGCAAACACAGCTTCCGTACTGTGTGAATATCGTATACAGCGGGACGAGAACAGCGCGCTATCCTGCGGGCGGGACGTTCGACGGCGACAACTACTCCGGCGCCGGGACATACGGACAGGTCTATACCAATACGCCTTACTTCTGGAATTTCGACCGGGGTGCGGCATTCTTCGATGGCGTATCCTGCACCTCGATCTATTTGGCAGGAACATGCCGCACGACGAGCGAACTGCGTTGTCAGGCCAACCCCGTACGATGTATCAAGGAGTAAAATAGTCTGTGGATATTTCCATGAAACGCTTTTTTATAGCTGTCTCGGAGCGCGATGAACTACACCCCGGTTGTTCGTGCGCGGATGCCGGAATGCCGACCATATCGGGGTCCTGAACTGCGAGGAGCGCAGCCGTTTCTCTCCGAACGACGATCCCAGCGTTATTTACGTTTATATCAGATAGCCATGAAAACCTACATCCATATATTTTTAGGAATGCTGCTTTTCACCGGAGCCTGCTCGGACAAGGTGTACGTGTGCACTCCGCCGGTTTACGAATCCCGGCATGTAACCTTCTCTTTTTCCTGCGACGCTCTGTCCGGCACACGGGCTGTTGCGGACGAAACCCGCCTCGACGACATCAACCTCTATCTCTTTCCGGCAGACGGTGCTTCGCCCCGGCATATGTACGCCGCCTCGCAGCGCACTGTCTCGCTGGAGCTTCCCGACGGCCGATACACCCTCTATGCCGTCGCCAACCTCGGCACGGATACCGGGTTGCTGCCCGAAGCCGAAGTACGGGCGTTGCGCTGCGTATGGAACCCTGACGGAACGGACTCCGGAGTACTTCCCATGTCCGCCATGCAGACGTTTACCGTGCGCGGCACGACACAGATCGGTGTCGAGCTCGTGCGAACCGTGGCGGCCGATTTCAGGAGTGCGCTCTCCATACGTTCCGTACGTCTGTGCAATGTCCCGCGCTTCACGGCGTTCTTCGACGAAGGCCGCATCGCCACAGCCGAAGAGTGCACGGCGACGAAAGCCGCCCCGGCGAACAGCGACGGCTATTCCGCCGTTTATTACCTTCCGGAGAACTTGCAGGGCGAGGCGGACGGCCTGCACGTCGTCTACCGCATCTATTTGGGAGAGAATGACACCTCGGACTTCAACATCGCCCGCAACAGGGTCTACCGCATCGAGGCCCGGATTCTGGGGCGCAATACCGTGGACTGGCGGGTTTCGACCACCGAAGTGTCCGTGACGCCCTTCGCCGAACGTCATGCGCTCGGCAGAACCGCCACGGCACAGCTCCGGGTCGTCAGCACGAACAACGACCGGAGCACCTGCTTTCTGACCTGCGAGCGGGAAGAAGGCGACGGCAATGCCACCTTGGACGGCGAGCCGATCGTCTTCGGGGAGCCTTATCCGTTTCTCTCCGGCGACGGGGACCGAACCGTGGAGATCGCTTACACGCAGCAACGGGAAGGCGATGTGCGGCTGCGCCTCGTCCTGACCGATGAAAGCGGGCTGCATGCCGAGCGGGTGCTGCGAACGAACTACGTCCGCGAACCGCTGCGGGTATCCTTCACGCAGGACAAGTTCGAACTGGCGGCGCTCGACCGCGCCCGCGTGGACTTCACCATTGCACAAGATGACTACGACGGGACTTATACCGTGCAGGTCGAGGGTACGCCGACCCTGTTCCGGAATCTGATAGACGACAGGGGGCTCGTCACGAATTACACTGTGCCTGGAAACGGTACCTACTCGCTGCGTATCCGTCCCGAGGTCGTCGGGGAGAATCCCTACCGTATCTCCGTAACGGATGAAAAGATGCGCCTCGGCGACGCTCGATCTCGGAACTGACTATACTGATTACTCCGTGACCGATTACGAAGCGGCTTTCTCCCGCACGGCATCCGGGAACGGAATGGTCGAATACGCCGTAAACAGATTTTCGCGGTGAGGGCCAACACCCTTGCGGTGTGCAGCGCGACGCTGAACGTCGGGGTCGAAGCGGCCCTGACGGACAACTGTTCGCTGGAACTGTCCGGCTACTGGCAATATGAAACCTACGTCGAACGTTTCCGGCCCGACACCGTGAGGCGCGAGGCGGCCTTCAACCGCTTCGTGAAGTTTCCCTACCGAAACGCACGGCTCGACTCGTTGGCCGATACGTAAGCTACGTCGTCTCCTCGATGCTCTCCTTCGTAGATACTTTGCCGAGGTATCGTATTAAGGTCATCGATAAGTTCGTAACGGTCGAGGATCGCAATTACATTCAGTTCTTCGTGGGAGATACCCGTGTGGTCGATACGCTGGGCGACAATCGGCGGCAGTTGGACAAGATCTCTGGCCTGATGCGGCAGATCGTCGAACAGCAGGAGTTTTACGTCGATACCGTCACACTGACGGCAGCATCGTCTCCGGAGGGAGCCTACGCTTTCAACGACCGTCTTTCCCAAGGACGGGCGGAGGCTCTCAAACGCTACCTTGTCCGCCGATACGGCAGAAGTATCGACACAATGCTCACCGTACGGTGGGTAGCTGAAGACTGGGCAGAATTGACGAACCGCATCCGAACAGACCGGGACATCGTAAACCGCGACGCTATTCTGGAACTGATCGCCCGGGAGAAGAATCCCGACCGCAGGGAGCAGGCCATCCGGAAGCGGTTCCCCCAAGAGTATGCCTATATCCGCTCGGTGATCTATCCGCAGCTGCGGGCCGTGAACTTCCGCTACAATCTGCGTCGTAAAGGAATGGTCAAGGACACAATTCACACGACGGAATTGGATACGGTCTATGCCCGCGGGGTGGAGCTATTGCAAAAACGCAAATACGCCAAAGCCCTGTACATTCTTAACGACTACAATGATCGCAACACGGTTGTGGCTCATCTGTCGATGGATCACAACGAGCAGGCATTGGAGCTGTTGGCCGCGATGCCGAAAGATGCTGTGACGGAGTACCTGCGGGCCATCGCCTGTTCGCGGCTGGGACGCAAGGAAGAGGACCGCTGCCATTTCCTCGAAGCATGCCGCTTAGATGAGCGCATGAAGTATCGCGCAAACCTCGATCCCGAAATTGCAGAACTGCTAAAAGAATAGCCATACGGATCGGACTGGTGGATGTGGACGGGCACAACTTCCCGAACCTTGCGCTGATGAAACTCTCGGCATGGCACCAGAGACAGGGCGATACGGTGGAATTCGCCGATCCTGCAAAGGTATGTTACGACAAAGTATACATGTCGAAGATTTTTACCTTTTCGCGGGAGCGATGGCAACTGGCCTACTGGTGCAACCGCAAGCCGCTGTTCCACTCCGTGGATTATGAGGAATACCGAAAAAAACCGAACTTAACAATCGAACTTATGAACAGACTGAAAATCAAATATGCCGTCGCGTGCGGCTTTCTTGCAGCAGCGGCCGTGCTTATCGCATCGCTGTTTGCGGGTTGCCATGTCTATAAAGAAGAAATGGAAATTATCCGCTGCCCGGTGATCGAAGCCGATGCCGTTTATATCCCGGACTGGGATAAGCATAATACTGTTTTTGATTCTTAAAGAGCCATGTCTCGAATTTCCGATTTTTTCAGCCGTTTGTTGGACTGCAAGGTTCCGGCGAGTGTTTTCGTTACGATGAATCCGCAGATGCAGGCCGTGCGTATCGCTGTCCGCGAAAACGGCTGTCAGTCTTTCGAAGACTATGTGCGGGAGCAGGTTGCAGCCTGCTCCCGTTCATCGGTCGTTCCCGACCACACGCTGCTGCATCTGACCTTTTCCGACAGCAGAATGATTCCGTCCCGCCGGGGTACGACGAACGAATATTTTTACGGGAAGCTGGCTCCGGCTTTTATCCGGCAGGATATACATCCCGAACCGGCCGTTTCGCTCCGGGATGCGGCTTTCGCACTCTCGAAAGGTCTTTCGCCCCACTCTCCGGCAGGGCGGCGGGAACAGCTGATGCGCGATCCCGAATACCGGAGATTTACGACGCATTGTGCCCGTACGGCGCCCGACGATGCACCGCTCTATCGGGCTGTAACCTCTTCGCAGGGAACTTATCTCTTCAGCGATACGCCCAAAGGCCGGCGAGCCATGTACTGCTATATGCAATACATGACGGATCGTCTCTTCGGAATGCGGACTGATGCAGATACGCTGAAAATCTATGAATTGAAACATTTGCCGCCCCGAATCGCCGCGCT